>NZ_JBEYVP010000008.1:0-304483 GCF_040644035.1 Streptomyces sp. NPDC047042 | reverse complement strand
GCGCGCCCTGGCCGCCAAGGGCCCCGTACTCGTCGTCGCCGACGACCTCCAGTGGCTGGACACCGCGAGCACCGAACTCCTCGGTTTCGCCGCCCCCCCGAGAAGGATGGGACGGGTAGGGGCGGCGGGGGCGAAGAAAACCCGTTCTACGCCGGTGTGCGCTCCGCCAGGGCCGTCGGGGGTTCGTCGTCCATTTCGAAGGCCAGGGGGAACGGCGCGTGCCCCGCCAGCCGGAACCACCGCACCTTGCGATGCCGCCGCAACGCCCGAGCCGCCCGCACCGCATCGTTGTGGAACCGCCGAGCCATCGGCACCCGACGCACCGCCTCGGTCAGCTCCCCCGCCGCTGCCTCCCCACCGGGAGCCTCCCGCACCGCCTCGACCTGCCCCGCCTCCGCGAAGACGGCCCGAAGCGCCTGGCTCAGCTCGCTCTCGGCGACCTCACGCTGCTCCTCCTCGGCCTGCCGCGCCGCGTGCGCCGCCTCGTACAGCACGATCGAGGCCGCCGGATCGAGGACGCCCGACGTCGCCAGCTCCTGCGCGACGGACGCCCTGCGCAGCAGCTGCGCGTCGAGGCCCGCGCGCGTGGCGTCGATGCGGGCGTGCAGACGGTCGAGCCGCCCGGCGGTCCAGCTCAGGTAGAGGCCGATCGCGACGAGCGCGACAAGGATCCAGATGAGGGTTGCGGTCACGGGCGGCAAGGTTACCGTTCACGGCCGCGGCCCCCTCGTGCGCCCGGCTGAGGCCTCGCTCAGTCCCGCGCCAGCCCCAGTCGCGCCCGCAGCCCCGTCGCCGTCCGCTCGTCCGCCGCGACGGCTGTCGTACCGTCCGTCACCGTCTCGTACACGGACAGGATGTCCGCGCCCACCGTCGACCAGTCGAAGCGCCGCACATGGGCGCTGCCCCGTTCCCGCAGCTCTGCGCGGCGGTCCGGGTCGCCCAGGAGCCGTACGGCCGCGTCGGCCAGCGCGTCCGCGTCCTCGTTCGGGAACAGCTCGCCCGCCGCCCCCTGGTCCAGGACCTGGGCGAAGGCGTCCAGGTCCGAGGCCAGTACAGGGGCGCCCGCGGACAGCGCCTCGACCAGGATGATTCCGAAGCTCTCCCCGCCGGTGTTGGGGGCGATGTACACGTCCACGCTGCGCAGCAGGCGGGCCTTGTCCTCGTCGCTGACCATGCCCAGGAACTCGACCCGTGAGCGCAGCTCCGGCGGCAGGCCCTCCAGCGCCTCCTCCTCGTCGCCCTTGCCCGCGACCAGCAGCCTTGTCGAGGGGCGCGCGGCGAGGATCTTCGGGAGCGCCTTCATGAGGACCGGCAGGCCCTTGCGGGGTTCGTTGATGCGGCCGATGAAGCCGATCGTGTCGCCCTGCCACTCGGGCTTCGGCTTGGCCCCGGCGAAGGAGTCGACGTCGACTCCGTTCGGGATGACGACCGCGTCGCCGCCCAGGTGTTCCACCAGCGTCCGCCGGGCGTACTCGCTCACCGCGATCCGGGCGCTGATCTTCTCGAGGGCGGCCTGGAGGATCGAGTACGCGGCCAGCATGGCCCTGGAGCGCGGGTTCGAGGTGTGGAAGGTGGCCACGATCGGGCCCTGGGCCGCCCAGCAGGCCAGCAGACCCAGCGAGGGCGAGGCCGGCTCATGGATGTGGATCACGTCGAACTCGCCCTCGTGCAGCCACCGCCGCACCCGGGCCGCCGACAGGAAGCCGAAGTTCAGCCGGGCCACCGAGCCGTTGTACGGCACCGGGACCGCGCGGCCGGCGGAGACGACGTACGGCGGGAGCGGGGTGTCGTCGTCGGCGGGAGCGAGGACGGAGACGTCGTGGCCCAGGCGGATGAAGTAGTCGGCCAGATCGCGGATGTGGAACTGGACGCCACCCGGCACGTCCCAGGAGTACGGGCAGACGATGCCGATCTTCACGGGGTCCCCTTCTCGGGGTCCGCCGCGACGGCCTGTCCGCTCCCGGTGTTCTTCTCGGGGTCCTTCGCGGGGTCGAGATCCGCGAGCCACAGCCGCTGAAGCATGTGCCAGTCCTCCGGGTGGTCGGCGATTCCCGTGGCGAAGGCATCGGCCAGCACCTGTGTCATGACAGACGTCTTCTCGGCCTTCGTACCTGTCTCGGGTACCTCGATCGGCGGATGAACACGTCCGCGCATGGTCGGCGAGTCGTCGTACCACAGGGTGACGGGGAGCAGGAGCGCGCCCGTCTGCTGGGCCAGCAGGGCCGGACCCGCGGGCATCCGGGCCGCGTCGCCGAAGAACTTGACCTCGACACCGGAGGCGGACAGGTCCCGGTCGGCGACCAGGCAGACCAGGCCGCCGTCCCGCAGCCGCCGCGCCAGGGTGCCGAACGCGCTGCCGCCGCTGTGCGGCAGGACCTCCATGCCCAGGCCCTCGCGATAGGCGACGAAACGGTCGTACAGGGTCTCCGGCTTCAGACGCTCGGCGACCGTCGTGAACCGCGTCTCCAGCTTGGTGGTGACCCAGGCACCGGCCAGGTCCCAGTTGCCCAGGTGCGGAAGCGCGAGGATCACCCCACGCCCCGAGGCCAGACCGTCGGTCAGGTTGTGCAGGCCCTCCGGGTCGAAGCCCGTCCGCACGCGCTCCGGGCTCCACGCCGGGAGACGGAACGACTCCATCCAGTACCGCAGATACGAACGCATGCCCGCACGGGACAGTTCGGCGAGCCGCTCAGGTGTCGCGTCGGGCACCACGCGCGCGTAGTTCGACTCGAGCCGTCGTACGCGCTCTCCGCGCCGCTTCCAGGCGAGGTCGGCGATGGTCTGACCGAGCCGGACGGCGACGGGCTCGGGGAGCCTCTTGACTGCGCTCCAGCCGGCCGCGTAGGCACCGTCCGTCAGTCGCCCCCGCAGGTCGGTCACGAGGCCGCCTCGCTGCTCTGAGCGGTGCCCTGGGAGGCCGCCGCGTCCGCCTCCGCGGACTCCCGGCGGACCGTGACGACGCGCTGGATCAGCGTGACGAGGCTGCCTACGGCGACGATCCACAGGGCGATCGGCAGCAGGTACTGGATGCCCGGGACCCCGAACTTGTGCAGCCCCGCGAGACCGGCCGCGACCAGCGAGATCACCAGGCGCTCGGCACGTTCCACCAGGCCGTTGACAGCGACGGGCAGGCCGATCGACTCGCCGCGCGCCTTGGTGTAGGAGACCACCTGGCCGCTGGTCAGACAGAAGATCGAGACCGCGCACAGGACGTTGTCGTCGCCCCCGCCCGCGTACCAGAGCGCGAACCCGCCGAAGATCGCGCCGTCGGCCACGCGGTCGAGGGTGGAGTCCAGGAAGGCGCCCCAGCGGCTGGAACGGCCCAGCTGGCGCGCCATGTTGCCGTCGACGAGGTCCGAGAACACGAACAGCGTGATGACGATCGTGCCCCAGAAGAGCTCTCCCCTGGGGTAGAAGACCAGCGCGCCCGCGATCACTCCGGCGGTGCCGAGGAGCGTGACCGTGTCGGGGCTGACGCCCCGGCGGATGAGAAACGCGGCGAACGGTGTGAGGACACGCGTGAAGAATGCACGCGCGTACTTGTTCAGCATGGCCTTCCCGAGGGTCGGTTTTGCCGCGCGGCCCCTACTGGCCACCGGCTGGCCCATCGTAGCCACGCGCGCGCATGTGCGACGTTCGGGCACCCGCGCCCCGTGTCACGTCCTGACGGCATCCGGGTCACAACGGGATGTCGGGGCAGCCATCACCGCGCGCGTGACATCCCACGCCTTCCCTTCCCCGTCCGCGCCATCGCGTCCGTCGTATGGACGCACCGTGCCACCAGTGCCAAGCTCGAAAGCACCGCGGGCGTCATCGGTGCCGCCACCGCACGCGGATCCGGAACGTCCGCGCCCACAGTGACCTCACCGTGCACGGGAGGCAGGACCATGGGCGACAAGGCGAACACACACCCCGGAGCCGCCGGCAGAGCTACAGCGGCCGACCACCCCGCGTCCGTACGGAATGTGGTGCTGGTCGGCCACTCCGGATCGGGCAAGACGACCCTGGTGGAGGCTCTCGCGCTGACCGCGGGAGCCGTCAACCGGGCGGGCCGGGTGGAGGACGGCGGCACCGTCTCCGACTACGACGAGATCGAGCACCGGCAGCACCGCTCGGTACAGCTCTCACTGGTACCCGTCGAATGGGGCGGATACAAGATCAATATCCTGGACACTCCCGGATACGCCGACTTTGTCGGGGAACTCAGGGCCGGTCTGCGCGCGGCGGACGCGGCCCTTTTCGTCGTCTCGGCCTCGGACGGGGTGGACGGCTCGACCCGGATGGTGTGGGAGGAGTGCGCGGCGGTCGGCATGCCGCGGGCCATCGTGGTCACGCATCTGGAGTCCGCGCGCGCGGACTTCGACGACATGACACGCACCTGCGCGGAGGTCTTCGGCGCGGACGACCCCGACGCCGTCCTGCCGCTCTATCTGCCGCTGCACGGCACGCCGGGGCCCGACGGGCACGCGCCCGTGACCGGGCTGACCGGACTGCTGTCGCAGAAGCTGTTCGACTACTCCTCCGGGGAGCGCAAGGAGACCGACCCGGCGCCCGAACAGCTCCCGGGCATCCAGGAGGCCCGCAACCGGCTCATCGAGGGGATCATCGCGGAGAGCGAGGACGAGACCCTCATGGACCGCTATCTGAGCGGCGAGGAGATCGACGTCAAGACGTTGATCGACGACCTGGAACGGGCCGTCGCGCGCGGGACCTTCTTCCCTGTGCTCGCCGCCGCTCCGGCCGCCGAGGGCGCCCGGCAGGGCCTCGGTACGGTCGAGCTGCTGGAGCTGGTCACCAGGGGCTTCCCGACCCCGCTGGAGCGCGAGGCGCCCGGGGTCACCACGGTGGACGGCCGCCCGCGTGAGCTGAACCTGTGCGATCCGGACGGCCCGCTGGTCGCGGAGGTCGTGAAGACGGCCAGCGACCCCTACGTGGGCCGGGTCTCGCTCGTCCGCGTCTTCTCCGGCACCCTGCGGCCCGACGAGACGGTCCATGTCTCCGGGCACGGCCTCGCCGACCGCGGCCACGAGGATCACGACGCCGACGAACGGATCGGCGCCCTGTCCACGCCCTTCGGCAAGCAGCAGCGCACGCTCACGCACTGCATCGCGGGCGACCTGGCCTGCGTGGCGAAGCTGAACCGCGCGGAGACCGGCGACACCCTCTCCGCGAAGGACGACCCCCTCCTGATGGAACCCTGGGAGATGCCCGAACCGCTGCTGCCGCTCGCCATCCGGGCGCACAGCAAGGCGGACGAGGACAAGCTCTCGCAGGGCCTCGGCCGGCTCGTCGCCGAGGACCCCACCATGCGGCTCGAACAGAACCCCGACACCCACCAGGTGGTCCTGTGGTGCCTCGGCGAGGCCCACGCGGACGTCGCCCTGGACCGGCTGCGCAACCGGTACGGCGTCCAGGTCGACGTCGTCCCGCACAAGGTCTCCCTGCGGGAGACGTTCGGCGGCCCGTCGGCGGGACGGGGACGCCATGTGAAACAGTCCGGCGGGCACGGGCAGTTCGCGATCTGCGCGATCGAGGTCGAGCCGCTGCCGGGCGGCTCGGGCATCGAGTTCGTGGACAAGGTCGTCGGCGGCGCCGTACCCAGGCAGTTCATCCCGTCCGTGGAGAAGGGCGTCCGGGCCCAGGCCGGCAAGGGAGTCGCCGCCGGCTATCCGCTCATCGACGTACGGGTCACCCTCCTCGACGGCAAGGCGCACTCGGTGGACTCCTCCGACGCCGCGTTCCAGACCGCCGGGGCGCTCGCCCTGCGCGAGGCCGCCGCCGACGCGAAGATCCATCTCCTCGAGCCCGTGGCCGAGGTGACGGTGCTCGTCGGCGACGACTACGTGGGGCCCGTGATGAGCGACCTGTCCGGACGGCGCGGCCGGGTCGTCGGCACCGAGCAGGCGGGCGGCGGGCGGACCCTCGTACGCGCCGAGGTGCCCGAGATCGAGATCGACCGGTACGTCGTCGATCTGCGGTCCCTCTCGCACGGCACCGCCCGCTTCGACCGCAAGTACGCGCGGCACGAGCCGATGCCGCCGCAGGTCGCGGAGAAGGTTCGTGAACAGGCCAAAAACGCCTCGTAGTTGACGGCCGGGACCCGTCAGGCGGCCTCAACGGAACGATCTCCTCCACATCGGCGGACGGCTTGTGCCGTCCGCCACCCAATTGTCGGTGGCTGCGGATACGCTGATCACCTGATCAAGTTGAGACTCGATCAACGTGATGACCTGTTCAACAGGTGTGCGGAGCAAGGAAGTCGGGAAAGCCGCAGAAGCGGGTTCGGCGGCGAGGGGGCGGCACAGTGGCGGACGACGGTTTCGATTTCAGTCCCGGGGCGCAGGTGCCCCTGTCGGGTTCCGCGGGGCAGACGGCGGCGACCTTCGCGCTGGCCTCGGCGGCCTACCGTGAGGACGACGAGGTCACCAAGATCCTGGAAGCCGACAACGAGTGGCACAAGTCGACGGTGAAGGGACCCCGAGGCCCATGGGCCAAGATCTTCCGTCCCAAACTCGGTGAGGCCTTCTCCCGGGCCGTGATCGACCGCATGCTCGGCGCCGGCCGCAAGCCCCTCATCCAGTCGTTCGGCACCGAACCCCAGGTCGTCGTCGAGCACGCCCTCGCGGCCCATCGCATCCGGCGGGACCGCGACAACTGGCTCTCCGCGGTGATGGTGCTGTGCGGAGTGCTCTTCCTCCCCGGGCTCCTGCTGTGGCTGCTGGTCTTCATCGGCCGCGCGAACATCGCCAAACGCGAGGACAAGCGGGCCTCCGCGATCGCGACCACCCTTCTCGTCGCGGTCGGCGCCTTCGCCGTGATCTTCCTGATCAAGATGCCGTTCACCGGCTTCTGGGCCCTGTACGCACGCGCGTGCGTCGTCCTGCCCGTCGTCGGCTGGCTGTGGGCCAAGCAGATCTGCGAGCGCACCGCGAAGGACCTGCGCGAGCGCTGGGACGCCCTGCTCTCCGGCGGTGGCGTCGGCGCCAAGATCCCCGAGGCGGTCCCCGGCAGCCCCGGCGAGACCGCCGCCGAACACCTGCGCAAGGAACTGGCCCGGCTCAGCGCGGAGCAGCAGTCCAACTCCGTCTTCTACGCCGGCCACAAGGGCATACTCGGCATGGGCACCCGGTGGGGCAGCTGGCAGCTCGCCGAGAACCTGGTCCCCCGCGACCCGGCCAAGGAGATCCACCCCTTCCGCAGCTGGGACGTCATACGTTCCATCCACGACCAGCTGCGCATGCTGGAACGCGGCCCGCTCAACACCGGCGGGTTCCCGAAGCCGACCCTGAAGCACTGGATCGTCACACCCGTCGGCGCCGGCGCCACGGAGGTCTCCCGGCCGAGCGGCACGGACGTCGACGCCTACCAGATCAAGAACCACGCCATACAGGACATCTGCAACAAGCAGCAGTTCGGCGACGGCCAGCGGCACTACCTCGGCGTCCAGTGGACGCTGTGGAGCGGGCAGTTGATCATCACCATGCTCATCACGGTGACCGTGCTGCACGAGACGCTGCGCATCGAGCTGACCGGACACGCGCTCGGTCCTGTGCACTCCCTCTTCACCAGCAAGCCCGCGGCCAAGGAGAAGGAGGTGCAGAAGTCGGTGAGGTTCTGGGAGACCCGCAAGGTGAAGCTGCCCCTGGTCGACGCCGACGAGGTCGTACGCCTCGCCGCGCGCGCACCTCTCACCTGGTACCCGCCGCTGCTGAACTGGCTGGGCGGCTCACTGACCCTGCCGGAGCCGTTCGGCCTGCGGCACTCCTGGGCGGATCAGCCCTGGCCGCACCGGTTCATGGCCGACGACGTACTGCGGGCGGCGACGCCGGTGCTGCGGGTCGTGCACGCGGCGGCGATCAAGGTCCTGGACGACAACGGCGTCGACACGGAGAAGTTCGGCACGCGGTCGTCGTTCCTCAGCACGGCGGTACAGGATCCGATGCCGCGCAAGGCCGACGCCTACGACGCGTGAGGCTCCGGGGGCACAGCCCCCGGACCCCGTTGCTTCTCAGGCACCGGAGGAATCAGCAGGCCACGCCTCCGCCAGCATCTTCCTGGTGTCCCCCAGCAGCTGTGGCAGCACCTTCGTGTGGCCCACCACCGGCATGAAGTTCGTGTCGCCGCCCCAGCGCGGGACGATGTGCTGGTGCAGATGGGCCGCGATGCCCGCGCCCGCGACCGTGCCCTGGTTCATCCCGATGTTGAACCCGTGCGCGCCGGACGCCCGGCGCAGCGCCGTCATCGCCTGCTTGGTCAACTCGGCCAGTTCGGCGGTCTCGGAGTCCGTCAGATCCGTGTAGTCGGCGACATGCCGGTACGGCACGACCATCAGATGGCCACCCGTGTACGGGTACAGGTTGAGCACCGCGTAGACCTGCTCGCCGCGCCGGAGAACGAGGCCGTCCTCGTCGGACTTGGCCGGGATCGAGCAGAAGGGACAGCCGTCGTCGGCACCTGGACCGGTCGGCTTGTTCTCGCCCTGGATGTACGCCATCCGGTGCGGCGTCCACAGGCGCTGAAACGCGTCCTGTGTCCCGACTCCGATCTGCTGCTCCGGCTCACTCGTCATGCCATGCAGCATATTGCTTCGCCTGTCGGGGGCGTGTCGCCGGGGCGAGCAGAGGGAAGGGCCCCCGGAAGCCGTGCTTCCCGGAGGCCCTCACCTCACTCTCCGGACTCAGACCTGCGCCCGCTCCTCGACGACCTTCGCGATCTTCGCGAGAGCGTCCGCGAAGGGAATGCCGTTCTCCTGCGAACCGTCCCGGTAGCGGAAGGACACCGTGTCACCGTTCATGTCGTCGTCGCCGACGATGACCATGAACGGCACCTTCTGCTTCTGGGCGTTGCGGATCTTCTTCTGCATACGGTCGGACGACGCGTCCACCTCGACCCGCAGCCCCTGCTTCTTCGCCTCGGCGGCGAACTTCTGCAGGTACTCCACGTGTCCGTCGCCGATCGGGATACCGACCGCCTGAACAGGCGCCAGCCACGCCGGGAACGCGCCCGCGTAGTGCTCGAGGAGCACGGCGAAGAACCGCTCGATGGAGCCGAACAGGGCGCGGTGGATCATCACCGGCCGCTGCTTGGAACCGTCCGGACCCGTGTACTCCAGGTCGAACCGCTCCGGCAGGTTGAAGTCGAGCTGCACGGTCGACATCTGCCAGGTACGCCCGATCGCGTCCTTCGCCTGGACGGAGATCTTCGGCCCGTAGAAAGCAGCGCCACCCGGGTCCGGCACCAGGGGCAGTCCCTGCTTCTCGGCCACCTGGCGCAGCGTCTCGGTGGCTTCCTCCCAGATCTCGTCCGACCCGACGAACTTCTCCGGGTCCTTGGTGGACAGTTCGAGGTAGAAGTCGGTGAGGCCGTAGTCGCGCAGCAGGTTCAGGACGAAGGTAAGCGTCTTGTCGAGCTCCTCCGCCATCTGCTCCTTGGTGCAGTAGATGTGCGCGTCGTCCTGGGTGAAACCCCGCGCGCGCGTGAGGCCGTGCACGACGCCCGACTTCTCGTACCGGTACACGGTTCCGAACTCGAAGAGGCGCAGCGGCAGTTCACGGTAGGAGCGCCCGCGCGCGTCGAAGATCAGGTTGTGCATCGGGCAGTTCATGGGCTTGAGGTAGTAGTCCACGCCCTCGTCGAGCTGCATGGGCGGGTACATGCCGTCGGCGTACCAGTCCAGGTGGCCCGAGGTCTCGAAGAGCTTCCCCTTCGTGGCGTGCGGGGTGTAGACGAACTCGTAGCCCTCCTCCTCGTGCCGGCGGCGCGAGTAGTCCTCCATCACCCGGCGGACGATGCCGCCCTTGGGGTGGAAGACGGCGAGGCCGGAGCCGATCTGGTCCGGGATGGAGAACAGGTCCAGCTCGTTGCCCAGCTTGCGGTGGTCGCGCTTCTCGGCCTCGACGAGGAAGTCGAGGTGCGCCTTCAGCTCTTCCTTGGTGGGCCAGGCGGTGCCGTAGATGCGCTGGAGCATCGGGTTCTTCTCGCTGCCCCGCCAGTAGGCGGCGGCGTTACGCATCAGCTTGAACGCCGGGATGTTCCGGGTGGTCGGCAGGTGCGGACCCCGGCAGAGGTCCTTCCAGCACAGCTCGCCGGTCTTCGCGTCGAGGTTGTCGTAGATGGTCAGCTCGCCGGAGCCGACCTCGACGTCCGCGCCGTCATCCGTGGAGGCGGAGCCCTTGATGCCGATCAGCTCCAGCTTGTACGGCTCCGACGCCAGCTCCTCGCGAGCCGCCTCGTCGGTCACCACACGGCGGGAGAACCGCTGACCGCGCTTCTGGATCTCCTGCATCTTCTTCTCGATGACCTTGAGGTCCTCGGGCGTGAACGGCTTCTCTACGTCGAAGTCGTAGTAGAAACCGTCCTTGACCGGCGGGCCGATGCCGAGCTTGGCCTCGGGGAACAGCTCCTGCACGGCCTGGGCCATGACGTGGGCGGTGGAGTGGCGCAGGATGCCCAGGCCGTCCTCGGAGGAGATCTCGACGGGCTCGACCTCCTCGCCGTCCGCCACGACGTACGCGAGGTCCTTGAGCTCCCCGCCCACGCGCGCGGCGACGATGGAACGTTCGCCGGCGAAGAGGTCGGCGGCCGTAGTCCCCGTCGTCACCACGCGCTCTTCCCGCTCGGAATCGCGATGGATGATCACACGGACGTCTGACACCGGTCTCTCCTGACTGCAGGTGGGTGCGGCGCCATACCGGGAGCGCGCGCAGGTAGGGATCGTACCGACCCATGCCCGCCCACCGCGAAACAGATAGCGGAAGCCCCCTGCAACCACGGCCCACAGCCCACAGCCCTCAGTCGTCCCCGCTGCACGCCTCCTCGAAGAAGTCGAGGTTCTCCTGCAGCGACTTCAGCAGCCGGTCCCGCTCCGCCTCGTCGACCTGGACGGGTACGAGTCCGGAGGCCTGGGTCAGCCGGCGGAAGCCGCCCCGGCTCTCGAGTCGGCCGTGCACGCGCACCGGCAGCCCGATCAGATGGGCGTGCCCGGCGATCCGGTACGCCTCCTCGTCCAGTGTCATCCGGACGTGCGGGATCTCGGCGCCGGCCAGCACCCGCAGCCGTACGGCGCCCTCACCGCGCGGCCCCGACCTGCGCATCCGTACCACCGCGCCGGTGATCCTGACCGCGACCGACGGTTCCTCGCGCAGATAGCGGGAGCCTGCCGCGCGCAGGGCGGGCAGGTCGCCGGGCGAGAACTCGACGGGTTCGGCGCCGACCGAGCAGCCTTCGGGGACGTCGGCGCCGGGTGCCCACTCGACGGCGATCCTGGCGCCCTCCGCACCGCGTACCAGGGCGACGAGGGCCTCCGTCAGTTCGTGGCTGACGCCTGCCTCCACGGCGCCGTCGAAGGCGTCCATGCCGCCGGTGGCCCGGTGGTAGTCGATGGCCTCCCGGGCCGCGTACAGGGCCTGGTGGAGCCGTACGGCGAGGGGGCGGCCCGTGCCGACGGGGACGAACGCGGTGAGGCTGCGTCCGGCGGGGGCGGCGCCGACGAGTACGTGGTCGAGGAGGGCGTCCGCGGTCCTGCGGTGGCGGGCGCCGTAGTAGCCGGCACGCGCGCGTGTGGCGAGCGCTCCGGCGAGCATCATCCGGCGGGCGGCCGAGCGCAGTTGTTCCTCGACGGGCCAGGAGGCGACCCCCGCGGGGCCGGTCGGGACGTCTCGCCACCAGCGGATCTCGTCGCTGGGTACGGCGAGGCCGACGAGCACCTCACGGGCGGCGGGCGATCCGCTGCGGGTGAGTGCGACGAGGGCCTCGGCGAGCAGGTCGTCGCTGTCGGGGAAGGCCCGGCTCTCGGGCACGAGCAGGCTCGTCCCGTGGCCGCCGGGCCCGGGTGGGGTCCAGCGGCCGTACCGTCCGACGGCTCCGCCGCGCCGCTGCCAGCCGTGGCGGCGCAGCAGGGCGCCGAGTACGGCGGGGTCGACCTGCTCGGGTGGGGGCGGTTCGTCGTGCCAGGTGGTGTCCACAGGGTGCGGGCGGACGGGCCGCAGGGGCTCCTCGCCCGGCCGGTGCGTCACGGTCTGCCTCCCGTCCCGACGCGCGTCATGATCTCGCAGAGCGCGCGGTCGTCGAAGATGCGTGAGGTCGGTATGCGCACGGTGGTCCGGTACCGGCCGGTGATCCGCTGGCCGGCCAGGTTGATCCAGTAGCAGCAGTGCCGCAGGTCGAGACGGTCGTGGCCGGCGCGCAGCCAGTCGTCCTGCGAGCGCGGTACGAGCATCACGACCAGGATCTTGTGCACCGAGACCGGGGTGCGGGCGAGCTTCGCCAGGTGGGCGTTGTCGAGCGTGAAGGAGAAGTACGGGCCCGGCGGGTTCGGTGCGATCTGGTAGGTGCACTTCAACTGGACCTTGATGGTGACCTCGTCGTCGACCGTGTGCCCGGGAGAGCCGTGGCTGACGTGCCAGTCGATGCCGTTGTCGGGGAAGGGCTGGGACAGCGAGCAGCCGGCCGCGGCGGCGACGGCGTGCAGATAGCCGACCTGCAGTGTCTCCATGCAGGCGGTGGTGGCGAGGGTGCCTCGATGGGGTGCCGCCGTCCGCTCGGGCAGCAGCCCGCCCCGTTCGGGCTGCGCTATCGCCATGACCAAATGCCTTCCAAACCGGTCGAATTACCATGACAGGCCATTGAAGTGCGTAAACCTGTACCTCTGTTGTCTCCTTCCGGCGTACGGCGCAAACAGCCCGGGTATCACCAAACGGGCAGAAGACGGTGCGTCAGCTGCCGTGGGTGAACGAGGAGTTGCATAGGTATGACGTGCTGGTACGAGGGCCCTTTGGCCGCGTTCGACACGGAGACCACGGGTGTGGACGTCGAGACCGACCGGATCGTGTCGGCTTCCGTCGTGGTCCAGGAAGGTCCGGCCGTCCGGCCGAGGATCAGCCGCTGGCTGATCAACCCGGGTGTGCCGGTACCCGCTTCGGCGACGGCGGTGCACGGGCTGACGGACGAACATCTGCAGCGCAACGGCCGCTGGCCGTCCCCTGTGGTGGAGGAGATAGCCCGGGCGCTGGCGGAGCAGTCCGCGGCGGGCCGCCCGCTGGTCATCATGAACGCGCCGTTCGATCTGACCATGCTGGACCGGGAGTTGCGCCGCCATCGCGCTTCGTCGCTCGATCGCTGGTTCGAGTCGGCACCGCTGCTGGTGCTGGACCCCCGGGTCCTGGACAAGCATCTGGACCGCTACCGCAAGGGCCGCCGCACCCTCACGGACCTGTGCGCGCACTACGGCGTCACGCTGGAGGGCGCCCATGACGCGGCGGCGGACGCGATGGCCTCCCTGGAGGTCGTACGGGCGGTCGGGCGCCGGTTCGCGACCCGGCTGGAGCGCCTCTCCCCCGCCGAGCTGCACACGCTCCAGGCCGTGTGGCACGCGGCGCAGGCCCGCGGCCTGCAGGCGTGGTTCGCGAAGAGCGGCACGCCGGAGGCGGTCGACCCGGCGTGGCCGCTGCGCCCGGAGATGCCGGCGGCGGCGTGAGCGGGCGCACGAAAAAGCCGGTCCGTCGATGACGGACCGGCTTTATCCCGGTGGGCGATACTGGGTTCGAACCAGTGACCTCTTCGGTGTGAACGAAGCGCTCTCCCACTGAGCTAATCGCCCGGGAACGCACCGAACAATACAGGTCCGGACGGGCTTCGTTCAAACCGCTTCGTGCGAGGCCCCCGCGTTCAGCCCGCCTGGAGGTGTGCGGTCAGTCCGCGCCGTCCCGCGCGCATCATCAGGGCGTGGTTGGCGCGGAAGAAGGGCCGGCCGGGCACGGCCAGGCGGCGCAGGAGGGGTTTGGTGACGTCGACCTCCTGGTCGTAGTCGGCGAGGGTGCCGGAGCCGGCTGCGGTGAGGGTCCACCGGGCCCAGCCGTCGGGGTCGCCGCTCATGGCGATCTCCAGGACTCCGGCGGCCGGGTCGCGGCGCACCTCGCGGGCGGTGAAGATCAGGTCGTACGGCAGCAGGGAGCGGATGCGGACGATTCCGCTGGTGTCGTCGACGCGGTCGACCTCGCGTACCTGCGGCCACCAGCGGGGGTAGTCCTCGGCCTGCTCGAGGGCCGCGTACACGAGGTCGGGTGGTGCGGTGAGGGTCCACGAGGTGCGGAAGCGGTAGTGGCTCCAGTCCATGGGTGGAGTGTGCCCGCGTTCCCGCTCCCGCCGCGCGCTGTGCGACGGGGGCGGGAACGCGGTGTCGCGCTACGAGGGCATCTTGTGGCCCAGCAGGGCGAGGTTCTCGATGGCGGCGAGGCCGTAGAGGGCGGTGTCGTTGGTGGCCACCCAGGTGGCCTCGCTGCCCGGGACGAGGGCGACCGGGCCACTGATCTGCTCGGTCTTCCAGGGAGCGGACTCCCGGTAGCCGTCGGAGTTGTAGAACTTGTCCCACGCGCGTGCGGCGAGTTTCGCGTCACCGGTCTTCACGGCCGCGTACGCGTCGAGCCGCGAGTGGCCCTGGAAGAGCAGCAGGGTGCCGAAGTTGGAGCCGTAGCGGGCCGCCTGTTCGGCCTTGGTGGCGTTGAAGTAGCGGCAGTAGTCGAAGTACGCCTCGTTGAACTTGGGCATGTCGACCAGGTCGATGAGTTCGGCGCACAGCTCATTGAGTCCGAAGACGGCGGAGAGGTGCGAGACGCCGACGACCGGCGTCGCGGCGACGGCGAACTTCCCGGTGTCGAGGTCGTACAGCCCGCTGCCCTGGACGAAGCCGTTGGGCTGGGCGGCGATGGTCTCCATGGTGGACAGGACGCGCGCCTTGGCCTTCTCCCACTTGGGGCCCTTGCGCTCCCACTCGGTCAGCCAGGCCGAGACCAGACCGCTCCAGTCGGTGCCGAAGCCGATCGACAGGGCGTGCCGGTCGGGGGTGTAGGGCTCGGTGCGGATCTTGCGCAGCGGGTCCAGGGCGAGGAAGGTCTCGTCGCTGTCGACGTTGGCGTGCATGAGGTCGCCGACGCGTTCGTCACCGGTGAGGAAGTAGTAGTAGCGCCGGTAGGTGGTGTTGGCGATGCGCTGCTGCTTGGCGCTGTCGGCGTAGTGCTGCACGCCGTGGCGGGTGCCGAGGCCGGCCCACTGTCCGAGGTGGTAGACGTCGACCTCGCCGGTGTGGCGGGTCATCGCCTCGGCGAACCGGAAGATGTCGGCGCGGCCCGAGCGCAGGTAGGCGAACCAGAGCCAGAGGTCGGGCGACAGTTCGGAGTTGTCCCACGCGTAGCCGCCGATGTCGTAGCGCCACTGGTGCCGGGCGGTGTCGTACGTGTGCATGATGTCGCCGTAGTCCCAGAAGCCGTACCAGCGGCGCTGCTCCACCTGGTCCTTGTAGTAGGTGAAGAGGAAGTCGAGGTGGTCCTCGATCTTGGCCTTGGCGGGGGTGGAGCGGTCGGGCTCGGAGTAGAGGCCGGGGCCGAAGACCTGGGCCTTGATGAGCTGCTTGGGCGGGGCGGCGAGCTGCGGCAGCACCCGTACGGCTTCGACCTGTTCGGCGAGTTTCTCGGGGCTGGGGGTCGACTCGTTGGCCCAGAAGAGGAGTTCGGAGGTGCGGGCGATGCCGTAGGGCGTGCCGAACTCGGGCTCGTAGTCCTCGTAGGTGATGTTGAGGCCTTCGAGCTGTTCGGCGAACGTGTCCTGGCCCATGCCGTCGTGGTAGAAGCGCAGGTCCATCGGCTGGGCCTCGGGCGACCAGAGCCAGAGGGTGACCTCGGCCTCGTCGGTCTGGGCGTCGCGGATGTCGAGCTGGGCGGGGTGCTTCTCCCAGAAGTCCCTCAGGCCGAAGGAGAATCCGCCACTGGCCCCGCCGACGTAACCGAACCCGGAGGCCCGCTTGCCGCCGCCGGCGGCGATCCAGCCGTGGCCCTTCTTGGTGCGCTTGCGGAGGGTGTAGCCGTCGGCGGAGAGCTGGGACAGGGTGTAGTCGCCCCATTCGGGGATGTACTGGAGGCGGGTGGTGACCCGCTGGTCCCAGGTCGAGGGGTCGGGCAGCTTCTGCCCCGCGAACTGGGCCGCCTGGACGGCAGCTCCGGGGTCGCGGCGCAGTCCGGTGATGCCCTTGACGGCCTCGCGCAGCAGTCCGGTGCCGTCGCCGCCGATCCGGATGTGCCGGTCGTACGAGGCGTCCCGCATCGGCACGCTGAAGCGGACCCCGAGGCCGCGGATGAAGTCGCCGCTGGCCTTGCCGGGCTCCTGGGTGCCGTCGTAGGTGATGGTGTGGACCATGCGGAAGGAGTCGGCGCCGGCGTAGAAGTAGAGGCGGATGGAGAAGGGGAGCCAACTGCGGCTGCCCTTGCGGTGCTTGCCGTCGATGCGGACAACTGCCCTGACGGGGCCTTCCTGTTCGACCTCCACCTTGTCGATGGCGCTGTCGAAGCGCTCGAACTTGGTGGCGCCCTGGTCCTCGTCCTCGATCTCGGGCTGACGGATGAGGACGAGCCGCCCGTTCTTCGCGATCTCGGTGGAGCCGCGGGTCACCGACTTGACCAGCGTGGAGCCGGACTTGCCGATGCGTGCGGTGATGACACCGGTCGAGATGTCGATGGTTCCGCCGCTCTTGTCGACGGTCACCTTCGCGGCGGGGGCCTCGGGGGTTCCGGCGGCGAGCGTCAGCTTGCCGTTGCCCGAACTCACGGCGTGCGCGGTCCATTTGAGGGAGCCGTCGGGCCAGTAGGCGAGCGGCCACGACTGTACGGGGACGGATTTACCGGAGGCGTCGGTGAGCGCGAAGGTCTGGTCCGCGTCGTAGGTGCCCTTGGGCCAGGGCACGCCGACCGTGGACCCGGGGGCGGCGCCGAGGCCGCCGTCCTCCAGCCAGTCCAGGGTCACCGGGTCGGTGGCGGCCTCGGCGGCTCTGGGCGCGGCCTGCGCGTCCTTCGCTCCTAGGGCCCAGCTGAACTGGGCGGCGGCTCCGGCGACTGCGGCGGCCTTGAGGAGTGACCTGCGGGGGATGGGAGACATGGGAGACCGGCCTTTCCTGTGCGTGCGGATGCGGAGGTGGTCAGGGGCATGACGGAGAGGGGCATGACGGAGAGAGGTACGGCGCTCGAGGCGCCGGCCTTGTGCGAGGGCACCGCCCGTCAGCGGTGCTGGTAACGCTGCTCCACGGCGAGGGCCGCCGCCGCGACGGCCCCGAGGACGGGAACCGCCAGCGGCGGCAGGAACCCCGCGGACAGAGCCACGACGGCCAGCCCGCAGACGACCAGGAAGGACCCGGCGGGATCGCGGACGGTGCGGCGCCCGGCGTCCGTGAGCAGCACCCGCCAGGAGGCGCCCGGCGTCCAGACGGCCGCCGCCCGCAGCAGGGCCACGGCGGCGCCGATCAGCGCGAAGATGCCCACGGCCCCGACGAACGGCCCGCCGGGGAGCCCGGCGCGCGCGGCCAGGACGTCCACCCAGACCGCGGCGGCCAGCGCCCAGCCGGCGAGCCCGACGAGCCAGCCGCCGCGCAGGGCGGCCCGGAAGTCCGCGACGAACTCCCGTCGGCCGCCGCCCACATGGGTCGTACGACGCCGCAGATGCCGTGCCCCGGCGGCGAATGCCGCGGGGTAGGTGACGACGCCGAGACCGGCCACGGCGATCCACACGCCGGTGAGCAGACACTCGGCGAAGACCGCGAAGCGCTCGCCGAACAGGGACTCCTTGCGCGGGGCGCGTTCCTTCACGCGTGCTTGGGCCATGGTGGCCGCCTCAGCCCTTCAGTCCGGAGGTCGCCATACCGTCGATGAGGTAGCGCTGGAAGGCCATGAAGAAGGCGACGACCGGCACCAGCGCCACCAGCGACATGGCGATCATGCTGCCGTAGTTGGAGATGCCCTCCTGGTCGCGGAACATCATCAGGCCGAGCGAAACGGTGTACTTGGAGGGGGTGTTGAGGTAGATCAACGGCCCCATGAAGTCGTTCCACGCGTTGATGAAGGTGAAGATGGCGCTGGTGATGATGGCCGGGCGGCTCAGCGGCAGCACGATCGACCAGTAGGTCCGCAGATGCCCGCACCCGTCGAGCTTCGCGGCCTCGTCCAGCTCGCGCGGCAGCCCGCGCATGAACTGCACCATCAGGAAGACGAAGAACGCCTCCGTGGCGAGGAACTTGCCCGCGACGAGCGGCACGAGCGTGTCGATGTAACCGAGGTTGCGGAACAGCACGTACTGCGGGATGAGCAGCACATGATACGGCAGCAGCAGCGTGCCGATCATCAGCGTGAACAGCAGGTTCCGCCCGGCGAACCGGATCTTGGCGAAGGCGTACGCGGTCAGCGAGCTGGAGATCACCACGCCGACCACGGCCAGGCCCGCGTACATCAGCGAGTTGGTGAAGAAGCTGGTGATGTCGATGCCGGAGATGCCGTCGGCGAGCCCGGAGAAGTTCGCCCAGACCGGCTTGGTGGGCAGCAGGTCGAGGCTGGCGATGATGTCCTTGCTCGGCTTGAACGAGGCGCCGAGCACCCAGATCACCGGGTAGAGGACGACGGCGAGCACGAGGAGCGCGCCCACGTGCCAGGCGAGGGATCCGATGCGCCGCCGCTCGTTGGCGGTGTTCGCAACAGGACTGGTGGCGGTGGTCACTTGCCGGCCTCCTCGTAGTGCACCCACTTCTTCTGCGACCAGAACAGGACCGCCGTGACAAGCGCCACCGCGACCACCAGCGTCCAGGCCATCGCGGAGGCGAAGCCCATCTGGGACTCCTTGAAGCCCTTCTGGTAGAGGTAGCAGGTGTAGACGAGGGTCGCGTCGGCGGGCCCGCACCTGGTGTCGGAGACGACATAGGCAGAACCGAACACCTGGAACGCGTGGATGGACTCCAGCAGCACGTTGAAGAACAGCACCGGGGAGATCATCGGCAGCGTGATGTTCCAGAACCGCCGGAAGGGGCCGGCGCCGTCCATCTCGGCGGCCTCGTACAGCTCCTGCGGGACCTGCTTGAGCCCGGCCAGGAAGATGACCATCGGTGCGCCGAACTGCCAGATGCTCAGCGCCACCAGGGCGTAGAGAACGTAGTCCGGGTTGCCGATCCAGCCGCCGACATCGAGCCCGAAGACTTTCTGCGTACGGTCCACCACGGCGTCGTCGGAGAACAGCGCCCGCCAGACGAAGCCCACGGAGACGCTGGCCCCGATGAGCGACGGCATGTAGAACGCGGCCCGGTACAGGGCCTGACCGCGCCGGTTCTGCGCGAGCAGCAGCGCCACTCCGAGGGCCAGCAGCAGCTTCAGCGGTGTGGCCACGACGACGTACTTCAGGGTGACCTCGACCGACTTCTGCCAGCGCGGGTCCTGGAACATCGTCGTGAAGTTGTCCAGCCCCACCCACTTGGGCGGTGTGAACAGGTTGTAGCTGGTGAACGCGTAGTACAGCGACGCGATCATCGGCCCCGCCGTGAGCAGCAGGAACCCCGCGATCCACGGCGACATGAAGAGATAGCCGGCGAGGTTCTCGCGGCGCCGCCCGCGCCGCCCGGCGTCAGGAGCGGCGGACCGCTTCTGCGCCGGGGGCGCGGGCGCTTCTTTGACGAGCGTCATGGTGGTACGTCCCCTCAGCCCGCGAACGCGGCCTTGGCCTCGCCGAACAGTGCCTTGGCGGCGTCGGCCGGCTTGGTCTTGCCCTGGGCGACCTCACCGCCGATGCGCAGGAAGGCCGCCTCGATGACGTCCGCGCCGGACGGGTGCGGGGTGATCTTCCCGAGGACGCCGGCCTTGGCGACCTCGTCCTCGTAGGCGGCGACACCCTTGTTGTTGGGGTCGGTCGGCTTGAAGGCGTCGAACTGCTCGGTGGTGGCGAGGATGCCCCGGTCGTAGCCCATGATCTTGCCGACCTCGGGGTCGTGGACCATGAAGTTGATGAACTGGGCGACCTCCTTCGGGTGCTTTGTCCCGGAGAAGCCGCTGAGCATCAGCGAACCGAGGTACTGGCCGGTGGCCTTGCCGTCGGTGGTGGGGATCGGCGCGAGGCCGTAGTCGGACTCGCCCTCGCCCTCGTACCGGATGGAGAAGTTGTCCCAGGTGAATTCCGACGCGGCGAGGCCCGCCGACAGACCGGACTTGGGCTTCACCTGCTCGATCTTCTTGGGGTCGGCGACCAGGCCGGACTTCACGCGCTTGTAGCCGTCCGTCCACCACTGCGTCAGATCGTCCTCGGTGAAGCCGAGGTCGGTGTCGGTGAAGAAGGCCTTGCCGTTCTGGCGCAGGTAGAGGTCGTAGAGGTACATGATGGCGAAGTAGCCGGTGTCACCGGCGATCTTCAGCTTGTCCTGGATCTTCTGCAGCGCGGCGAAGTAGTCGTCCCAGGTCCAGCCGAACTTCGCCTCGACGCCCGCCTTCTCGAAGGCCTTGAGGTCGATGACGAGCGCCATGGTGTTGGCGCCGACGGGGATGCCGATCTGCTTGCCGTCGACCTGACCGTTCGCCAGAACGCCGTTGCGGAAGTTCTCCAGGTTCAGATTCCCGGCGTCCGCCTGCGTCTTGAGATCCAGCAGAACGCCACGCTTGTCGTACTTGCGCAGGAATCCGACCGCATTCTGGAAAACGTCCGGCGGATTACCACCGGAGGCCTGGGTCTGGAACTTCTCCCAGTACGCCTCGTAGTCGGTGAATTCCGGCTTGATCTTTATCTTCGGGTACTTCTTCTCGAAGAGCGCGATCGTCTTCTTGATGGCGATGGTGCGCGGCTCGCCGCCCCACCATGCATAACGGAGCGTCACATTCCCGTCCCCGGCACCGCTGTCACCACCGCACCCGGTCGTGGCCGCCAGCCCCAGCGCGGCGGCCGAGGCTCCGGCCGCCTTGAGGATCGTTCGCCTCTCAACATTCCCGTTCTTAGGCATAGTCGGGCCCTCCCCGCGACGTCATTGGCGCCTGCGTGAATCGTTTCAAGTAAGCGCTTGCTGGCACAAGCTACGGAGGGGCTCGGAATGCGTCAATGATTCGGACAGGATTTTTCTGTGAGCGGGCCGACGGCAGGGGGTGCACGAGTCGACTCCCGTACCCACAAAGGGGGTTGACGTCGCAGGTGAGGCGGCTGGGGTCGACTGGTCGAACAGCGGCGGGCCGCCCGTGATTATTTGGCGCCGGGCCGAAATGCGCCTCACTGGTGGGAAGTTGGAGCCGGGAGCGACGGAGGTTGAAGGAGTGGCGCGGCGGAGGGTCCGCGGGCGCCGAAGGACGTTCTCCCGGAGGCTCAGCGTGACCTCCTCGGGTGAGCATGGGGCGACGCGAGGGGCCGCGGGAGAGAGGTGGGGAGGGGATGCGGCGGAGTCGACGGGTCACAGAAACGAACCCCCCTGTGAGTCCCACGAGCGCCACCGAAGCCCTGCCCGGAAACGACGAGTGCGGCCCTGCCCACGATTCCGTGGACAGGGCCGCACTTGATCCGGTGGGCGATACTGGGTTCGAACCAGTGACCTCTTCGGTGTGAACGAAGCGCTCTCCCACTGAGCTAATCGCCCGGACGCAGAGAGAACATTACCCCATGTCAGGGGGTGCCTCGGACACGCCCCGGATCACTGATCCTTGATCTTCCAGGGCATTTCCAGCCCGAACTTCCATACGTAGATCCCCACGAGAACCGCGATGATCACCAGGCCGATCGTCGTCAGAATGATGTTGCGGCGACGCACCTTGGGGTCGAGCGCGCGCTGTGCCGCCTCGGTGACCTTGCGTTTCGTCCAACGCAGCACCAGTTGGGCCCAGACGAACTCGGTCGCCCAGATCGCCATACCGCCGAAGATCACCAGCCAGCCGGGCCCGGGCAGCGGCAGCATGATGATGCCGGCGACCACCACGGCGAGGCCCACGATGAACACGCAGACCTGCCAGCTCATGTGCAGCACGCGGCGCGCCTTGATGAATTCCGGTGCTCTCGACCCGAGCTCCCGCTCGTTCGGCGCCTCACCGGCCCCGGTCTCATCTGGTGTCACGACAGCCTCACCCGGCTTGTCACTCCCCGTATTCATACGGCCAAACCCTACCGGACCGAAACCGGTCACCGTAATGGTCGTAGCCGACGAACCGGTTCTCGGCCGGAAGAGTTACGTAAACGCACGCAAAACACTCAGAGGGGTTTACAACGGCACCGTAGGTGGCATGTCGATTTCGCCGACGTGCGAATCCCCGAGCGCACACTGAGCGAAAGGCCTTGGCGCTTATGAACACCACGGTCAGCTGCGAGCTGCACCTGCGCCTCGTTGTGTCGAGCGAGTCCTCACTGCCCGTTCCCGCAGGACTGCGGTATGACACGGCCGATCCCTACGCCGTGCACGCCACCTTCCACACCGGAGCCGAGGAAACCGTCGAGTGGGTGTTCGCCCGCGACCTGCTGGCGGAGGGCCTCCATCGGCCCACCGGCACCGGTGACGTCAGAGTCTGGCCGTCCCGGAGCCACGGTCAGGGCGTTGTCTGCATCGCCCTGAGCTCCCCGGAGGGCGAGGCACTGCTCGAAGCCCCCGCACGAGCCCTGGAGTCCTTCCTGAAGCGAACGGACGCCGCCGTGCCACCCGGCACGGAACACCGCCACTTCGACCTCGACCAGGAGCTGTCCCACATCCTGGCGGAAAGCTAGGACGGCCCCCACCGAGCCGCCCGGCGCCGTCCACTCGGGGAGACGGCTCGGGTCACAACCGCATATGGCATACCGCCGCCGCCCCGCGGGTCTCCGTGGGGCGGCGGCGGTATGTCCGCGCGCCCTTCCCGGGGCCCTCGCACCGGTCCCGTCCCCGGCCCCGTCAGGGCCGACGGACGCCTCCGTCGCCGTGAGCCACTACCATCGGCCAGCATCGGCGGGCGGGTGCCCGCCCGACCGTCCAGGCAGGCCAGGGAGAGCAACGTGCTGATCACCCACGACACCCGGTGCTCCCTCGACGCCGTGGTCGATCTGGTGAACACCGCGCCGGAGGACGACACCACGGACGCGCTGCCCGATGTCGAGGCGCTCGCGGAGTTCGTACGAAAGCACGACATCAGCGACGTGGGCGTGCTGTCCGAGATCGATCTCGCCGCCGTGCACCGGATCCGGGGACGCTTCGCCGGGGTGTTCGCGGCCCAGGACGCCCGGACCGCCGCCACGCTCATCAACGAGCTGGTCGCCGCGGCGGGCACCACGCCCCGGCTCACGGACCACGACGGGTACGACTGGCATGTGCACTACTTCGCCCCCGGCGCGTCCGTCGCGGACCACCTCGCCGCCGACTGCGGGATGGCGCTGGCGTTCTTCGTCACCGCCGGCGAGCAGGAACGACTGCGGCGCTGCGAGGCCCCGGACTGCCGGCGCGCCTTCGTCGACGTCTCCCGCAACCGGTCACGCCGCTACTGCGACAGCCGCACCTGCGGAAACCGGCTCCATGTCGCGGCCTACCGGGCGCGCCGCAAGGAGTCCGCGAGCTGACGGGCGAAAGGCCCGGGCCCGGTGCTGACGCAGCCCCCGGCGGGTGGCGCCGGGGACTGGCGTGTACAGCTCACAGCAACAGCAGATCATGCAACGAAGCCATGAGCAGCAGACACCCGATCACCGCAAGGAAGATCATCAGCGGTGGCTGGGAAAGGGCGAAGAGGCACCCGCGCGGCTCATCCTTCGGCGGCACGGCCTCGCTCTGTGTTGTGTCCAGCATCTCGCCGCGATGATGACGCAGCAGGCACCCTCGACGCGATCAACCCATCCGAAATGCACGGTAGTTCGCTGAATTCCTTATTGTTCGCAGCGAGTCATGATCGTTTCCGAGCGACCGCCGTCGTCTCCCGGTCGTTTGTGTCGTTTCAGCACGTCAGCGGTTGTCGGGGCCTCGTGGTGCGCCGCGCGGGCTGTGCCTTCATATGCCGTGCTTCTTCAGGATCGCCTCGATGTCGCTGAAGTCGTCCCCGGCGCCACCGCCGCGCGGCTGAGCCGTCGGCCGGGCCGCCGGGCGGGAGGCCTTGCCGCGCCCCTGCGCCAGCGAGGGAGCAGACGCCGCCGGAGCCACCGCGTCACGCTGCGCGGTCCGTATCTCCCCGCGTTCCTTGCGGCTGCCGCCCCTGCGTCGCTCCACCGCGCGTGTGGTCACGAAGAGCAGCCAGGCGCCGCCGAGCACCCCGAAGCCCGCCCAGGCGGAGGGACTGAAGGCGGTGTCCGCCGCCCACCCGACCACCCCGGTCATCACCAGGCCGACGGGCACCAGTGAGTAAGCGGCGATACGGGCAGCCGCGAGAAACCGCTTGCGGTATGCCGTGACCACCGCGATGCCCAGGCCGGCCGCGGAGACGGCGGAACAGAGGGTCTCGGCAATCATCCGGTCCTCCAGGCAGGGTTGGGTCGCGCAGACGCGCTTTTGTCCCTTCCATCCTGCACCGCCCGGTCCTCGTGATGCCATGCTCCGGCCCGAGATCAGGGACATCTCCGGGTCGGCTCCTCCACAGGTCCCGGTCCCCTCGTACGACACCCCCGCCGAGGCTGGGAAACTGGTGCCCATGAGCGACTCCTCCCCCGCCCCCGCCGACCCTTCCGCCCCGGCCTCCGTCCCCGTCCTCGACGTGTGGTGCGAGCTCCAGTGCGCGGACTGCCGCACCGCCCTGGACGACGTACGCGCCCTGCGTGCCCGCTACGGAGACCGTCTGGAGGTGCGGCTGCGGCACTTCCCGCTGGAGCGGCACAAGCACGCCTTCGCCGCCGCCCAGGCCGCCGAGGAGGCTGCCGAGCAGGGGCAGGCGTGGCCGTACGTCGAGGCGGTGCTCGGCCGGGTCGAGGAGCTGGACCGTAGGGGCGAACCCTTCCTGGTCGAGGTGGCCCGCGAACTCGGTCTGGACGCCGAGGAGTTCGACACCGCGTTGATCGACGGCCGGCACATCCTGATCGTCGACGCCGACCAGGCCGAGGGCAAGGCCATCGGCGTGACGGGCACGCCGACGTATGTCATCGCCGGTGAGCGCCTCGACGGCGGCAAGAGCCAGGAAGGGCTGCGGGAGAGGATCGAGGAGATCGTGGAGCGGCTGCTCGCCGGGCCGGAGGCCTGACGCCCTCGCGCCGAGCCTCTCGCACCCGCCACCGGCCGTTCGTCTACAGCAGGTCCTTGTACATGTGGCGGGTCACCGTCTCGTACCCCAGCGACTCGTAGAGCCGTTCCGCCGGGCTGTTGCCCGCGAAGACGTTCAGGGAGATCGCGGCACGGCCGGCCGCGATCGCCTGGGCCTCCGCCAGGAGCATGAGGGCGCGGCCGTGGCCCCTGCCACGGTGCTCCGGCTCGGTCTCGACCTTGTAGACGAAGGCCCGCCCCTCGCGGGAGCCCAGCCACAGGGTGCCGACCCTGGTGCCCTCGTGCTCCAGGACGCTGAGCGTCACGCCCTCACTGGCCGCACCCCGCGGCAGCAGCAGCTCGTGATCCCGTTTCGCCTTGGCGTGCGCCTCCGCCGTGGGCACGCCCCGCTGGATCCAGCTCTCCGCGTAGCTCTGCCGGCCCGCCGCCTCCCACACCTCGAACTCGGCCTCCGTCATGGGCCGACCGCGGCTTCCGGCGGGCAGTTCGGGCGCGGTGGCGCCGAGCACCTTGTCCATACGGCGGTTGCGCAGCACGTAACCGAGCGCGGTCGCGAGCCGCAGCGCCTCCGGGGCGGCCTCCGGGACCGACGCCTCGACGCGCCGGCAGCCCCAGCCGCGCGCGACCTCCTCCGCCGCGAGTGCGGCCACGGTGCCCCGGCCGCGCCGCCGGTCGCGTTCGTCGATACGGAGGTCGAGGATCTTTGCGACCCGGTCCCCGAACGTGGGGTCGGTGCCAAGGTGTATCGCGCCGACGGGACGGCTGTTCACGCACACCTGGTAACGGCGTGAAAGCGCCCCGTCGGTCTCGCGCTGCAGCGGCTCGATCGGCCGCAGGGTGGTGGTCATCAGGGGTGTTCTACCCACTGTGGAGACCAACGGCAGCTCATTATTCGCGATCAGGGGTCCAGGTCGTTTCCGGCCCGCTCGTCGAAGACCCGCATCGCCTTGGCCGTCACCGGGCCCGGCGCACCGGCGAGTTGCCGGTCGTCGACCCGCCCCACGGCCTGTACGTCCCTCAGCGTGGACGTCAGGAAGATCTCGTCGGCGCCTTCCAGCACGTCCAGGGGCAGGTCGGTCTCCTTGGCCCCCGTCCACTCCACGACCAGGGCTCGAGTGATGCCGGCGAGGCAGCCGGAGGCGAGCGGCGGGGTGTGGATCTCGCCGCCCAGGACGACGAAGACGTTCGACCCCGTCCCCTCGCACAGTTGGCCGACCGTGTTGCCGAACAGCGCCTCGGACGCGCCCTGTTCACGCGCCCTGGCGAGCGCGACGACGTTCTCGGCGTACGAGGTGGTCTTCAGGCCGGTGACGGCGCCGCGTTCGTTGCGCGTCCAGGGGACGGTGATCACGGCGGTCGAGTCGGGGCGCCGGGCGGACTCGCCGATGACGACGACCAGCGTCGGGCCGTGCTCCCCACGGTCCGAGCCGAGGGGGCCGTGGCCGCCGGTGTAGGTGATGCGCAGGCGGCCCAGCGCCATCGGGTTGGCGTCGAGCACGGCCGTACAGGCACGGCGGACCTCGTCGAGGTCGGGGTCGGGCAGGCCGAGGCCGCGGGCCGAGCGGGTCAGCCGGTCCAGGTGACGGGTGAGCGCGAACGGCCGGCCGCCGACCGCCTTCACCGTCTCGAAGATGCCGTCGCCCACGGTCAGTCCGTGGTCGAACACGGAGACACGGGCGGACTCGGTGTCCCGCAGCCCGCCGTCGAGCCAGAGCTTCACGTCAACGACCCTTCTTCACTCGCCTCGTACGGACCCGACGCTATCGCGAGCAGCCGGGATGCCTTCAGCTCGGTCTCCCGCCACTCCGCCTCCGGGTCCGAACCCCAGGTGATGCCCGCTCCGGTGCCGAAGCGGAGCATGCCGTCGGCCCGGTCGATCCAGAAGGTGCGGATACCGACCGCCAGTTCGCCGGTGCCCCGGTCCGCGTCGACCCAGCCGACGCCGCCGCAGTACGGCCCCCGGGGTGCCGTCTCCAGGGCGTCGATGATCCGCAGGGCGCTCGACTTGGGCGCGCCGGTGACCGACCCCGGCGGAAAGGCCGCCGCCAGCAGCTCGGGCCAGCCGGTCCCCGGGCCCAGTTCGCCCCGTACGGTCGACACGAGGTGGACGAGCCCCGGGTGTTTCTCGACGACGCACAGTTCGGGGACGGTCACCGAACCCGTCGTGCAGACGCGCCCGATGTCGTTGCGGACCAGGTCCACGATCATCACGTTCTCGGCGTAGTCCTTCTCCAGGAGGTCCGCCTCGGTGCGTCCGGTCCCCTTGATCGGGCCCGACTCGACGGTGCGGCCCGCGCGGCGGAGGAAGAGTTCGGGGGACGCGGTGGCGATCTCGACGCCGTGCGCGGGCAGGCGGATCGTTCCTGCAAAGGGCGCGGGATTGCCGTGCGCCAGCAGCGAGGTCAGTGCGTCCACATCCGCGTCGGGTGCGACGGGCGCGGACAGCACCCGGCAGAGGTTCGCCTGATAGACCTCGCCGGCCGCGATGTGCTCGCGGATCCGGCGCACCCCCGCCGTGTACGCGGCGCGGTCGAGCGACGACGTCCAGTCATCCGCGTTCGGTCCCCGCCACACCGCGCGCCCCGACCCCGGCGCGGGCACCGCCTCTTTTCGTACGTCACGGAAGCGGGCGCAGGTCAGACGGCCACCGTAGTCCGCGCACACGGCCCAGAAACCGGTGGAGTCGAGGGCCGCGGGATCACTGGTGACGTCGAGGAGACCGGTGGCGACGAGCCCGCCGAAGCGGGCGAGAGGAGCGAGATCGGACACACCGCTGAGTCTATGGCGGGTGTCCTGCGGGTGCCCTGACCATGTCTTCGAGCGGGCACAGCGCAGCACGCTGCACAAACGCGTTTTTGTGCTGGCCCCGGAATCCGCTAGAGTTCAACACGTCGCCGGGACGCGAGAGCGCACCGAAACGGCACGCGGACGTAGCTCAGTTGGTAGAGCGCAACCTTGCCAAGGTTGAGGTCGCCAGTTCGAACCTGGTCGTCCGCTCGCAGGATGAGGGGGATCTTCCCGAACCCCCGCACTCCTGGTGGAGTGGCCGAGAGGCGAGGCAACGGCCTGCAAAGCCGTCTACACGGGTTCAAATCCCGTCTCCACCTCCAAGGACGATTAGCTCAGCGGGAGAGCGCTTCCCTGACACGGAAGAGGTCACTGGTTCAATCCCAGTATCGTCCACTGGTCCGCAAGGACTTGATCCGCAAGGGTCCCCGCGCGATTAGCTCAGCGGGAGAGCGCTTCCCTGACACGGAAGAGGTCACTGGTTCAATCCCAGTATCGCGCACGCAGTTCTACGTAGTTCCGAGGACGATTAGCTCAGCGGGAGAGCGCTTCCCTGACACGGAAGAGGTCACTGGTTCAATCCCAGTATCGTCCACACATCACCGAGGCCCCCAGCCGTCTTGTACGGCTGGGGGCCTCGGTCGTTCCGGTCAGCTGGAGAACAGCATGTGGCCGAAGCTCTTGTGACGCTTGTGGCCGTAGTGACCGCCGTGGCCGCCGTGGTGGCCGCCCTGCGGGGCGCCCCAGGCGGGTGCCGGAGCGGACGGGTAGGCCTGCGGGGCCGGAGGCGGCGGCGCGGCGGGCCCCGCCCACTGGGACTCCACGCGGGTCAGCGCCTCGAGCTCGCCGTAGTCGAGGAAGATCCCCCGGCAGCCACTGCACTGCTCGATCTGGACACCATTGCGGTTGTACGTGTGCATCGGCGCGTGACACTTCGGACACTGCATGCTCGGTTCAACTCCCTGCCGTCGGTACTGCTTCTTGATCCGGACTGCTTCTTGATCCGGTTTCGTCTCTCGCCAGGACAGACTCTGTCCGGCTCCGGTCGGTTGCACCCTACTTCGGGTGGCCGTGGGTCAACTCGGGTGGTACCGCACCCATTCGGTCACATGCGTCGACGACGGCCTGCTGTACCTCGTCCAGCGGGCGGTCCGCCGCCGTCGCCTTGACGATCGCGAGTGCCGCCGTCTGCACGGTGAGGGCGCGGGCGGCGACGTCCAGCGCGGGCCAGGGGTCGCCTTCGGCGGGTACGGCCGGGCCGCCCGCAGTGCGGTACGCGGTGAGGAAGCGGGTCCACTCGTCGGGCGGGAGCAGTCCGCAGGCGTACCAGGCTGCGGGGCGGGCCAGGTCCCAGGTGGGGGTGCCGATGCCGAGGTCGTCGACGTCGATGAGCAGCCAGGGGCCGTCCGGGGACGGGTGGCGTACGAGTTGGCCCAGGTGGAGGTCGCCGTGGCAGAGGGTTGGGTGGGGGGTGTGAGGTGCGTGGGCTGTGTGGGGTGCGTGGGCTGTGCCAGGTGCGTGGGCTGTGCCAGGTGTGGGGGGCAGTGGGGTCGGCAGGTCCGGCATGGGGGCGTCGGCTCTGGCCCAGGGTGGGAGTGCCGCCCAGGCGCGCATTACCGGCTCTGTGGCCGGTTGGGGGGTGGTGGCCTGGAGGCGGGCGATGGCTCTGGCCGCCTTGGCCGGGCCGCGCATGGGTGGGAGGCCGGGTGGGGCGGGGGTGCGGTGGAGGCGGGCCAGGAGGGTGGCGGCCTCCTCCCAGGGGGCCGCGTCCGGGTCCTCCGGGTCGACCGGGGTGCCGTACGGCCAGAACGTCACGAGTCTGCCGTGCAGGTCGACGGGCGTCGGGCTGAGCGGGGGAAGGAGGATGCCGGGGAGGGCGGCTGCGGTGGAGAGGCGGGCGGTGAGTTCGGTGGGGGGTGTGTCGGGGGCGTGGGCCTTCGCGACTGTGTCGGCGTGGCGGACGACCGTGCCGTCGGGGCGGTCGGTGAGGGTGGCTGCGCCGCAGGGGCAGGTGGGGGTGGGGGTGCGTGTGTGGGCCTTGGCCTTGGCTCGGGTGGTGAGGGCTGAGAGCAAGGGGGTGGCTTTCACGGGGGCTCCCTGGGGCGGGCCGGGGGTGTGGGTGGGTGGGTCTGGTCGCGAGGGTACGGTGCCGGTTGCCGGGGGCGATTTTTCGCCCCCGCCGCCCCTACCCGTCCCATCCCCAGGGGCTCCGCCCCTTCGACCCCGCCAAGGGGCTGCGCCCCCTGGACCCCCCTTTGGCCTGGACGGCCTCGTCCTCAAACGCCGGACGGGCTGAAAGGGGCAAAGCAATGCCCGCGCAGCTCCCCAGCTGCGCGGGCATTTTTTGCCGTCCGCCGCACCCCCGTCCCCACGGGGTTTCATGGGTGGATGTCCCCGCCCGGACCGCTCTTCCGGGCCTGAGGTCGCCGCTCAGCGCCCCAGCATCACTCCCACGGACGACGCCTGTGTGACCACTGCTTCCCAGCCGCCGAAGACGACCACGAGCAGGGCTGCCAGGGGAAGGACCATCGCTGTCGCCACCAGTGGGTGACGCTGGCCCTGTCGGCGCGGGCGGAACGCGGCTACGTACGCCTTGCGTCCCTGTGTGCGGAGCGCCGTCCGCGATGCCGTGTGGGCCATTGGTCCCTCTCCTGACCGTTCTCTCTTTGGTTGGCAGCGGCGGGTGTCTGACCTCGGGGGACGAGTGCTGCACCCGCCGCTTGACCTCAAATCTAGGCTGCCGACGAGCAGCGGTCGTCATGCCCTCGTACCGATTGCCGGGCCTCCCGGAGGATGACCTGTGACCTGCGGACTACTCCCCTGGGTGGAGACGGAGTCCTAGGTCTCAGGGTCATCCCGGAAGGGGTGCCCGGTGTGTCCCTACTGTTCCGCGCTGTCCTCCCTCGGCACCGGCTGCTCGACCAGGGCCAGGACACGGTTCGCCATGAAGCGGGCTGTACGCACGACAGACCCGTTCCTGGTGACTTCGCTCACTTCCACGACACCTCGGCGTACCGCCGTCTCCACCCTGCGGCCCGCCCTGCTCGCCACCACCTCGTAGGTACGTGTGGTGTCCCCGGCATCCACGACTATCTCCACGCGGTCACCCTTCACGGGTCCAATCCCCCTTCTGTAACGGGTGGTTGGGATCACACGCGACCTCAAGCCGCCCTGCTCGCGCGCTCCCTGACCACTCCTCAAGTCTCCCACCCGGCACTGACAATCCGTCGGGACGAGAGGGCGCGGCCTCTGCGCGCACCCGGCCGCGGAAACGTAAGCTGTCGCTCGTCAAACGGACCGGGCAGCGGGGATGAACATGGCGATGATGCGCCTGAGGCGCGAGGACCCGCGCGTCGTCGGCTCGTTCAGGCTTCACAGACGGCTCGGCGCGGGCGGGATGGGCGTCGTCTACCTGGGCTCCGACAAGCGGGGACAGCGGGTCGCGCTGAAGGTGATCCGGCCCGATCTGGCGGAGGATCAGGAGTTCCGGTCGCGGTTCGCGCGCGAGGTGTCGGCGGCGCGGCGGATCCGGGGCGGTTGCACCGCCCGGCTGGTCGCCGCGGATCTGGACGCGGACCGGCCGTGGTTCGCCACGCAGTACGTGCCCGGCCCCTCCCTGCACGACAAAGTGGCCGACGAAGGCTCGCTCAGCGCGGCCGACGTCGCCTCCATCGGCGCCGCCCTCGCCGAGGGGCTGGTCGCGGTGCACGAGGCCGGTGTCGTGCACCGGGATCTGAAGCCGTCCAACATCCTGCTGTCCCCGAAGGGGCCGCGGATCATCGACTTCGGCATCGCGTGGGCGACCGGGGCCTCCACGCTCACCCATGTCGGTACGGCGGTCGGTTCGCCCGGCTTCCTCGCGCCCGAGCAGGTGCGGGGTGCGGCCGTGACGCCGGCCACGGACGTGTTCTCGCTCGGCGCCACCCTCGCGTACGCCTCGATGGCCGACTCGCCCTTCGGGCACGGCAGTTCCGAGGTGATGCTGTACCGGGTGGTGCACGAGGAGGCCCACCTGCAGGGCGTTCCGGACGCGCTGGCACCCCTCGTACGGGCGTGTCTGGCGAAGGACCCCGAGGAACGGCCGAGCACGCTTCAACTGTCGTTGCGGCTCAAGGAGATCGCGGCGCGCGAGGCACAGGGGATGGCGGACGTACGGCCGCCCGGGCCGCGTGCCGCCGAGGCGGACCGGCCGACGGGGCGGCTCACCGAGAGCTATCCGGACCAGCGGCCTCCGTATCACGCGCAGACGCAGTCCCACCCGCGTTCCGCGTCCCCGTCGCAGTCGCCGTCGCAGTCCCAGCGGCGGCCTCAGGGGCCCGCCTCGGGGGCCGGTACGGGCGGGTCGCGCGGGGGCGTGCCGTCCCGGGGTGGTGGCGGGGTCTCGCGTGGTGGCAACCCCTCGTCCCGTTCCGGGGCGCGGCCGGTTCCCGGGGCTCGGAACACGACACGTTCAGGGAACCGTCCCGGGCCCCGTAGTGGTACCGGGCGTCCTGGGCCGCGTGGCACGAGTACCGGGCGGCGGCCCGCCAATCCGCGGCTGCTGCGGCAGCGGTTGTTCGTGTTCGTCGTGGTCACGCTGCTCGTCGCCCTGGGGATCGCGGCCGCTCAGGGGTGCCAGGGGCCCAGTCATGGGCTCGGGGACGACAGCGGCGGAAGTCGGCAGCAGCGGCAGGAGCAGGTGCGGTCGGAGTTGCATTCCAACGCCGGCTGAGACCTCCGGTACGTGTACGGTCTGTTCGCTGTGCGCCGGTGGGGGCTGGTCGCGCAGTTCCCCGCGCCCCTAGGGGCGCGGGCGGCCTGTTGCCACCGCGTAGAAGGCGACCGCGGCTGCCGCGCCCACGTTGAGGCTGTCGACGCCGTGGGCCATCGGGATGCGGACCCATTCGTCGGCGGCGACCAGGGCCTGGGTGGAGAGGCCGTCGCCCTCCGCGCCGAGCATCAGGGCGACGCGGTCCATCTTGTGCGGGGCGGTCTCGTCGAGGGTCTTGGCCTTCTCGTCGGGGGTGAGCGCGAGGAGCGTGAAGCCGGCCTCGCGTACCGAGTCGAGGCTCTTGGGCCAGGTGTCCAGACGGGCGTACGGGACGGAGAAGACCGCGCCCATCGAGACCTTGACGCTGCGTCGGTACAGGGGGTCCGCGCAGTCCGGGGAGAGCAGCACCGCGTCCATGCCGAGAGCGGCGGCGCTGCGGAAGATCGCCCCGATGTTGGTGTGGTCGTTGACCGACTCCATGACCACCACCCGGCGTGCGGTCTGCAGGAGTTCGTGCGCCGTCGGGAGCGGTTTGCGCTGCATGGAGGCGAGGGCGCCACGGTGCACGTGGTAGCCGGTGACGCGTTCGGCGAGCTCCGGGCTGACCGCGTACACCGGGGCCGGGAGTTCGTCGATGACGTCACGCATGACGTCGACCCACTTCGCGGACAGGAGCATCGAACGCATCTCGTAACCCGCGTCCTTGGCCCGTCTGATGACCTTCTCGCCCTCGGCGATGAACAGGCCTTCCGCGGGCTCGCGTTTGCGGCGCAGTTCGACGTCGGTCAGGCCCGTGTAGTCGCGCAGGCGCGGGTCGTCCGGGTCCTCGACGGTGATGAGATCGGCCACAGAGGTGATACTGCCTTGTCCTGGGTGCGGTGCCAACGGCTGGGGACGGATTGTGTTACCGGGGGTTACAGCTCCGGTTCCGGGCCTACGTTCACGACCGGGCCGATCACGATCACCGCGGGCGGCTTCACGTCCTCGGTACGGACCGTCTCGGCGACCGTGGCCAGGGTCGCGTCGACGCGACGCTGGGCCGCTGTCGTGCCCTCCTGGACCAGGGCGACCGGCGTGTCCGGGGACTTGCCGTGCGCGACCAGGGTCTCCGCGATCCGGCCGATCTTGTCCACGCCCATGAGGACGACGAGCGTGCCGGTCAGCTTCGCGAGGGACGGCCAGTCCACGAGGGAGCGTTCGTCGTCGGGGGCGACATGGCCGCTGACCACGGTGAACTCATGGGCGACACCGCGATGCGTGACCGGGATGCCGGCCGCGCTCGGTACCGAGATCGAACTGGAGATGCCGGGGACCACCGTGCAGGCGATGCCCGCTTCCGCCAGCGCCTGGACCTCCTCCATGCCCCGGCCGTAGACGTACGGGTCGCCGCCCTTGAGCCGGACGACACGCTTCCCCAGCTTCGCGTGTTCGATCAGCGCGTTGTTGATGGCCTCCTGGGCCATGTAACGGCCGTACGGGATCTTCGCCGCGTCGATCACCTCGACGTGCGGGGGGAGTTCGGCGAGGAGGTCACGCGGGCCGAGCCGGTCGGCGATGACCACGTCCGCCTCGGCGAGCAGGCGGCGGCCCCTGACCGTGATCAGGTCCGGGTCGCCGGGACCGCCGCCGACCAGGGCGACTCCGGGGGCCCGGGTGCGGTGGTGGGGTGCGACGAGCGTGCCGTCGCGCAGGCCTTCGACGACCGCGTCACGGATGGCGGCGGTGTGGCGGGGGTCGCGGCCCTTGGCGTCCGTGGTGAGGACGGCGACCGTGACGCCCTCGCTGTGGCCGGTGGCCGGGGTCCAGGCGGTCGCCGCGTCGGCGTCGTCGGAGCGGACGCACCAGACGCGGCTGCGTTCCGCCTCGGCGGAGGCCTGGGCGTTGGCCTGTGTGTCGCTGGTCGCGATCAGGGCGTACCAGGCGTCCGCCAGGTCGCCGTCGGCGTAGGGGCGGCGCTCCCAGGTGAGTTCGCCCGCGTCGGCCATCGCCTCCACGGAGGGGGTTGCCTCCGGCGATACGAGGAGGATGTCCGCGCCCGCCGCGATCAGGGCGGGGAGGCGGCGCTGGGCCACCTGGCCGGCGCCCAGGACCACCACTCGGCGGCCGGTGAGGCGGAGGCCTACGGGGTAGGCGGGGTGTTCGGCCATGGGGGTGCGGCTCCCTCTTGCGGGTGGTTCTGATCAGGGGCCTGGGGTTTGGGGGTGGGCCCTGACGTGCGCATTTTACGGTGCGGGGTGGGTGGGGGCTGGGGTGGGGGTTTTCTCTTCCCCAAGCCCACCCCTTCCCGAAAACTGGGGGCTTTGCCCCCAGACCCCCGTACGTGCGGGTTCGTTGGCGGCTGTGCCCACCCGTTCCGCCCTGCGGAACGACTGCCCACAGCCGCCAGCGTTGGCAAAGGGCTACTTTTCCGTTACTCCTGCCGAGTCGAACGTCGCCACCTCGTGCATCGCCCTCGCCGTGCTCTGGACCAGAGGCAGGGCCAGGAGGGCGCCCGTGCCCTCGCCCAGGCGGAGGTCCAGGTCGACCAGGGGGCGCAGGCCCAGCTTGTTCAGGGCCGCGACGTGGCCCGGTTCCGCGCTGCGGTGGCCCGCGATGCACGCGGCCAGGACCTCGGGGGCGATCGCGCGGGCCACCAGGGCCGCGGCGCCCGCGCTGACGCCGTCCAGGATCACCGGCGTACGCAGTGAGGCGCCGCCGAGGAGGAGGCCGACCATGGCCGCGTGTTCGAAGCCGCCGATCGCCGCCAGGACGCCGATCGGGTCGGCCGGGTCCGGCTGGTGGAAGTCGATGGCGCGGCGGACGACCTCGGTCTTGCGGGCGAGGGTCTCGTCGTTGATGCCAGTGCCCCGGCCCGTGACCTCGGCGGGGTCCGTGTCCGTGAAGACCGAGATCAGGGCCGCCGACGCGGTGGTGTTCGCGATGCCCATCTCGCCCGTGAGCAGGGCCTTGTTGCCGGCCGCCACCAGGTCGCGGGCCGTTTCGATGCCCACCTCGATGGCCGCCTTGGCCTCCTCGCGGCTCATCGCGGGACCGGTCGTCATGTCGGACGTGCCCGCGCGGATCTTGCGGGGCAGCAGGCCGGGGGTGGCCGGCAGGTCCGAGGCGACGCCCACGTCGATGACGCAGACCTCGGCGCCCACCTGGTTCGCGAAGGCGTTGCAGACCGCGCCGCCGCCGAGGAAGTTGGCGACCATCTGGGCCGTCACCTCCTGCGGCCAGGGGGTGACGCCCTGGGCGTGCACTCCGTGGTCGCCCGCGAAGATCGCGACGGCCGCGGGCTCCGGGATCGGAGGCGGGCACATACGGGACAGTCCCGACAGCTGGGCGGAGATGATCTCCAGCATGCCGAGCGCGCCCGCCGGCTTGGTCATGCGCTTCTGCCGCTCCCACGCCTCGCCGAGTGCCTTGGCGTCCAGCGGGCGGATGTTGGCGACGGTCTCGGCGAGCAGGTCGTGCGGCTCCTCACCGGGCAGTGCCCGACGGCCGTACGTCTCCTCGTGGACGACCCACGACAGCGGGCGGCGCTTGGACCAACCCGCCTGCATCAGCTCGGGCTCCTCCGGGAACTCGTCGACGTAGCCGACGCAGAGGTAGGCCACGACCTCCAGGTGCTCGGGCAGTCCCAGCGTCCGGACCATCTCGCGCTCGTCGAAGAAGCTGACCCAGCCGACACCGAGGCCCTCGGCACGGGCCGCGAGCCACAGGTTCTCGACCGCGAGCGCGGAGGAGTACGGGGCCATCTGCGGCTGCGTGTGCCGGCCGAGGGTGTGGCGGCCGCCGCGGGTCGGGTCCGCCGTGACGACGATGTTCACGGGCGTGTCGAGGATGGCCTCGATCTTCAGTTCCTTGAACTGCTTGGCCCGGCCCTTGGGCAGCGACTTCGCGTACGCCTCCCGCTGGCGCGCGGCCAGTTCGTGCATCGTGCCTCGGGTCTCCGCCGAGCGGATCACGACGAAGTCCCAGGGCTGCGAGTGGCCGACGGACGGCGCGGTGTGCGCCGCCTCCAGCACGCGCAGCAGTACGTCGTGCGGGATCGGGTCGCTGCGGAAGCCGTTGCGGATGTCCCGACGCTCGCGCATCACCTTGAGCACGGCCTCGCGCTCGGCGTCGTCGTAGCCGGGGGCGGCGGGGCCGGTGGGCTGCCGTACCTCTTCCGCCTGTTCTGCGGCCGGGTTCTCCTCGCCCTCCGCCAGGTCTTCCCGCGCCTCCTCGTCGGCGGCCGTTGTATCCAGGTCTTCCGCCTGCTGGGCCACCTGCACGGCTTCGGGTGCGGGCTCGACTTCTGCCTCGGGTTCCTCGGGCGGGGCCGGGGCCTCGGTCTCCGCCACCGCCGGGACGGGTTCGGTCCGCGGCGGGAGTACGAGGGCGTGCGGGGGCGTCGGGGCCAGGTGCGGGGCGGTGGGCACGGTGCCGTCCACCGCGATGAACGCACCCACCGGCTGGGCCGGCTGCGGCTCGACGAACGGGGCGGGCTCCTCGGCGGGTTCCGTGAGCTGCTCGGGCACGAGCGCGTCAGCGGTCGCGGCAACGGGTTCCGGGACGGGGATCGCGGGCGCGGCCGGCGTGGGCTCCTCGTCGCTCGGGGTCGTCGGGGCCAGTACCGCGTCGGGCGCCTCTGCCGGTTCTTCCGGGGCCGCGGCGACGGAGGGCTGTGCCTCGACAGAGGTGTGCCCGGCGTTCTCCGGTTCGGGGGCGGGCGCCTCCACCGGTACGGTCTCGGGCTGGGGTTCCGCCGGCGGGGCGACCTCGGTCACCTGAGCGCCGGTGTCCGCCAGTTGGGACACCGGTTCCGTCAGGTGGACGACCGGGGGCTCCTCGGCGGCGGGGGCGGCCGGGGCCTCCTCCACCGGGGCCTCCTCCACGGGGACGGCCGGGGCCTCGACAGGTGCGCCGGGGTCGACTGCCTGCGGGGTGATCTCGAGGGCGGCCTGCGGGGTCGCCTCCGGGGTGATCTGCGGGGTCGCCTCCGGGTGCGTCTCGGGGGCGAACTGTGCCTCCGGTACGACGACTTGCGGGTCCGGCGCCACGGGCGCAACCGGCGCTTCCGCTACGAGCGGCTCTTCCGGCGTGACCGGCGCGGCCTGTACGGGTGCCGCCTCCGGTACGACGACCGGGGCCTCCTCGGGCGCCTGCGCAGCCTGAGCCGCCTCGGGGGTCACCAGAGTCACCGGGGGCGCCGGGAGGTCGCCGTCGGCCTCGGGGCCCGCTCCCTCAGGGTTCGCTGCCTCGGGCATCGCAGCGGGAGGCTCCGGAAGTACGGGCGCCTCGAAGGCGTACGCGCTCTCGGGCGAAGGCGTGGGCATGGCCTCGGGCGTCTCGTAGGCCTCCTGCGGAGCCCCGTACGCGGCCTCCGGCGTTTGCTGGAGCGGCGGTTCGGGGTCTGTCGGCGCCGGGATCTCGGCCGGCTCGGGGGCCGGCTCCGGGGTCGGGGCGGCGATCGGGGTCTCGGCGAGGAGGGGGGCAACCGTTTCCGCGGGGTGCGCCTCCTCGCTCACCAGCAGCGGGGCCGGCGCGGCCTGTACCGCTGCCTGCGCCGGAGCTTGGGCCTGGGCCTGGGCGCCCCAGGGAGCCGCGCCCTGCGGGGCCGGGTCGGCGAGCAGTGGGGGCGCGTCGAGGTACTCGGGGCCGGGGGCCGGCGCCGGTGTGCCGAACTGGCGTACCGGTGCGGGCGCGCCCGCCGGGCCCCGGTCGGCGAGGGAGCGGACCGGGCTCGCGGAGGCGTCGGGGGTGGGCGGGCCGAGGTGCAGCGGGCGTCGGGGCGCGCTCGGCGCCGCCGTCGCGAGGCGGACGGCGCTGAGGTCGACCGAGCCGCTGTCGCGGCCGCTCATCTCGTGCGGACCGGGCTCGTGGACCGCCTCGACGACGGGCGCGGGGGCGGGTGGAGCGACCTCGTTGCCCCACGCGCTCTGGGCGCCCGGGAGCAGCAGCAGGTCTTCGTCCTCGGCGGTGGTCTCGGAGAGGTAGGCGTACGCACCGTGCGCGGGAACGCCCGGCTGTTCCACCATGCCTGCGCTCTCCGGCAGTCCCTCGGCCGGAACCTGGCCGGTGTCGGTCATGCGTACCCCTCGCCCATCGGTTAGTGCTTCTACGACCGGTTCACCCGTAACGGCTCACCGATCGCCCCGTAGTGAAGAACGAGCATGCGTGCCCAGCGGCACGAACGACCCGTCTCCAGAAAGACGACAAAGCCATTAACTGGCATTGTCGCCATCAACTGGCATTCTTGCGGTCGTTCCGTCGTAACGGGAGCTTGATCCGCCACAGTCCGCTGTGGACTGCGCCACGTTGCGCGCCCCACCGGTTCCGCCGTACCACACTCACCCCAAAACGGGCGCGTTTTCCGGACATTGGGCTACGAAGTGCCGGGCCACCGAGTGCGGTACAACGGTCGGCCAGCCTACCTCGCGCAGTACGACAACAGGATCACGGGACGGCAACCGGCGTCAGGGCGCGCGGTCGGGGAGGACTCCACTGAGCAGGAACGCCACGCTCCGCTCCGTCTCCGTCCAGGCGCGGGTATCGAGTTCGACGGACTGGAGGAGGGCGCACTCGACCCGGTAGCCGTGTTCGGTCAGGTCGCGGCCGATGAGTTCGGCGTCGTCGCGGGTCGCCGCGTGGGTCACGATGCGCTGGGGGCGCCGGTCGGCGACCGCGGAGACCACCGCCGCTCCCCCGCCGCCGACCCGGACGACGTCGGGCTCGGGGAGGTTCTCCAGGATGTGCGGGGCCTCGCCGCGCACGATCTGGAGCTGGACGCCGAAGCGGCGGGCGGCGAAGTCGGTGCGGGCGCAGGCCTCCACGTTGCGGTCGACGGCGATGACGGCGGCGCCGCCGCGGGCCGCGTCGGTGGCGAAGGCGCCGCTGCCGCAGCCGATGTCCCAGACGAGGTCGCCCACGCGCGGCCCCAGACGGGCGAGTTGGGCGGCCCGCAGCAGCTCGGTCTCGCCGTCGCCGGGGGCGGGCGGGCCGCCGGCGGTGGAGCTGTGGCCGTACTCCTCGGTGGGCAGGGTCCAGCCGCGCGGGCCCGCCGCCGGGTCGCGGCCGGCGAGCCAGCCGGTGTCGCCGCCTGCGGTGGGGCCGCCGATGACGATGACGACGTTCGGGTCGCGCCAGATGCGGTCGGCGGCCTTGTCGGAGGTGAGGACGGTGATCTGTTCGCGCTCGGTGCCCAGTTCCTCGCAGATGACGAAGGTGCGGTGGACGCCGTCGAGGAGGAGGCCGAGTTCGGCGGGGCCGGCCCCGGGCGAGGTGAGGACGGCGACCTTGGCGTGGGCGCGGCACACGTTGACCGCGCGGCGCAGGGTGCGGCGGTGGGCGACGACCACCTGGGCGTCGTCCCAGGGCATGCCCGCGCGGGCGAACGCGGTGGCCACCGGGGACACGGCGGGGACGACCTCGACCTCCAGGCCGAACTCGGGGTTGCGCAGGGTGCGTACGACACCGAAGAAGCCGGGGTCGCCGTCGGCGAGGACGACGGCGGTGCCTCGATGGCCGGCGATGCGGCGGGCGGCGAGGGCGACGCTGCCGAGGCGGACGCGTTCGGCGGCCGGGGGTACCTCGGGGAGCGCGAGGTGGTGGGCCGCGCCGGCCACCAGGGTGGCGGCGCCGAGTGCGGAGCGCGCCGTGGCGGTCAGGGGCGAGCCGTCCCAGCCGATCACCGTGACCCGGTCGGCCATCGTCGTCAGTCTCCAGAGGTGGTTCGCGCGGGGCATCGTGGAACAGGGACATGCCGTACGGAGTCGGCCGTCACGGGGCTCCGTGAGCGTACCTGGTGTGCCGGCGGCGACCGCCCGCGGTCATTTCCAGTCGGAGTACGAGGTGAAACCGCCGGAGTCGGCCAGTTCGTCGCCCGCTCCCTCGAGGTCCTCGGGGAGCAGGCTCCACACGATGAAGTCGGTGCGTACGTCGGTCCAGGTGCCGTCCTCGGTGCGAACGTGCGCTATACAGGCGCCCCGCAGGACACCTTCGCTGATACAGCCGATCTTCTGGGCGACCTGCTGGGCGGCGGTGTTGTCGGCGGCGGTGCGCAGTTCGACGCGCTCGAACTTCTGGTCGCCGAGCACCCATTGGGAGGTGGCGAGCGCGGCCTCGGAGGCGTATCCCTCGCCGCGCGCCCAGGGGGCGATGACGTACGAGAGCTCGGTGGACCGTATGTGCCAGTCCGTCTTGGAGAGCTGGACGACGCCGACGAGGCGCTGGGTGAGGAACTCGGTGACGGCGAAGTCGAGGCCGCGGCCCTCGGTGCGTTCGGCGGGCGCGTACTCGGTGATCCAGGTGTGGGCCGCGTCCTCGGTGAAGGGCCGGGGGACGTCCGTCCAGGCGGCCACCTGTTCGTCGTTCATCATCTCGGCCAGCGCGGGGATGTCGTCCTCGTCGAGGGGGCGCAGTACCAACCGCTCCGTACTGATGGAGATGTTGGGGAAGGTGCTCGTCATGCGCCACTCCGTAGCCGTCGAATCCTGCAGACCTACAAACCTACGAACGTGCCGGCCTGCTGAACTGCCCAGCATGCAGCATGCGGCCCCGGAACCCCAGCACGGGGTCCACACCGGGTGAGGGCATGGACCCCGTACGTGTCGGTAAGTACCGAGGTGGCGGTCAACGGGTGACAGTTACCGGAGTGCGGCCGATCAGAAGGACGGGATCACGGAGCCGTCGTACTTGTCCTCGATGAACTTCCTGACCTCGGCGGAGGTCAGCAGCTTCGCCAGCTTCGCGACCCGGGGGTCGTCCTCGCTGCCCTCCTTCACCGCGAGGAAGTTGCCGTACGGGTTGTCCTTGGGGGACTCCGAGACGAGGGCGTCCTTCGCGGGCGAGAGGTCGGCCTCGAGCGCGTAGTTGCCGTTGATCACCGCCGCGTCGACGTCGTCCAGGGACCGGGGGGTCTGGGCCGCCTCCAGCTCCTTGAACTTGAGGTCCTTGGGGTTCTTGGTGATGTCGGCGGGGGTCGCCTCGTTGCCCACGCCGTCCTTGAGGGTGATGATCCCGTTCGCGGCGAGCAGTTTGAGGGCGCGCGCCTCGTTCACACTGTCGTTCGGGACGGCGATGGTGGCACCGCTCTTGAGGGCGTCCGCGCTCTTGACCTTGTGGGAGTAGAGGCCGAGCGGCTCCAGGTGGACCGTGACGACCGGCACGATGTGGGTGCCGTTCTTCTTGTTGAAGTCGTCCAGGTAGGGCTGGTTCTGGAAGTAGTTGGCACCCACCGAGCCGTCCTCGGTCGCCGTGTTCGGCGTCACGTAGTCGGTGAACTCCTTGACCTCCAGGTCGAGGCCCGCCTTCTGCGCCAGGTTGTCCTTCACGAAGGTGAGGATCTCGGCGTGCGGGGTGGGGCTCGCGGCGACGACCAGCGGGCCGCTGGTGTCGGAGGAGGCGGAGTCCTTGTCGGAACCGCAGGCCGTCAGGCCCAGGGTGAGGGCTCCGGTGGCGAGGACGGCGGTGGTGAACTTTGTGGCGTTACGCACGAAAAGTGCCTTTCCGTTTGGGTGTGGCTGTCCCCGTGATGGGTGGTACGGGGAAATCTGGGGGTGGGTGGAGGTGGTGAAAGGGGTCGCGCCCGACGGCTGGGGGCGGTCTTCAGGCCGCCTTGCCGACGTCCGCGGTGGCGGGTTCCTCGGCGGAGGTCGCCCTCGGCCCGGACTTCAGCAGCCGGAGCCTGGGTGCCACCCCGGAACCGCCGCCGCGCCGGTGCAGCCTGCGGGCCGCGAAGTCGCCGGCGAACTGGATGACCGAGATGACGACCGCGAGGACGGCCACGGTGATCCACATCAGGCCGGTCTCGAAGCGCTGGTAGCCGTAGCGGATGGCGATGTCGCCGAGGCCGCCCGCGCCCACCGTGCCCGCCATCGCGGAGTAGCCGATGAGGGCGACGACGGTCGTGGTGGCCGACGAGATCAGCGAGGGCAGGGACTCGGGTACGAGGACCCTGCGGACGACGGTCCAGGTGTTGCCGCCCATCGCCTGCACGGCCTCGACGAGCCCGTGGTCCACTTCGCGGACAGCCGTCTCGACGAGGCGGGCGAAGAACGGGATCGCGCCGATGGCGAGCGGCACGATGGCGGCCTCCCGGCCGATCGTCGTACCGGTGATGGTCCGGGTGAAGCTCATCAGCGCGACCATCAGGATGATGAACGGCATCGAGCGGGCGATGTTCACGACCTGCCCGATGACCTTGTTGGCGACGACGTTCTGGAGGAGTCCGCCACGGTCGGTCAGGACCAGCAGGATGCCGAGCGGAAGCCCGCCGACGACGGCGATCAGCGTGGACCAGCCGACCATGTAGAGGGTGTCCCAACACGCCTGCTCCAGCAGGGGTCGCATCTCGGACCAGTTCACTTGGCACCCTCCGTCAGCAGCGGCGACTCCTGGCCCAGCACGTCCAGGTGCAGGCCCTGCTCGCGCAGGAAGCCGATCGGCACGACGTTCTCCTCGTATCCGCCCGGGAGTTCGATGCGCATCCGGCCGACCTGCCTGCCCCCGACGGTGTCCATCGCGGCGCCGAGGATCGAGATGTCGATGTTGTAGGTGCGCGAGAGCTGCGAGATGACGGGCCGGGTGGCCGCGTCCCCCTGGAAGGTGACGTCGATGACCGTGCGGTCGTCCCCGGAGGCGTCGCCGCTCACCGGGAAGAGCGCGGCGGCCAGTTCGGAGCCGGGCGTGGCGAGCAGTTCACCGACGGTGCCGGACTCGACGATCTGCCCGTTCTCCATGAGAGCGGCCGAGTCGCAGATGGACTTGACGACGTCCATCTCATGGGTGATGAGCAGCACGGTGAGCCCCAACTGCCGGTTCAGGTCGCGCAGTAGCTGGAGGATCGAGCGGGTGGTCTCCGGGTCGAGGGCGCTGGTGGCCTCGTCGGAGAGCAGCACTTTGGGGTCCCCGGCGAGGGCGCGGGCGATGCCGACGCGCTGCTTCTGGCCGCCCGACAGCTGGGCCGGGTAGGCCTTGGCCTGGCCGGAGAGCCCGACGAGCTCGAGCAGCTCCAGCGCCTTGCGGGACCGCTCCTTGCCCGACGTACCGAGGATCTCGAGCGGCAGTTCGACGTTGTCCTGAACGGTCCGGGTGGAGAGCAGGTTGAAGTGCTGGAAGACCATGCCGATACGGCTGCGCGCCCGGCGCAGTTCCCGGCCCGCCCTGGGTCCGCGCCCGGCCAGGGCGGTGAGGTCCTGCCCGGCGACGGTGACCGTGCCGGCGGTGGGGCGTTCCAGGAGGTTGACGCAGCGGATGAGCGAGGACTTGCCGGCGCCGGACTGGCCGATGACGCCGTACACCTCGCCTTCGCGGACGTGCAGGTCGACGCCGTCGAGGGCGGTGACTTCACGACCGCGGGAGCGGTAGACCTTCGTGAGGCCGGACGTGGTGATCACAGGGGTTTCCGTCACTGTCGAGTGCGCGGGCGTGGGTGTGCCCGGACACGGAGGAGGAGGTGCGCGGCTCGGGTCTGTCACGGGCGCGCGGGTGCCGGGTACGAATCAAAGGAGTCGTACGGCTGCGGCGCACGGACATGCCAGGGCGGCTCGCTTCGGGGCGCGAGGCTCAGGGGCTGGTGCGGGGGCCCTCTAGAAGGCGCACATTCGACACAGACAACGAGCACCGGGCGTCAGGGTCGCCTCGGTCGCAAGGGTGCGGCTGCTCGAAGTGGTCATGCGATCAGTAAAGCAGACCTATAGGCGCGGCCAAGAATACGTGTCTCACGGCTGTCCATATTTCGGACAGCCGTTACGGGCGGCCGCTCGGCCGGCGCGAGCCCGCGGGGCCGACCGCACCAGGTCTTTTGGCCCGTAATAGGGTCACGGCATGCTTGATGCCCTGACGGTGGCGACCGCCGTCGCCGCTCTCGCGCTCGCCGCCTGGTGCGGCTGGGCCGCCTCCCGCGATCAGCCCACCAAGGACTGGCACTTCATCGGCATGGGCGTGGTCACCCTGCTCACCGTGGTCCAGTTGGTCGTCGGGATCGTCCAGCTCGCACGGGGCGAGAAGCCGGAGCAGGGTACGACGATCTTCGTGGCGTATCTGCTGGGCGCGTTGGCGTGCGTACCGGTGACGGGGTTCATGTCGCTCGCGGAGCGCACCCGCTGGGGCTCGGTGACGGTCGCCGCCGGCGGTGTGGTGCTGGCCGTGCTGGAGGTGCGGCTCTATGACATCTGGGGAGGGTGAAGTGGCCACCACGGAGGAGCCCATGACGGAGCCCACAGCTGGGCCCACGGAGGAGAAGCCCGTGCGTAAGCGGCTCATCAGTGGGCCGGGGATGCTGTTGGTCTGGCTGTACGGCGTGATGGTCGTCGGGGCGGTGTCGCGGTCCGCCGTGCAGATCTCCACCGAGTTCGGGCACGCCCCGCTCGCCTACTCACTGTCGGCTGTCGCCGGGGTGGTGTACGGGTTCATCACGTACTCGCTGGTGCGGGGTGGGGAGACGGCGCGGCGCGCTGCGCTGGTCTGTTGCGCGGGTGAGCTCGCCGGCGTGCTGATCGTGGGGACGTGGACGTTGGTTGAGCCGTCCGCGTTTCCCGACTCGACCGTGTGGTCCGACTATGGGGTGGGGTATTTGTTCATCCCGGTGCTGCTGCCGATCTCCGCGATGTACTGGTTGCGCAAGGCTCGGGCGTCTCAGGGGGCGGGTGGCTGAGGGTTCTGCGCGACTGCGGGTTCGCTGTGGCTTGTCGCGCAGTTCCCCGCGCCCCTACGGGGCTCAAGCCGTCGCCGCGTACGTTTCCGCCGGCTTTTCCAGGACGATCATCGGTACGCCGTCGGTGCCCTTGTCCGTGCCCACCGTTTCGTAGCCGACCCGGCGGTACAGCCGCAGGCCCTTGTCGCTGCGGTGGCCCGCGCTGAGCCGGAACCTCTTGGCGCCGCGCTCCTCCGCGAGGGCCGACTCGGCGGCGCGCAGGAGTCTGGCGCCGATGCCGTGGCCCTGGAGGCGGGGGTGGACACAGAGCTTGCCGATGGACGCCGTGCCGTCGGCGTTCGGCGTGCCGCGTACCGAGCCGACCACTTCCTCGCCCAGCCGCGCCACGTAGACGCAGTCCGTGCCGACTTCCTCCCGTACGGAGTCCAGGCTCTGTACGAGCGGGTCGATCCGGTAGTTGCCGTACAGAGCGGCCTCGCTCTGGAAGCACAGGTACTGCAGCCGGAAGATCTGTTCGACGTCCCGTTCCGTCGCCACGGAGATGGTCACGCTCATGCCCATGTGTGCACGCCTCCCGCTCACCTGCTCAGTCGTATGTCCTCACTCCTATCCCCGTGCTTCGCGGGCCGCAACCTCCGGCGTCAGCAATCGACGGAGACATCCCAGGCATCTGGAACGTTCCGGACCAAGACTCCCCTGTGAGATACCCAACTCCCCCGCGATTTCCCTGTAGGTGAGGTCCTTGGGCGAGAGCAGGGCCTCCAGCAGACTCGGGCAGCGACCGGGCAGCCGGCGCACCGCGTCGCGCAGGGCGCGGTGCCGGGCGGCGGTGAGGGCGAGTTGCTCGGGGCCCGGCCCCTCGTCGGCCGCGGGCTCATCGCCGTACGGCCGTTCGACGCGAGCGGTACGACGGTTGCGGCGGGCCTCGGAGCGGACGGCCCGGCGGAGCCAGTTGTGCGGGTCGGCGGGCGGGCCGTCGGACTGAAGGCGTTCCAGGAGGCGGAGCCAGACGGCCTGTTCCAGGTCGCTCGGCTCGGCACCGTAGGCGTACGCCTCCGCCGAGGCCTCGGCGGCGAGCAGCGGGCTGAGGGTGGCAACCATGTCGTGGGTCATATGCGGCACGACGCGGCCGCCCCGGCGGGAGGTTGCCGGAGCGGCCGGTTGTCACCCCAACCGGGGCCGTGCGCTCAGCTGTTGACGCGGCCCCCGGTCCGTCTCAGTCGTTCAGGAAGTCCGCGCGGGCCAGCACACCCGTGTCCGCGTTGTCCGTGAAGACACCGTCGATACCCGTCGCGAAGTACGTCCGGTACGCCCCGAAGACGTCTCCGTACGCGTCCTCGTCCGTGCCCTTGCGGAAGTTCGCCGGGAGGAAGGGGTTCTCGTTGCGCATGGTGTACGGGTGCAGGACCAGGCCCGCCTTGTGCGCGTCGGCGACCAGGGTGGTCGGTGTGGTGAGGGCTCCCGTGGAGTCCTTGGGGATGACCAGGTCGAGGGTCGGGCCGATGCCCTGCGCGTACGAGGCGATCTCCTTCAGCCCGGCCGGCTTGATCAGGTCGGCGACCGTGCGCGGGTCGCCGTTCGTCCTGAAGTCCCAGGGCTGGGTGTTCGCGGCGGAGAGGAGGACGACGAGCGGGTTGTCCACCAGTCGGTTCAGCCGCTGGATGCTGGTCGGCTCGAAGGACTGGAGGATGACCGGCGAGTTCTTCCGGTCCTTGCCGTGCTTCTTCAGGAGCTTCGCGACCCGCTCCTCCAGGCCCAGGCCGAGCGCCCGGAAGTAGGTGGGGTGCTTGGTCTCGGGGTAGATCCAGACCTGCTTGCCCCGCTTGCGGGTCTGCTCGTCCTGCCAGCGCAGGACCTCTTCAAAGGTGGGGATCTCCCAGCGGCCGTTGTAGAGGGTGTTGTGCGGGCGGTTGGCCGGAATCCGCTCGACCGCGCGCAGCCTCTTCAGCTCGGCGAGCGTGAAGTCCTCGGTGAACCAGCCGGTGAGGGAGACGCCGTCCAGCACCTTGGTGGTCCTGCGGCCCGCGAACTCGGGGTGGTCGGCGACGTCGGTCGTCTGGCTGATCTCGGGCTCGTGGCGGCAGACGAGGTGACCGTCCCTGGTGGGCACCAGGTCACCGGCCTCGACGACGTCCGCGCCCAGGTCGAGGGCGAGTTGGTAGGAGCCGAAGGTGTGCTCCGGGCGGTAGCCGCTGGCACCCCGGTGGCCGATGATCGTCGGTACGGGCAGGCTCTTCAAGCCACCGCCTCCATGCTTCCCGCCCTGCCGCGTGTCCGGCCCGGCGCCCTGCGCGTCGGCTCTGGCCGCGCCGGGCAGCCCGAGGACCGCGCCGCCCGCACCCAGCATCGCGGCTCCGAGCAGCTTCCGCCGCCCCGTCGCCGTCGACTCCTCCTGCGCATGCCCGTTCGAGTCCCGCGTGCCCATGAGCGCTCCTCTGCCGCACCGTCATGTGTCCCAAGCGGACCGATCGTAGGTGCGTGTACATGGCGAGAGGGAGGCCTCGGACGGAACACACGGGTGACGCCGGATGTCGGCATCGACGCGGATACGGCGGGCACACGTTCGATGTGCGCCACGCGACTCGCGCGATCTACGTCACACTCGTGGCGGTGCGTCACACAGCCACAACACCGTGCAACCGCAGGTAAACGCGGGTCAACAGTGTGTAAGCAGTGGGTGAACCCGATGTGCACTACCCCCCGAGGCGCGAGTATCGTCCTCACCTGCACAGACTTATACCGATCCCTTGACACCGGAGGGCCCGTTGTCCCGCTTCGCGCTCATCAAGGCACTGCTCGGACCGATCATGCGCCTGATGTTCCGCCCTCGGGTGGAAGGCATGGAGCACATCCCGGGGGACGGTCCGGTGATCCTGGCCGGGAACCACCTCACGTTCATCGACTCGATGATCCTGCCGCTGGTCTGTGACCGGCAGGTCGTGTTCATCGGCAAGGACGAGTACGTCACGGGCAAGGGGTTCAAGGGCCGCCTCATGGCCTGGTTCTTCACCGGCGTCGGCATGATCCCGGTCGACCGCGACGGGGCCAACGGTGGTGTCGCGGCGCTGATGACCGGTCGCCGGGTGCTGGAGGAGGGCCGCATGTTCGGGATCTATCCCGAGGGCACGCGGTCCCCCGACGGGCGCCTGTACCGGGGGCGTACCGGCATCGCCCGGCTGACCCTGATGACGGGGGCGCCGGTTGTGCCGTTCGCGATGATCGGTACGGACAAGTTGCAGCCGGGTGGGGCGGGGATGCCGCGGCCGGGGCGGGTGACGGTGCGGTTCGGTGAGGCGATGGAGTTCTCTCGGTACGAGGGGATGGATCGGGATCGGTATGTGTTGCGGGCGGTGACTGACTCTGTGATGGCTGAGGTCATGCGGTTGTCGGGGCAGGAGTATGTGGATATGTACGCGACGAAGGCGAAGGCGGCATAGTCGCTCGGCTGGGTTGAGCAGAACGTACCGGTGCGTTGCGAACTGCGGGTGCTTCGTGGCTTGTCGCGCAGTTCCCCGCGCCCCTAAAAGCGGCCCTCCAGGCGTTGGCCTTTCAGTAGGGCCCAGGATGCTCCCGCTGCTGCCAGTAGGACCAGGGCGCCCGCGCCTGAGGCCAGGGCTATTCCTTCTGTGAAGGATTCTCGGGCCGCGTTCAAAAGGGGCTCCGCGGTGTGTGGTGGCAGGGTTGAGGCCGTTTCCACTGCGCCGCCCAGGGATTCGTGGGCCTCTGGCGGGGTGCCCGGTGGGGCGGCGAAGTCGCGGTAGGCGCCGGTGACGATCGAGCCGAGCAGGGCGATGCCGAGGGCGGCGCCCAGTTCGTACGCCGTCTCCGAGACCGCGGCCGCCGCACCCGCCTGTTCCTTGGGGACGCCGGCCAGGATGACGTCGGAGGTCACCGTGAACGACAGGCCCGCACCCACCCCCACGAGCAGCAGCGCAGAGCCGAGCATCGGGTAGCCGGTCGACTGGTCCACCAGGGTGAGCGCCCCCAGGGCCAGGCCGATCGCCGCGAGGCCGCCCGAGACCACGGCCCGTACCGAGTAACGCCGGGCCGCCGCACCGGCGAGCAGGCCCGCCATCACCGCGCCGATCGCCGCCGGGAGTTCGGCGAGGCCTGCCTCCAACGGGCCCCGCCCCTGCACCAGTTGCAGATACTGCGAGAGGAAGAACACCAGCCCGGACAGTCCGAGGACGGTCAGCAGGTCGGCGAGCACGGCCCCGCTGAACCCCCGGTCGCGGAACAGCCGCATGTCCAGGAGCGGGACAGGGAGGGCGAGTTGGCGGCGCACGAAGCCGTACAGCGCGCCTGCGCCCATGGCCGCCACGCCCAGCGCCTGCCACGAGAAACCGTGTGACGCCGCCTCCTTGACGCCGTACACCAGGCCGACCATGCCGACGAGCGACAGGGCGACGCTCGGCAGGTCCCACGGGCCCGGGGCAGGGTTGCGTGACTCGGGGAGCAGCCTGATGCCGACCAGGACGAGGACCGCCATGACGGGCAGGTTGATCAGGAAGACCGAGCCCCACCAGAAGTGTTCGAGCAGGAAGCCTCCGACGACCGGGCCGACGGCCGTACCGGCGGAGGCGGTCGCGCCCCAGATGCCGATGGCGAGGCTGCGTTCGCGCGGGTCGTGGAAGAGGTTGCGGATCAGGGCGAGCGTGGCCGGCATCAGGGTCGCGCCCGCGACACCGAGGAGCGCACGCGCCAGAATCATCAACTCGGGTGTCGTCGCATAGGCGTTGAGCACGGACACCGCGCCGAACGCGGTCGAGCCGATGAGCAGCAGCCGCTTGCGGCCGATGCGGTCACCGAGGCTGCCCATGGAGACGAGCAGGCCCGCGATGACGAACGAGTAGACGTCGCCTATCCACAGCAACTGCGTGCCGGACGGCTGCAGGTCCTCGCTGATGTAGGGGGTCGCGAGACCGAGAACGGTCGCGTCGACGGCCACCAGCAGCACGGCCAGCACGAGGACGGACAGCGCGAGCCAGCGGCCCGGACGCCTCCCTTCCTCCGTCGCGTGGGCCGGCTGCAGGGTGCTGGTCATGATTCCTCTCTCCGTAGTGCGCCGCCGAGCAAAAGTTCGACGATCATGTGGTGGAAGTCCTTGGGTGCGCCCTTGCCGCTCTGCACCATCCAGGCCCCGCTGGCCAGCAGGCCGAACAGGGCTTCGGCGAGCCAGGCGGGCGTCAGGTCGATACGGAACTCGCCGTCCCGCTGTCCGCGCCGGAACAGCGCGGAGATACGGGCGTCGGTCCGGGCCCAGCCCTCGTTCTGCTCCTCGCCCTCGAACAGCTGGTTCTCGGTGTAGAGAAAGCTGAGCAGTCCGGCGGCGGGCTCGCTCTCACGTACGAGGCGTCGTACGGCGTCGACCGCCGCTCCCTCCTCGAGGCGGGCCGCGTCGAGCGCGGCCTCGCACTCCGCGATGCCCAGCGACTCCAGCGCCCGTACGAGCGCGTCCCGGCCGGCGAAGTGGCGGTGCAGCGTGGCCCGGCTGATTCCCGCCGATTTCGCGACCTCGTCCATGGTCGCGGTGGATTTGCGGGTCAGCAGGGCCGCGGCGGTGCGCAGCACGTGGTCACGATCGACAGCCATGAGACAACCATAGCCCACTTGAGACACTGATGTCTCAGAGTGGGCATGGGCGTCTTACCGTTGCTCGCTCCGCGAGGTTCTCAGTTCCAGGGCAGCTGCCCGCGTCGCTCCCAGTAGGCGCGCGGCTCCTCCGCCAGCGCGGCCAGGCGTGACAGGTGGTCCTCGTCGAGATCGACGACCGCCGCGTGCAGGTTCGAGGCGAGCTGACCAGCCGTGGCCGCGCCGGACAGCACGACCCCGGCCCATGGCTGCCGCAGCACCAGAGCGAGGGCGACGGCGTCCGCGCCGAGCCCCGTCTCCTCGGCAATCGCCCGTACGGCGTCCGGGGCCTGCCCGGCGGCGAGGCGGCCGTTGGCCATGCCCTCCTTGACGATCACCGTCAGTCCGGCGTCGTGGGCCTCGGCCAGCGCGGGCCCGACGGAGGTCTCCAGGACGTTGTACGTCGACTGGACGGTACGGAAGAGGGGCTCGCCGTCGACCGTGACGGCGAGGGCGGCGCGGACGGTGTCGGCCTGGGCGGGGCCCGTGGTGGAGAAGCCGATGGTCAGGCCCGCCGCCGCGGCCTCCGCGAGGCGGGCGTGGAGTTCCTTGTCCGACAGGGCCGGGCTGTCGGGGGTCAGCGAGTGGATCTGGTAGAGGTCCAGCCGGGCGCCGAGCAGTTCGTCGGTCTCGGCGCGCTGACGCTCGTACGTCTGGAGGCTGTGGTCCTTGACCTCGTGCCGCTCGGCGTCGGTGGTCCAGCCGGCGGTGTAGGTGTAGCCCCACTTGCTGCCGATCACGATGTCGTCGACGTCGGGGCGTGCCGTCAGCCAGTCGGCGAGGAACTCTTCGGCGCGGCCGTACGAGCGGGCCACGTCGACGTAGCGCACGCCCTGGGCGTAGGCGGCGTCGAGGAGTTCGTGGGTGCGGGTGCGCAGTGTCTCGACGCTGCGGTTGTCTCCGAGGTCTTCGGCTCGGCCGAGGGTGATGTAGCCGGGGCGGGCTACTGCGGCGAGGCCCAGTCCGAGGTGGCAGGTGGGGGTGGTTGCTGTGGCCAGTCGGGTGAAGGGCATCGCGGGTTCCGTTCGGTCGGTCCGGTGCGGCTTTCGACCAACGTACCCGCGATGAGTTGATGGGGGTTTGCTGCGGATGGGGTGCGGGGTGTTTTTCGCCCCCGCCGCCCCTACCCGTCCCATCCTTCAGGGGCTGTGCCCCTTTGACCCCCTTGCGCCTTCTGGCTCGGGACCTGAGGTGCGTGGGCGGGTGCGGGTGCGTTGTGGCTTGTCGCGCAGTTCCCCGCGCCTCTGAAGGGGCCTGCGGCCCTTCATTTTTTCTTGGCCGTGGCCCATTCCTGCTGGGCTGCCACGTTTGCCTTTACCTCGGTCAGTTGGATTGCCACCGCGCTGGGGGCCGTGCCGCCTCGGCCGTTGCGGGAGGCCAGGGCGCCCTTGACGTTCAGGACCGTGCGGACCTCGGGGGTGAGGTGGGCGCTGATCTTCGCGAACTGGTCGTCGGTGAGGCCGTCCAGCTCCACCCCGTCCGCCTCCGCCGCCTTGACGCACTCGCCGGCGACCTCGTGGGCGACCCGGAAGGGCACGCCCTGCTTGACCAGCCACTCGGCGATGTCGGTGGCGAGGGAGAAGCCGGCCGGGGCCAGTTCCTCCATGCGCTCGCGGTGGACGGTGAGCGTGGCCATCATGCCGGTGAAGGCGGGGAGGAGGACCTCGAGCTGGTCGATGGAGTCGAAGACCGGCTCCTTGTCCTCCTGGAGGTCACGGTTGTAGGCGAGGGGCAGGGCCTTCAGGGTGGCCAGGAGGCCCGTCAGGTTGCCGATCAGGCGGCCGGACTTGCCGCGTGCCAGTTCCGCGATGTCCGGGTTCTTCTTCTGCGGCATGATCGACGAGCCCGTGGAGAACGCGTCGTGCAGGGTCACGAAGGAGAACTCCTTCGTGTTCCAGATGATGATCTCCTCGGCGATCCGGGAGAGGTTGACCCCGATCATCGCCGTGATGAACGCGAACTCGGCGACGAAGTCGCGGGACGCCGTGCCGTCGATCGAGTTGCCCACGCTGCCGTGTTCGAAGCCGAGGTCGTCGGCGACTGCCTCCGGGTCCAGGCCTAGCGACGAACCCGCCAGCGCGCCCGAGCCGTACGGCGACACCGCCGTGCGCTCGTCCCACTGGCGCAGGCGCTCCGCGTCCCGGGACAGGGGCTGGACGTGGGCCAGGACGTGGTGGGCGAACAGGACCGGCTGGGCGTGCTGGAGGTGGGTGCGGCCGGGCATCGCCACGTCCGGGTGGGCCTCCGCGAGGCCGATCAGCGCCTCCTGGAGGTCGGCGATCAGACCGCCGATGATCCGGGCGTGGTCGCGCAGGTACATGCGGAAGAGCGTCGCGACCTGGTCGTTGCGGGAGCGGCCGGCGCGGAGCTTGCCGCCGAGGTCGGGGCCGAGCCGCTCCAGCAGGCCGCGTTCCAGAGCCGTGTGGACGTCCTCGTCGGCGATCGTGCCGACCAGGGTGCCGTCGGCGACGTCCGCCTCGAGCTGGTCGAGGCCGGCCAGCATGCGGGTCAGCTCGTCCTCGGTGAGCAGGCCCGCCTTGTGCAGCACGCGCGCGTGGGCACGCGATCCGGCGATGTCGTAGGGCGCGAGCCGCCAGTCGAAGTGGACGGACGCGGACAGCTTCGCCAGGGCCTCGGCGGGACCGTCGGCGAAACGGCCGCCCCAGAGCCGTACGTCACCGCTGTTGCTGCTCACTTGCGTTGCTCCTCGAAGACAGAAAGGCAGGGGGTGGATGTGCGACCGCCTCCCCACCCGTACGGAGGGGAGGCGGTCGCAACAACCGTATCGGTTACGCCTGGTCGCGCTTGGCCGCGATCTTCGACGACAGGCTGTAGATGTCGATGAAGCCCTTGGCCGCGGCCTGGTCGAAGGTGTCGCCCGTGTCGTACGTGGCCAGGTTGAAGTCGTAGAGCGAGGTGTCCGAGCGACGGCCCGTGACGACCGCGCGGCCGCCGTGCAGGGTCATCCGGATGTCGCCGTTGACGTGCTGGTTGGCCTCGTTGATGAAGCCGTCCAGGGCGCGCTTGAGCGGGGAGAACCACTGGCCGTCGTAGACCAGTTCGCCCCAGCGCTGCTCGACCTGGCGCTTGTAGCGGGCGAGCTCGCGCTCGACCGTGACGTTCTCCAGCTCCTGGTGGGCCGTGATCAGGGCGATGGCGCCCGGAGCCTCGTACACCTCGCGGGACTTGATGCCGACGAGACGGTCCTCGACCATGTCGATCCGGCCGATGCCCTGGGCGCCGGCGCGCTCGTTGAGCCGCTGGATCGCCTGGAGGACGGTGACAGGCTTGCCGTCGATGGCGACCGGGACGCCCTCCTTGAAGGAGACGATCACCTCGTCGGCCTCGCGGGGGGTGGCCGGGTTCGAGGTGTACTCGTAGATGTCCTCGATCGGGGCGTTCCAGATGTCCTCCAGGAAGCCCGTCTCGACCGCGCGTCCGAAGACGTTCTGGTCGATGGAGTACGGGGACTTCTTGGTGGTGGCGATCGGGAGCTGCTTCTCCTCGCAGAAGGCGATCGCCTTGTCGCGGGTCATCGCGTAGTCACGGACCGGGGCGATGCACTTGAGGTCGGGGGCGAGGGCGACGATGCCGGCCTCGAACCGCACCTGGTCGTTGCCCTTGCCGGTGCAGCCGTGGGCGACCGTGGTGGCGCCGTGCTTCTGGGCGGCGGCGACGAGGTGCTTGACGATCGTCGGCCGGGAGAGGGCGGAGACCAGCGGGTAGCGGTCCATGTAGAGGGCGTTGGCCTTGATCGCCGGGAGGCAGTACTCCTCGGCGAACTCGTCCCTGGCGTCCGCGACCTCGGCCTCGACGGCGCCGCAGGCAAGGGCGCGCTTGCGGATGACGTCCAGGTCCTCGCCGCCCTGGCCGACGTCGACCGCGACCGCGATGACCTCGGCGCCCGTCTCCTCGGCGATCCAGCCGATGGCGACGGAGGTGTCCAGACCGCCTGAGTAGGCGAGTACGACGCGCTCGGTCACGGGTTTTCTCCTCACAGTGCATTCGCTGACATGCATGAGTATGCAGGAGTCTGCATGGTTCGTCAATCTCGGGAAATTTTCTTCCAGATGTTTGGCGAGTCTTTGAACACGAGAAACCGCTTGCCCGTACTTCACGCCGACGCAGGCGCCGCGTCTGTAAAGCGAGTTGAAGCACGCACCCACCCCTGACCCGAGTGAGGCATCCGCATGTCCAGGGCTCTTCCGAAGTACAACAAGCGTCGTGTGGGCATCATCGGCGGCGCCGCCGCGGTGGCTCTGTCCGGTGCGATCGTCGCCGGCTCCGCCCTTGCCGGGGAAACGTCCAACAACAGCACGACGACCCAGGCGACCACCAAGGCCGCGGTCCCGACGGTGAACTGCCCGGCGGTCGCGAACAGACTGCCCGCGATCCCCGCGTCGGCGCAGGCCGAGGTCACCCGCAACCTGGCGCTGCTGGACACGCAGATCGCCGAGGCCAACAAGCGCATCGTCGACACCCAGGGCCAGGGCGGCCCCAACTTCATCGCGAACGCGATCACCGGTCCGCTGAAGGACAAGCGCGTGGCGACGATCAACCGCATCGCCACCGCCATCGGCCGCACCGCCGCCAAGCCGGTCGGCCTCGACGCGCTGGCCCCCTGCACCCTCAACGCGGCCGGGGTGGCCGCGCCCGCCGCGACGCCGCCCCAGCAGGCCGGTGGCAACGCCGGTAACGCTGGTAACGCTGGTAACGCCGGCAATGCGGGGAACACCGGCAACGCCGGTAACGCGGGCAATGCGGGCAATGCGGGCAACGCCGGCAACAACGGCGGCGCGGGCACCATCAGCTGCCCGGACGTGGCCTCGAAGCTGCCCGCGATCCCGGCGTCGGCGCAGGCCGAGGTCACCCGCAACCTGGCCCTGCTGAACACGCAGATCCAGGAGGCCAACACGCGGCTCGTGAACACGGTCGGCCAGGGCGGCCCCAACTTCGTCCAGAACGCGATCGTCGGTCCGCTCAACGGCAAGCGCGAGTCGACCATCGACCGCATCGCCATCGCCATCGGGCGCACCGCCGCCAAGCCGACCGGCCTCAACGCGCTGGCCGCCTGCACGTTCACCAAGTGACGTGAAAGGCACTGTGGCCGCCCTGGCGATACCGCCGGGGCGGCCGCGGTCCTTTCCGGCCCCGCACCACCGGGGATGGATCACCAAACCCTTAGACGGGCGAACTACTTTCCCGCACAATCGTCAGTCATGGGAAAGACCTACGAGCGCATAGACGGCCGCCTCCGTACGTTCATCGAGGCGCAGCCTCTCTTCTTCACCGCGACCGCCCCCCTGTCCGGCGACGGCACGGTCAACCTCTCCCCCAAGGGCCTCAAGGGCTCCTTCGTGATCCTCGACGAGCTGACCGTGGCCTATCTGGACTTCGCGGGCAGCAACGCCGAGACCGTCGCGCATCTGCGCGAGAACGGCCGGATCACGCTCATGTGGTGCGCCTTCGAGGGCCCGCCGAACATCGTGCGTGTGCACGGCCGCGGTGAGCCCGTCTTCCGTGACGACCCGCGCTTTCCCGAACTCCTCGCCCGCTTTCCGGACATCGACCCCGCCGATCACGGGCTGCGGGCGATCATCGTCGTACAGGCCGACCTCGTCCGGGACAGCTGCGGCTACTCGGTCCCCCTCATGTCGTACGACGGCGACCGCGATCTGCACGCCAGGCGCTTCGCCCGCGAGGACGACGCCTCGCTCAACGCCTACTTCGAGAAGAAGGACCACATCGCGACGAGCCTGGACGGACTACCGGGGCTGCCGTTGCCGCTCCCGCCCAGTACGGTCTGAGCCATGCGTCCCGGAGCCGCCGTCGTCCTCGCGTCCGCGTCCCTTCTCGTGCTCGCCCCCGGTGCCCCACCCACGGCCGCGCCGCCGCTGCCCTTCCGGATGGCCGACACCGGCGGCGGCTCCCAGCTGATCACCGCCCAGGCGCCGGGCGCCAAGTCGACCTCGGGCACGGTCACCTGGTGGAACCTGCGCGACGGGACCTGGACGAAGGCCGGCTCCGCGCCCGCCCGCTTCGGCGCAAACGGGCTCGTCGAGGGCAACTCCCGCAGACAGGGCACGAACACCACTCCCACCGGGCTGTACGACCTCCCCTACGCCTTCGGCGTCAAGCAGGCGCCCACTGGCACCAAGGTCGTCTACCGGCCCGTGCGGCAGAACTCCTGGTGGTGCCAGGACAACGACTCGCGTTCCTACAACCGCTGGACCGAGCCCCGCCCCGCCGACTGCCGCGCCTCCGAGTCCGAGCACCTCATCTCGTACACGCAGCAGTACGCGCACGCGTACGTCATCGGTTTCAACTACGCCAGGCCGGTGCGCCAGCGCGGCGCGGGGGTCTTCCTGCACGTCAACGGGCGGGGAGCGACGGCGGGTTGTGTGTCGGTGTCGGCGGAGGCGATGCGGGCGATCCTGGCGTGGGCCGATCCGGCGCGTCGGCCGCACATCGCGATCGGCACGGAGAGCGGACCGACGGCCGTCGTCCGCTACTGAGCGACAGCGACAGGGGAGCGGCCCGGGTCACCGGGAAGATGTCATCGGGCAGGTGTCATCGCGCAGGTGTTTACCGGGCAGGTGTTACCGGTCGTCACCCCCAATTATCTGTGGACTTATCGGGTCACTGAACACTCGGCGGGCGCGGCACGTATGTGTGGGCCAAGGGTCAAAGCCTCTCGACCCCGTCCCACGGAGGAACCGTGACCACCACGATCGCAGGCGGACGTGCCGCGCGGCGCCAGACGATGCGCCGCATCCGCCCCCGCCGCTCCCCCGCCGTCCCGTTGCTGCTCGCCGTAGGAGCCGGCGCGGCCGGGGTGATCTGGCTGTGGTGGCACAACACCCCCTCCCTCGCCGACACCACCGCCCAGGTCATCGCGGCGGGCCGGATCACCGGTCTGCTCGCCGGCTATCTGATGGCCCTGGTCGTGCTCCAGATGGCCCGGGTGCCCGCGCTGGAGCGCCGGGTCGGCTCGGACCGGGTGGCGCGCTGGCACGCAATGAGCGGCCGGTACACGCTCTCCCTCGTCGTGGCGCACGTCGTCCTGATCATGTACGGGTACGCCCTCCAGGCCGGGAAGACGTTCGGCGACATCGTCCAGCAGACGGTCGACTCGGTGAACCAGCTGCCCGACATGGGCAAGGCGGCGATCGGCACGGGTCTGCTGGTGGTCATCGGGCTCATCTCCATCGGCCCGGTCCGCCGGATGATCCCGTACGACCTCTGGTACCACGTGCACCTGCTGACGTACGCGGCCACGTTCCTGACCTTCTGGCACCAGCTGTCCACGGGCAACGAGTTCGTCGTGGAGCCGGCCGCGAAGACCGCCTGGTACGCGCTGTACGGCTCGGTGACCGCGCTGGTCGTCTGGTACCGCATCGTCACGCCGGTCCGGCTGAACCTGCGCCACCGGCTGCGGGTCGAGGCGGTCATCGAGGAGACGCCGGGCATCGTGTCCGTGCTGATGAGCGGCCGGAAGCTGCACCGGATGGGCGCGGAGGCGGGCCAGTTCTTCCGCTGGCGCTTCCTGGCCCCCGGTATGCGGTTCAGCTCGCACCCGTACTCGCTCTCGGCGGCCCCCCGCCCCAACATGCTGCGCATCACGGTGAAGGCGATCGGCGACCACAGCTCGGCCCTGCGTGAGCTGGAGCCCGGCACCCGGGTCTGGGCCGAGGGCCCGTACGGCGCCCTGACCGCCGCCAAGCGCAGCCAGGGCAAGGTGCTGCTGGTGGCCGGCGGTGTGGGCATCACCCCGATGCGCGCCCTGTTCGAGACCCTGCCCGGCGCGGCGGGCGACCTGACCCTTCTGTACCGGGCCAACAGCACCCAGGACCTGGCCCTGTGGGACGAGCTGGCGACCATCGCCAACGAGCGCGGCGCCCGTCTCATGTACGCGGTGAACAGCCCCGACGGGGAGCGCCCGGACATCTCGCCGGAGTCGCTGCGCCGGAAGCTGCCGGACATCGACGACCACGACGTCTTCCTGTGCGGGCCGCCCGGCTTCGCCCAGGGTGTGTACGAGGCACTGCGCGGCGCGGGTGTTCCGGCGCGCCGTATCCACCACGAGTCGTTCGAGATGTGAGCGACGGGAGCCAGGAGCGATGAAGAAGAGTCACCCCTTTCGGCGCGTCATGCTGGCGAGCGCCGCCACAGTCTCCGGAATCGTCCTGCTGCTGACGCTGAAGCCGTCCTCGGACCCCGGGGGCGCACAGGCGGCCGGCGCTCTGCCGCAGCAGACGTCGGCGGCGCAGGAGTCGGCCCAGGGCGGCGCTGCCGCCAAGGACGGCACCTTCACCGGCGACACCGTCCAGACCCAGTACGGGCCGGTCCAGGTCCGGGTCACGGTGAGCGGCGGCAAGATCACCAAGGCGGAGGCGCTCCAGCAGCCCAAGGGCGGCCAGAGCGACCAGATCTCCGGCAACGCGATCCCCAAGCTCAACCAGGAGGCGGTCGCGGCCGGCCTCGGCGGCACGGTCGACGCGGTCTCCGGCGCCAGCTACACCAGCGCGGGCTACGGGAAGTCGCTCCAGTCCGCCCTGGACAAGGCCAGTGCGGGTGCCGGTACGGGCGCCTCGGGTGGCGGGGCCGGCGGCGGTGCGGCGCAGACCGCCACGGTCACCGGTGACAAGGTCGACACCCAGTACGGTCCGATGCAGGTCCGGATCACGGTGGCCGGCGGCAAGATCACCAAGGCGGAGGCGGTCCAGCAGCCCAAGGGCGGCCAGAGCGACATCATCACCGGCAACGCCGTGCCCAAGCTCAACCAGGAGGCGGTCGCCGCCGGCACGGCGGACATCGACGCGATCTCGGGTGCCACCTACACCAGCGCGGGTTACAAGAAGTCGCTGCAGTCGGCGCTGGACAAGGTTCCGGCAGCCGAATCGGACAAGGGCTCGGGGACAGGCGCGGCCGCCCCGGCGCCGGCTCCGGCCCCGGCGACGACCCCCGGTTCGGCAGCGGGTTCGGGTGCCGCGGCCGGCGGGGCGACCTCCGACGGCGGCGGCACGTACACCGGGAGCGTGGTCCAGACGGAGTACGGCCCGGTGCAGGTCCGGGTCACGCTCACCAAGGGCAGGATCACCTCGGCGTCGGCGGTGCAGGCGCCCAAGGGCGGTCGCAGCGACCAGGTGTCCGCCGACGCGATCCCCAAGCTCAACCTGGAAGCGGTGACAGCGGGCGACGGCGACATCGACGCGGTGTCCGGCGCCAGTTACACCAGCGCCGGCTACAAGAAGTCCCTCCAGTCGGCCCTGGACCAGGCCGGTGGTTGATCCCGCAGAAGCTCCCGTCGCGGTACGCCATGCGGAGGAGGTCATGGGGACCGTCTTCTCCTTTGACGTCCGCGGCGGGGAACCCCGTGCGGTCGGGGCGGCGCTGGCAGCGGCGATCGCCGGACTGCACCAGGTCAACGAGGTGTTCAGCACCTACCGGGCGAACAGCCAGATCTCCCGGCTCGCCCGGGGCGAGCTCACCGTCGCCGACTGCGATCCCGAGGTCGCCGAGGTGCTCGACCTGTGCGCCGAGGCGGAGCGGACCAGCGAGGGCTGGTTCAGCCACACGTACCAGGGGCAGATCGACCCGACCGGCATCGTCAAGGGCTGGGCCGCGGAACGCGCGGCGAGGACCCTGGCCGCGGCCGGGGTGAGCGGGGTCAGCGTCAACGGCGGCGGAGACGTCCAGCTGTGCGGCGCGCCGGGCCCCGGGCGCCCCTGGCGGGTGGGTGTGTCCGACCCGCTGCGCCCCGGCGGTCTGGCGGCCGTGGTCTCGGCGGCGGGCGCGGACGAACTGGCGGTGGCCACCTCTGGCACAGCGGAACGAGGCACCCACATCGTCGACCCCCGCACCGGCAAGTCCGCGGTGACGGACCTGGTCGCGGTGACGGTGGTGGCCCCCCAACTGACCTGGGCGGACGCCTGGGCGACAGCGGCCTTCGCGATGGGTTCGAGACAGGCCCTGCGCTGGCTGGAGTCCCTCCCGGACGTCGAAGCCCTACTGATCACAGCGGGCGACGAGGTGAGGTGCACAGGGGGCCTGGCAAGACGACTCGGCTGAGGGGAGGGCTTTTGCTTTTAGGGGCGCGGGGAACTGCGCGACAAGCCCCCACCGGCCCGCACCCACCCCACAACCGGTCGGTCAATGCCCCTTCTGAGCCAACCCCAACAAATGATCAGCCAAAGCCTGACCCCCCACAGGATCCCGACTGATCAGCATCAAGGTGTCATCCCCCGCGATCGTCCCCAAAATATCGTGCAGTTCCGCCTGATCAATGGCCGACGCCAAGAACTGCGCAGCCCCCGGAGGGGTCCGCAGGACCACAAGATTCGCCGAAGCCTCCGCGGAGATCAACAACTCCGCGGACAACCTCCGCATCCGCTCCTCCTTCGCCGACTCCCCCAGCGGAGCGCGAGGCGTACGGAACCCACCCTCGCTCGGCACGGCGTAGATGAGATCGCCGTCGGTGTTACGGATCTTCACCGCGTTCAGTTCGTCCAGGTCCCTGGAGAGCGTCGCCTGAGTGACGGTCAGCCCGTCATCGGCGAGCAGCTTCGCCAACTGACTCTGCGACCGCACCGGTTGCCGGTTGAGGATGTCCACGATCCGGCGGTGGCGTGCGGTGCGCGTCTGCGGTACGGCAGGCCCCGCGTGCTCGTGATCCTGCGCCTGCGTCATCGTCGTCGTCTCATTCCCCGGGCTAGTCCTTTGCGTGAACCGCGTCGAGAACCCCGGGAAGCGCCTGGAGGAACGCGTCCACCTCGGCGTCACCGATGTTCAGCGGCGGCATCAGCCGTACGACATCGGGAGCGGGCGCGTTCACCAGGAACCCGGCGTCCTGAGCCGCCTGCTGCACCTGGGGCGCGAGGGGCTCGCTGAGCACGATACCCAGGAGGAGTCCCGCGCCCCGGACATAATCGATCAACGGGTGGCCCGCCCCCTCGATTCCGTCCCGCAACCTCTCGCTCTGCCGCTTGACGTTCTCCAGCAGCCCCTCGTTCTCGATGGCGTCGAGTACGGCGAGTCCGGCGGCGCAGGCGACCGGGTTGCCGCCGAAGGTCGTACCGTGATGGCCGGGCTGGAGCAGGTCGGCGGCGCGGCCGAAGGCGACGGTCGCGCCGAGGGGCAGTCCGCCGCCGAGGCCCTTCGCGAGGGTCACGACATCGGGCAGGACCCCGTCGTGGGCCTGGTACTCGAACCAGTTTCCGGTACGGCCGATGCCGGTCTGCACCTCGTCGAGGACGAGCAGGGCGCCGGTGGCGGCGGTGATCGCGCGGGCGGCCTTCAGATAGCCGGCGGGCGGGACGACGACGCCGTTCTCGCCCTGGACCGGCTCGATGATGACGAGGGCGGTCTCGTCGGTGACGGCGGCGGCCAGTGCCTGCGCGTCCCCGTACGGGACATAGGTGACGTCAGGGGGCAGCGGTACGAAGGGTTCCCGCTTTCCGGGCTGGCCGGTGAGCGCGAGGGCGCCCATGGTCCGGCCGTGGAAGCCGCCCTCGGTGGACACCATGTGCCCCCGGCCGGTCAGCCGGCCGATCTTGAAGGCGCCCTCGTTGGCCTCGGCGCCCGAGTTGCAGAAGAACACCTTGCCGTCCCGGCCGAAGCGCCGGAGCAGTTGTTCGGCGAGCGCCACGGGCGGTTCGGCGACGAAGAGGTTGGAGACATGGCCGAGGGAGGCGATCTGGGTGGAGACGGCCTCGACGATCGCCGGGTGGGCGTGGCCGAGCGCGTTCACGGCGATGCCGCCCACGAAGTCGACGTACGCCTTGCCGTCGGCGTCCCACACGGTGCTGCCCGCGCCGCGGACGAGGGGGAGCCGAGGGGTGCCGTAGTTGTTCATGAGCGCGCCCTGCCAGCGCGTGGTCAGTTCCTGATTGGCGCTCGGTTCCTGACTGGCGTGCGACTCCTGGCCGGCGGCGCTCATGCGTCGTCCCCCTCTTCTTCCGCATCGGGCACGACCATCGTGCCGATGCCCTCGTCCGTGAAGATCTCCAGCAGGATCGAGTGCTGGACCCGGCCGTCGATGACGCGGGCGGTCTGGACGCCGTTGCGTACGGCGTGCAGGCAGCCCTCCATCTTCGGCACCATCCCGGAGCTCAACTCCGGGAGCAGCTTCTCCAGTTGGGAAGCGGTGAGGCGGCTGATCACCTCGTCGGAGTTGGGCCAGTCCTCGTAGAGGCCCTCGACGTCCGTGAGGACCATGAGGGTTTCGGCGTCAAGAGCAGCAGCGAGTGCCGCAGCCGCCGTATCAGCATTGACGTTGTAGACATGTCCGTCGTCCTGGCTACGGGCGATCGACGAGACGACCGGGATACGGCCGTCGGCGAGCAGTGCCTCGATCGCGCCCGTGTCGATCGCGGTGATCTCGCCCACCCGCCCGATGTCGATCAACTCCCCGTCGATCTCGGGCTGGTGCTTGGTGGCGGTGATGGTGTGCGCGTCCTCGCCGGTCATCCCGACGGCGAGCGGTCCGTGCTGGTTGAGCAGCCCGACCAGCTCCCGCTGGACCTGTCCGGCCAGCACCATGCGTACGACGTCCATGGCGTCCTCGGTGGTGACCCTGAGGCCCGCCTTGAACTCGCTGACGATGCCGTGCCTGTCGAGGGCGGCGCTGATCTGCGGGCCGCCGCCGTGCACGACGACGGGCTTGAGGCCGGCCTGGCGCAGGAAGACGACGTCCTGGGCGAAGGCGCTCTTCAACTCCTCGTTCACCATGGCGTTTCCGCCGAACTTGATGACGACGACCTTGCCGTTGTGCCGGGTCAGCCAGGGCAGCGCCTCGATGAGGATCCTGGCCTTGGGCAGGGCGGTGTGCTTGCGTGTAGTGCTCATGACGAGTACGCGCTGTTCTCGTGGACGTAGTCCGCGGTGAGGTCGTTGGTCCAGATGGTGGCGGTCTCGGTGCCGGCGGCGAGGTCGGCGACGATGTGGACCTCGCGGTAGCGCATGTCGACCTTGTCGCGGTCCTCGCCTACGCCGCCGTTCTTGCAGACCCAGACGCCGTTGATGGCGACGTTCAGCCGGTCCGGCTCGAAGGCGGCGCTCGTCGTGCCGATGGCGGAGAGGACGCGGCCCCAGTTGGGGTCCTCGCCGTGGATGGCGCACTTGAGGAGGTTGTTGCGGGCGATGGAGCGGCCCACCTCGACGGCGTCGTCCTCGCTGGCCGCGTTCACGACCTCGACCTTGATGTCCTTGCTGGCGCCCTCGGCGTCCCGGATCAGCTGCTGCCCGAGATCGTCACAGACGGCCCGTACGGCCTCGGCGAACTCGGCCTGGGCCGGGGTGACTTGGGAGGCACCGGAGGCGAGGAGCAGCACGGTGTCGTTGGTGGACATGCAGCCGTCGGAGTCGACGCGGTCGAAGGTGGTGCGGGTGGCCGCGCGCAGGGCCTGGTCCAGGTGCTCGCTGTCCACGTCGGCGTCCGTGGTGAGGACGACGAGCATGGTGGCGAGGCCGGGGGCGAGCATGCCCGCACCCTTGGCCATGCCGCCCACGGTCCAGCCGTCCTTGCTGGTGACGACGGCCGTCTTGTGGACGGTGTCGGTGGTCTTGATGGCGATGGCGGCCTTCTCGCCGCCATGCTCGGAGAGTTGACCGGCGACGGTCTCGACTCCCGTGAGGAGCTTGTCCATCGGCAGCAGCAGCCCGATGAGACCGGTCGACGCGACCGCGACCTCTCCGGCGTTCAGACCGAGGGTGTCGGCGACCTTCTCGGCGGTTGCGTGGGTGTCCTGGAAGCCCTTCGGGCCCGTACAGGCGTTTGCGCCACCGGAGTTGAGGACGACGGCGGAGACGATGCCGCCCTTCAGCACCTGCTCGGACCACAGCACCGGTGCGGCCTTGACGCGGTTGGAGGTGAAGACGCCGGCGGCGGCCAGGCGGGGCCCGCTGTTGACCACGAGGGCCAGGTCCGGGTTGCCGTTCTCCTTGATCCCGGCGGCGATACCGGCCGCCGTGAACCCCTGTGCTGCCGTGACACTCACGGTGCGACTCCGATCGTGGAAAGCCCCGTGGTCTCGTCGAGTCCGAGGGCGATGTTCATGCTCTGGACGGCACCGCCCGCGGTGCCCTTGGTCAGGTTGTCGATGGCGCTGATCGCGATGATGCGGCGCACGGACTCGTCGTACGCGACCTGTATCTGAACGGCGTTGGAACCGTAGACGGACGCCGTGGCGGGCCACTGCCCCTCCGGGAGGAGGTGCACGAACGGTTCGTCGGCGAACGCCTTCTCGTAGGCGGCGCGCACGGACTCAGCGGTCACACCGGGCTTGGCGGCGGCGGTGCAGGTGGCGAGGATGCCGCGGGACATCGGGGCGAGGGTGGGCGTGAAGGAGACGGCGACGGGCTCACCGGCCGCGCCGCTGAGGTTCTGGACGATCTCGGGCGTGTGCCGGTGACCGCCGCCGACGCCGTACGGGGACATGGACCCCATGACCTCGCTGCCCAGCAGATGCGTCTTGGCCGCCTTGCCGGCGCCGGAGGTCCCGGAGGCGGCGACGATCACGGCCTCGGCCTCGGCGAGCCCGGCGGCGTACGCCGGGAAGAGGGCGAGGGAGACGGCGGTCGGATAGCAACCGGGCACCGCGACACGCTTGGACCCCTCCAGCGCGGCGCGGGCACCCGGCAGTTCGGGGAGGCCGTAGGGCCAGGTCCCGGCATGGGCGGAGCCGTAGAACTTCTCCCAGTCGGCGGCGTCGTGGAGCCGGAAGTCGGCACCCATGTCGACGACGAGGACGTCAGGGCCGAGCTGCTCGGCGACGGCGGCGGACTGACCGTGCGGCAGCGCGAGGAAGACGACGTCGTGCCCGGCGAGCACGTCGGGTGTGGTCTCCTGGAGCACACGGCCGGCCAGCGGCAGCAGGTGCGGCTGCAGCGCACCGAGCCGCTGTCCGGCGTTGGAGTTGCCGGTCAGGGCGCCGATCTCGACCTCGGGGTGGACGATGAGCAGACGCAGCAGTTCCCCACCCGCGTACCCACTCGCTCCGGCCACCGCCACACGTACCGCCATGGAACCCTCCTCCTTGATGGCATGACTATACGTTTCGTTGCACGTTTATGCAATATGGTGGATCAGTATGCGGAGCCGACCGGGCGGGCGAGCGCAGAGGTCGTCGTTGAACGTTTCCCTAAGATCATCGCCATGACACTGCGACCCGTCCTGGTGAACATCAAGGCTCTCGACGACGCGAAGATCGGCCGGTTCTGGGCGGACGCGCTCGGGTGGGACGTTTCCAGCCCTGAGCCCGGTGCGACCGCCGCGAAGCCCGCCGATTTCGACTGGCGGGACCCGGTCGGTGTGTGCGTCGATGTCATCGCCGTGCCGGAGCCCAAGACCCTGACGAAGAACCGGGTGCACATCGATCTCGCCACCACCTCCGCCGCCCATCAGGCGGAACTGGTCCGGCGGCTGAAGGGGCTCGGTGCGACGCCCGTCGACATCGGTCAGGGCGATGTGCCGTGGACGGTCCTCGCCGATCCCGAGGGCAACGAGTTCTGTGTGCTGGAGCCCCGGGAGGTCTACCGGGACACCGGGCCGATCGCCGCCGTGGTCGTCGACTGCGAGGATCCGCGGGTCATGGCCCGCTTCTGGGGCGAGGCAGTGGACTGGACCCTGCTCGAGGTGACCGACGATCACGCGGTGCTGCGCGATGCCAGGGGTGTCGGCCCGTATCTCGAGTTCCTCCGCGTACCCGGTGGGAAGACCGTGCCCGACCGCGTCCATCTCGACCTGGTGCCCGACCCCGGTGACGACAAGGCGGCGGAGGTGGCCCGGCTGCGGGCCCTCGGCGCCGCCGACCTCGACGTGGGCCAGGGCGAGGTGCCGTGGACCCCGCTGACCGACCCGGAGGGCCACGAGTTCTGCGTCCTCGCCCGGTCCTGACGCGCCGGAGAAGTGAGCATCGGTATGACCGAGGACTTTCTCCAGTCCGGGTACGGGGTCCGGTTCGAGTGGGGGCCGGCGGGGGCGCGGCACCTCGCCCGTGACGTGTCCTGCCTGGTCGTCGTCGACGTGCTGTCGTTCACCACGTCGGTATCGGTCGCCGTCGAGGGTGGTGCCCGTGTCTTCCCCTACCCCTGGCGCGACGACACGGCCATCGACTTCGCCGCGCGGCAGGACGCCCGGCTCGCGGTCGGCCGTAGGGCGGTCGGGCCCGACTCGCCCTGGTCGCTCTCCCCGGCGGCGCTGCGCCGGGCGCCCTTCGCCGCCCGACTGGTGCTGCCGTCCCCCAACGGCTCGGCCATCTCGGCGGCGGCCGACGACACGACGAGAGTGGTCGCCGCATGTCTGCGCAACGCGAGCGCCGTGGGCGCGTGGCTCACCGAGCAGCGGTACGGGACCGCCGAGCGGCCGGTCGGTGTGATCGCCGCCGGTGAGCGCCGGCCCGACGGCGGCCTGCGTCCGGCCCTGGAGGATCTGCTGGGGGCGGGTGCGGTGATCGCCGCGCTGGGCGACCGCCGCGGCAGCGCGCGTACGTCCCTGTCGCCCGAGGCCGCTGCGGCCGCCGCCGCCTTCGCCGCCTCCCCGGACGTCGCCGCAGCCGTCCTCGCCAGCGCCTCGGGGCGGGAACTGGTCGACGGCGGCTTCCCCGAGGACGTGGCGATCGCCACGGAGGGGGATGCGAGCGCCGTGGTGCCGGTCCTCGTCGACGGGGCGTTCGTGGCGGCGGGCGGTTGATCGCTACCCGCCCGTCACGGGCGGCCCAGGCGCCCTTCGGCGCCCGAGCCGCCCCTCCCGTCAGCCCTTCTTGATTCGCAGGAAGGTGATCGAGTTCGCCGGGAACGTGTACGTGAATTTCCGAGCGACGCCCGTGAACGTCGACTTCACCGGCGCCACCGCGGTCGCCGTCTCGGTGTTCACCGCGTCCGGCGCGGCTGCCAGGGTCGTCACCGCGGCCTTGGACCTGACCTTCGCCTTGCCCAGGTCGATCGTCGTACGGGCCTGCGCAGCCTGCGCGTTGACGACCTTGACGATCAGGTCACCGGTCTTCGCGTCCTTGGTGACGATCTGCCGGAACGGCTCGGCCGGCTTGTCGTCGGTGAAGCCGCCCCACTCCTTGCCGTCGAGGTAGAGGGTGACCTGTCGGCCCCGCACCTTGACGTCGATGTCGTACACGCGACCCGTCTCGATCGAGCCGGCCTTCGAGACGAGCGTCGACTTGCCGCCGTCCGAGGCCTGTTCGACGGCGGACTGGGTGTTGTTCCAGCCGCCCAGGTTCCACCAGTAGTAGTTCCCGGTGTCCTTGACGCCGAAGGCGACGAGGAAGCCCTCCTTGCCGGACTTCTTGGTGGCCTTCACATGCAGGTCGTAGTCGTGCCAGGCGGTGTCGCCCGCGGAGACCATGGTGTTCTCGGCGGCCACGTCCGTCTGGACGTACTGTCCGTCCTGGACCGCCCAACTCCCGCCGCCCGTATGGGTCCACCGGGAGGCGTCGCCCGAGAAGTCGTCGGTCAGCAGGGTCGTGCCGTCGGCGCCGGTGACCTTCACGTCGTCGTACGCCGCCGTGGTCGCCCAGGTCGACAGTCCGACGGCGCCCGTGATCGGGCCGCTCGCCGAGGGCGTGCCGGTGGCGGTGGTGGGCACCACGCGGTCACCGACGTTGTTCATGAACAGCTTCTGCACCTCGTACGAGGGCGAGCCCCAGGAGGCATGGTTGTTGAACCAGATCATGTCGGGGCGCCACTGCACATAGTCCTCGTTGGAGAGCAGCGGGGCGTACGAGGCCAGCTTGACGACGTCCGCGTTGCGCTCCAGGCCCGTCATGAACGCGGCCTCGGACAGGGCGTTCTTGAAGGTGTTGCCCTGGGAGGCGTACTCGCCGAGGAAGACCTTCGGGCCGTTCCTGTCGTACGAGTCGTAGCGGTCGTTGTTCTGCAGGAACCACTGCGGACTGTTGTAGTAGTGCTCGTCGACCATCGCGACGTTCGCGTCCCGGTTGAGCTTCCAGGCGGTGTCGAAGGTCGAACCGCTGTCGTCCGGGCCCGAGTTGGAGATCACGGTGATGTCCGGGTACTTGGCCTCGATGGCGGTCCGGAACTCGGTGAAACGGGCGAAGAACTCGTTCGGCAGGTTCTCCTCGTTGCCCACCTCTATGTGGGTGAGGTGGAAGGGCTTGGGATGGCCCAGCTGCGCCCGCTTGCGGCCCCACTCGCTGGTCACGGGCCCGTTGGCGAACTCGATGAGGTCGAGGGTGTCCTGGATGTGCCGCTTGAGCAGCGCCTCGTCGACGACGGCCTTGTTCTGCCCGCAGCCGGTGACCAGTGCCGGGACGACGGGCAGCGGCATCGCGCCGATGTCCTCCGAGAACTGGAAGTACTCGTAGTAGCCGAGTCCGTAACTCTGGTTGTAGCCCCAGAAGTTGGAGTTGGTGGCGCGCTGCTCGACCGGGCCGATGGTGTCCTTCCACTGGTACGAGCGCTGGCGCTGCCAGTTCGAGGCCTCGCTGTAGTCCTGCATGGACCCGGTGTTGACCAGGCAGCCGCCCGGGAAGCGGACGAAGCCGGGGTCGAGCGCGGCGATCTTCCGGGCGAGGTCCTCGCGCAGCCCGTGGCCCTTGTACGTGTCCTTGGGCAGCAGCGAGATCATGTCCAGGGCGACGGGGTTGTCCGTCGCGACCGTCAGCCGGCCGGTGGTGCTCGAGCGGGTCGCGGTGAATCGCGCCCGGTACTTGGCCCAGCCTCCCTTCACCGTGACCTGGCGGGCCTCGGCGAGGGTGCCCCCGGCGTCGGCGAGGGACACGGTCAACCCGGTGGCCCGGTCGGCGCGGGCCCAGACGGAGAAGTCGTACCTCTTGCCGTCCTCGACCCTGATCCCGGTGTTGTAGCCGGAGTTGGTGACGGACGAGCCGGATCCCAGGGAGAGGTAGGTGCGGTTGCGGGCGTTCAGGCGCCCGTCGTCGTCCGCGGTTGTCGCCGTACCGCCGACGGCCCAGGAGGTGAGGGGCGTGTACGAGCGGTTGTCGGCGGTGGAGTACTCGAAGGAGCGGTTCTGTACGAGTTCGGCGTACAGACCGCCGTCGGCGGCGCGGTTGATGTCCTCGAAGAAGACGCCGTACATCGTGTCGTCGATCTTGGCGCCCTTGGCGGCCGGGTCCACGGTGATGGCGTAGTCGGTGACGTCCTCGGCACTGGCCGGGGCGGGGACCACCGCCGAGACCACCAGGAGAGCGGATGCCGTGAGACCTAGTCTCCAGCGGGTGCGTGTGCGTGACATGGATACTCCGCGGCTCTGTCGGTGCAGTTCGGGATATCGGACATCGATCAGCACTTCGAACGGCAAGATAGGTATGTGACTGGAGTGCGTCAATGGGGCGTGCGACAACTCGAAGGTTTCGAGCGGAGGGCGGCGTGGACGAGTTCCGGCCAGTAGCGGATGTCCTGCTGTATTTGGCGGGGAGCTGGCGGCTGGAGCGGTCGGTACGGGATCTCGCAGGCAGGGACGAGGGGACTTTCACCGGCACCACGACGTTCAGCCCGCTGTACGAGGGAGTTTCACGGGGTCTGCTGCACCACGAGTCGGGCACGTTCGTATGGCAGGGCGTCGCCCGCCCCGCCGAGCGGACGCTCCGCTTCCTCCCGGGCGCCACCCCGGGCACTGCGGACGTGCGTTTCGCGGACGGCCGCCCCTTCCACGACCTGGACCTGACCTCGGGCCGCTGGGTCACCGACCACCCCTGCGCGGCCGATCTCTACCGCGGCGAGTTCACGGTCCTGGACGAGGACCACTGGCGGACGGTGTGGCGGGTGGCGGGCCCGGCCAAGGACCTCGTCCTCACCACCGACTACGTGCGCGGCACGACGGTCCAGCCGTCGGCCTAGCCGCGCACCGACTGCGGGAACACGCCCTCGAAGCGCAGGTTCCAGCGGCCCTTGCGGCCCGTGACGACGGTCGTGGACAACGGGCGGACGTCGAGGTTCCAGTAGGTCGAGGGCGGTGCCTTCAGGGCGTAGACGAGGGCCGCCCTGACGACCGAGGGCTCGGCGACCGCGACGATCCGGCCACCGTCGTCGACGGGCCGGGTGTCGAGCCAGCCGCCGACCCGCGCGATGAAGTCCAGCAGCGACTCGCCGCCGTGGGGCGTGGCGCGCGGATCGGCGAGCCACGCGTCCACGGACTCGGGCTCCCGGGCCATCGCCTCGCCGAGGGTGAGCCCGCGCCAGCGGCCCATGTCGCAGTCGCGCAGGGCCAGTTGGACGAGCGGCCCGTAGCCGAGCGCGTCCCCGGTGGCCCGGCTGCGGGGCGTCGGCGAGCAGTAGCGCAGCTCGGCCGCCGCCAGCGGCACCAGGTCCTGGGCGGCGCGCTGCACCTCGTCCCAGCCGGCCTGGTCCAGCGGCCGGTCGTCGTCGAAGCGCTCGGCGAGCAGCGGGGAGCTGCGCGCGGCGGCGACGAAGGTGACCCGAAGTTGCATGCGGCGATGGTGTGCCGGGAAAGTGCGCAGGTCAAGTGGCGTTACTCAGGAGTTATCGAGGGTGTGCGCCGACCTCCGCACGAGTCGCCGACGACCGTCACACGGGCTTTACGCCGGCTCCACAGGGGCTTCACTCGAAGTAGAGCGCCATCCACTGCTCGGGTTTGGCGAGCGGCCGGAAACCGATCTTCTCGTAGACGCCGTGCGCGTCGCTCGTGGCGAGCAGGATGCGGCGCACCCCGAGTGCCCCGAGGTGATCGCGCACCTCGCGCACCATCGCCGTGCCGACCCCGGTACCCCGTACCGACCGGTCGACGTACACATCGCACAGCCAAGCGAACAACCCGTGGTCGGTCACCACCCGCGCGTACGCCACCTGCTCCCCCGAAGTCACGTCGTACACCCCGAAGTTGAGCGAGTGCGCGATGACGTCCTCGAACTTCTCCCGGGGCCGGCCCAGCGCCCAGTAGGCGTCGCTCGACAGCCAGCGGTGCACCCGCTCGACATCGATCCGGGCGGGGTCGGTGGAGCATTCGTAGCCCTCGGGGAAGGCGGGTATGTCGTCGTTCATGGCGGGAGGTTCACAGGTCGGGGCGGGCGCTGTCGAACGGTTTTCCCGTGGTCCGCCCATCACGGAACACCTCGTCACAGGCCGTACGCAGCCTCCGTACCCCTTCCCCGATCTCTCCCGTCCCCGTGACCGCCGCGAAGCTCAGCCGCACGTGCGCCGCCGGGGGTTCGGCGCTGAAGTAGGGGCGGCCGGGGGTGATCGCGACGCCCGCGCGCAGGGCCGCCGCGACGAGAGCCGTGTCGTCCGTGCCGTCGGGCAGGCGCAGCCACAGGTGGTAGCCGCCGGAGGGGATGTGGGGCAGGGACAGCTCGGGCAGGCCGCTCAGCAGCGCGGCCGTCATGGCGTCCCGGCGGATCCTCAACTCGGCGGACACAGCGCGGAGATGACGGGGCCAGGCCGGTGAGCCGACGAGCTCAAGGGCCGCTTCCTGCAACGGGCGCGGGACGAAGAAGGTGTCGACGATCTGGATGGCGCGCAGCCGTTCCAGGACGGGCCCCCGGGCCGCGAGCGCGCTCACCCGGAAGCTCGGAGAGGTCGCCTTGGTGAGCGAGCCGACGTGGACGACCACCCCGTCCGGGTCCTCCGCGGCGAGCGGGCGCGGCAGCGGGGCCGCGTCCTCGTGCACCAGCCGCCGTACGAAGTCGTCCTCGATCACGAAGGCGCCGGCCTCGCGGGCGATCCGCAGGACCTCGGCGCGCCGCTCGGGCGCGAGCACGGCCCCGGTCGGGTTCTGGAACAGGGGCTGGCAGACGAACACCCGGGCGCCGGTCGCCCGGAACGCGTCGGCGAGCAGCGGCGGGCGTACGCCGTCCGCGTCCACCGGGACCGGCACCGGGCGCAGGCCGGCCGCGCGGGCGATGGCCAGCATCCCGGGGTAGGTGGGCGACTCGACCAGCACCGGGGCACCGGGCGGGGCGAGGGCGCGCAGGGCTGTCGTCAGGGCCGCCTGGCCGCCCGCCGTGATCAGCACCTCGGCCGCCGTGACGGCACCGCCGATACCTCGCGCGAACCACTCGCGCAGCTCCGGCAGCCCGTCCAGCGGCGGCCGTCCCCACGCTCCGGGACGGCGTCCGGCCCGCGACAGGGCCGCCGCCATCGCCCGCTCGGGCTGGAGGGAGGGGTGCAGATAGCCGCCGTTGAACTCGATCACGCCGGGCGGTGGCGCGGCCAGCGAGACGACGACACCGGCCGCGTCCACCGTGCGCGGTACGAGGTCGGCGGCGCCGTCCGCGCTCAGGGCGACCTCCTGCCAGGAGGTGTCCCCGGCGGGGGCGGTCGCGGGACGGGCCTCCGCGCGGTACGCGCCGGCCCCCGGCCGGGTCACGACCAGGCCCTCGGCAGCCAGTTGAGCGAGCGCCCGGGAGACGGTCACCGGGCTCACCCGGAAGCGTTCCACCAGCACCCGGCTCGACGGTAGCTTTCCGCCTGGAGAGTAGCGGTTGAGCTCCTGTCGCAGCTGATTCGCCAGTTCACCGACACTGCTACGCTCTTGCATGAGAGCACACGATAGCGCTACCGCACCGACTCCGATAGCGGTCAGCGGGCGCACAGCAGCCCCGAGCCCGCCGCACGCGCAGTCGGTGAAGTCCGTGAAGTCCCCCGCCCGCCGCGCCGGGACCCTTCAGGCTGCTCTCGGCGTCACCGCCTTCTCGCTCACCTTCCCGGCGACCGCCTGGGGGCTGGAGGGCTTCGGCCCGTGGTCGCTGGTGGCCGTGCGGTCGGTCCTGGCGGCGGTCGTCGCGGGTGGCTGTCTGCTGGCGCTGCGCGTACAGCCGCCCGCGCGCCGCCACTGGGCGGGGCTCGCGGTCGTCGCCGCCGGGGTCGTCGTCGGCTTCCCGCTCCTCACGACGCTCGCCCTGCGGACGTCGACCACCGCGCATGCCGCCGTCGTGGTCGGCCTGCTGCCGCTGACGACGGCCCTCTTCTCGGCGCTGCGCATGGGCACCCGTCCCTCGCGCACCTTCTGGGCGGCTGCCCTGGTGGGCGCGGCGGCGGTTGTCGCGTTCACCGTCCAGCAGAGTGGCGGCGCCCTGACCAGCGCGGACGCGTATCTCTTCGGCGCCCTGCTGGTGTGCGCGGCCGGCTATACCGAGGGCGGCCGGCTGGCCCGGGTCATGCCGGGGTGGCAGGTCATCGGCTGGGCGCTGGTGCTGTGCCTGCCGCTCACCGCGTCCGCCGCCGCGCTGTCCCTGGCGTACGAGCCGGTCCGGTTCACCGCGCACAGTGTGGCCGGGCTGCTGTGGGTGGCGGTGGGGTCGCAGTTCCTCGGCCTGGTCGTCTGGTACCGGGGCATGGCGGCGATCGGCATTCCGAAGGCCAGCCAGTTGCAGTTGGCGCAGCCCCTGCTCACACTGGTGTGGTCGGTCCTGCTGCTGGGCGAGCAGCTGACGCCGGCCGCCCCGCTGACGGCGGCGGCCGTGCTCGTCTGTATCGCCGTCACCCAGCGGGCACGCGGCTGAGAGGAGGCCCGCAGATGCGCGCAACCGTGGGCGACCAGCTTGTCCAGCACGGCAGGGTGGTCGGCCAGCACGACCAGGTCACGGAAGTCGTCGAGGTCATGGGCCAGGAGGGCACTCCCCCGTACCGCGTCCGTTTCCCGGACGGGCACGAGGCAGTGATGTCCCCCGGCCCCGACTGCCAGGTCCGCCACAAGGACTCGGACCGCTAGCAAGCTAGGTTCACGACCTCTGAGGTACAGCTCGGTTCCCGCTGGGCATCAGCGCGGTGGCATCGCCGGCTGCTGGTAGTGGTCGGCGACCACCCGTGCCATGGCCCCGATCTTGTCGGTGCCCACCTCCTTCGCGGAGAAGAAGATGTGCCCGCGCGCCTCGGGATAGCTGTGGGCGAGGGTCAGGTGCCGGGACAGCTCGGCCGGGTCCTGCCAGGCCGCGGGCTGCGCCGGGTCGCCCGCCTTGTAGAGCGCCTCACCGACGTACAGCTTGGTGCCCGTGCCCTTGGCGACCTCCGCCCACCAGGGCAGCAGCTTGGCGTAGTCGGCCGCGGCGAAGCCGATGTTCCAGTAGATCTGCGGGCAGATGTAGTCGATCCAGTTCTGCCGCACCCATTTCCTGGTGTCCGCGTACAGGTCGTCGTACGTCTGCACACCCGCCCGCGTGTCCGAGCCGGCCGGGTCGGTCGCCGCGTTGCGCCACACGCCGAAGGGGCTGATCCCGAAGTCGACGCCGGGCCGTACGGCCTTGATGCGGGCGGAGGTCTCGAGTACCAGCTTGTCGATGTTGTCGCGCCGCCACGAGGCCCGGTCGGGGAAGGCACCGCCGTACTCGGCGTACTCGGCGTCGTCGTCGAAGGTCTGGCCGGCGACCGGGTACGGGTAGAAGTAGTCGTCCCAGTGGACGCCGTCGATCTCGTACTTGCGCACCGCGTCGAGCATCGCGTCCTGGACGAAGCGGCGGACCTCCGGCAGACCGGGGTTGTAGTACAGCTTGCCGCCGTACGGCACCACCCAGTCGGGATGCCTGCGCGCCGGGTGGGAGGCGATCAGCTTGCCGGGGTCGGTGTTGTTGGCGACGCGGTACGGGTTGAACCAGGCGTGCAGCTCGAGACCGCGCGCGTGCGCCTCGGTGACCGCCGTGCCCAGCGGGTCCCAGCCGGGGTCCTTGCCCTGGGTTCCGGTGAGGACCTGCGACCAGGGCTCGTACGGTGAGGGCCACAGGGCGTCGGCGGTCGGGCGGACCTGGAAGAACACGGCGTTGAGGCCGCGGCTCACCGCCGTGTCGAGGTGGGCGATCAGCTCGGCGCGCTGCTGGCTCGCGCTCAGCCCCGGCTTGGACGGCCAGTCCCGGTTGGTGACCGTCGCCAGCCACATGCCCCGCAGCTCACGGGTCGCCCGCCTGCCCTTGCCGTTCGATCCGTCGGACCCGTCGGACCGGCTCGGTTGCGCACCGGCCAGGGCCGCTCCCGCCACCGCCCCGCCCGCCACGAGCGTCGACAGGGCGGTCACCGCGAACGCCCGCCGTGACATGCGCGCGTGCCGCGCCTTCCCACTCATTCCCGTACCTCCGATAAGTGCTGTGTCGGACAAGTCACAGACCGTCCTCACCCGTCCCGGGCCACACTCCCATGTGAGGCCCGGACAATCGGGCAAGGGCCGCCGAAGGTAACGTGCAGGTTTGGCGCAGGCACCGGACGGACGGAAGACCCCGGACGACCGCGGGCCCGCGCAGGCCGGACGGCCCGCGAAGAGTATCTGTGAAAGGGACGATGTGACGGACAGCCCAGTGGGAGAGATCTCACGCGTCGGAGTTGTGGGCTGCGGCCAGATGGGAGCGGGCATCGCCGAGGTGTGCGCCCGCTCCGGGCTGGACGTGAAGGTCGCCGAGACCACCGGCGAAGCCCTGGAGTTCGGCCGTACCCGGCTGTTCAACTCCCTCTCGAAGGCGGCCGAGCGCGGCAAGATCACCGAGGAGGAGCGGGACGAGACGCTGGCGCGGCTCAGCTTCACCACCGACCTCGGCGAGTTCGCGGACCGCGATCTGGTGATCGAGGCCGTCGTGGAGAACGAGCAGGTGAAGACGGAGATCTTCCAGGTGCTCGACCAGGTGGTGACCCGCCCCGACGCGATCCTCGCCTCCAACACCTCCTCGATTCCCCTGGTGAAGCTGGCGGTTGCCACCTCCCGGCCCGACCAGGTCGTGGGCATACATTTCTTCAACCCGGCCCCGGTGCAGAACCTCGTCGAGCTGATCCCGGCGCTCACCACCTCCGAGGGCACCCTCGCCCGCGCCCAGCTGTTCGCCGAGAAGGCCCTCGGCAAGCACGCGATCCGCGCCCAGGACCGCTCGGGGTTCGTGGTGAACGCCCTGCTGATCCCGTACCTGCTCTCCGCGATCCGGATGTTCGAGTCGGGCATGGCCAGCCGCGAGGACATCGACAACGGCATGGAGATGGGCTGCGCACACCCCATGGGCCCGCTGAAGCTGTCCGACCTGATCGGCCTGGACACGGTCGCCTCGGTCGCGTTCAGCATGTACGAGGAGTACAAGGAGCCGCTGTACGCCGCTCCCCCGCTGCTCCAGCGCATGGTCGACGCGGGCCGGCTGGGCCGGAAGTCGGGCTCGGGCTTCTATACCTACGCGTGAACATCACCCAGCGTCATGCTGGGATCTTCGTGGGCCCGGCACTCTTCGGAGTGCCGGGCCCGCCGCATTCACACACCGTGTGCGCGCCGGACACGCATATGCCGTTCGCACACTCTCCCCGACTGCCCACCAGGCGAGTTGACTCTTCACCGCGCAGACAAGGGATGTGACGACTACGGAAAGGAGCGGACAAGTGACCGCCGACCCGGAGCATCCCGGAGCCCATGGAGAACTCGCAGAGTTACGCCGCCGCCTCGATGTCGCGTACGCGCGCGTCGAGGGAGGGCTGGCCCTGCTCAGTCATCGTACGAAGGAGACGGACAAGGAACTCGACGACCTGAGCACCCGCGTCGTCCACCTCGAACACGGTCGATGGCCGCTGCCGGCCGTCGCGGCCCTCACGGCCCTCGGAGCACTGGTCGTGACGGTCTGGCAGGCCCTCGGACGCTGAGCGAAGCCCCGGGCGCACCCAGCGCCCTCGGCACCCTAGGCGTCCTCGCCGAGTCTGAGATGGTGCAACAGCATGAGCGCGGCCGCCATGTTGGCGGCCGGGACCTCCCCGCGGGCGACCATGTCGGGGACGAGCTTGAGGGGGATCCACTCCCGTCGGTCCGACTCGAAGTCGTCCACGGGGTGCCCGATGTACTCGCCCTCCTCGGCCCAGTAGATGTGGTGCCGGGCGTCGGTGAGCCCGTTGGACGGCTCGACGCTCAGCAGATGCCGTAACGGTCCCGGCCGCCAGCCCGTCTCCTCCTCCAGTTCCCTGGCGGCCGCGAGGACGATGTCCTCGCCGTCCTCCACCACCCCGGCCGCGAGTTCCCACCCCCAGCTGTCGGTGATGAACCTGTGCCGCCAGAGCAGGAGCACCTCGTTGGCCTCGTTCACCACGGTCGCCACGGCGACCGGCCTCAGCCGTATCAGGAAGTGGTCGAGGTGCCGTCCGTCCGGCAGTTCGACATCCGCGAGATTGACCCTGAACCAGCGGTTTTCATACACAGTTTGTTCGTTCTGTTTCGTCCACTGCACGGTTCTGCCACCTTCCGCCGAGTAGATGGCAATATGGCAGCAGGAGCGTGCTGACAGCAGGTACACAGAATCCGCCCCGACGCACGGTTACCCGGGAACCGGCGCGCCAAAGGTGTCGCCCCAAGGGTGTCTAGAGCGGTACGCGCAGTGCCCCGTCGATCATCTCGGCCGCCTCGGCCGTGCCCGCGCAGCCGTTGCGCACCAGGTGTTCCCGCACCGCCCGGAGTCTGTCCCGCAGCCGCTGGGACTCCATTCCCCGCGCCTGCTCGGCCATCTGCACGGCGGTGGCCACGGCCTTGTCGGCGTTGCCCCGGCGCAGCTCGATCTGGCTGAGCATGGCGAGCCGGTGCACCCGGCCCCGGTCGTGCGCCGGGGTATCCACCGCGGCCGTCGCGTGCTCCCCCGCCGCCGCCAGATCACCGAGGCTCAGCAACGCCTCCGCCACCTGGACGTTGACCAGCCCGGGCTGGACATAGCCCGTTTCGTCGGGCTCGTAACCGCGCCGGATGCGATCGGCGGCCTGCTCGGCCCGCCGGATGCAGGACAGCGCGCTGCTGCCGTCGCCCAGATGCGCGTACGCCTTGGCCTGCATCGCGTAGAGGTCGGAGGCGAGCGCCGGCGTGATGTGCTTGCCCGCGGCACGCAGCGCGGCCTCCGCGAAGGCGACGGCCTGCCTGAACTCCCGCATGAACAGCGCCTGGTTGACCAGCAGTCCGATGACGTACGCCCCGAGGCCCCGGTCCCCGCTGGCCTTCGCCAGCCGCAGCGCCTGATGGAAGTAGCGCTGGGCGAGACCGTGGGCGTCGGAGTCGTACGCGCAGATGCCGGCGATCGCCACCAACCCGCCGGTGGCCCGGTGCAGTTGGCGGCCGGTGGCGTCGGTGTAGCTGCCGCGCAGCAGGGGCGCGGTCTCGGCGTTCAGGAAGCCGACGATCCGGGCGCGGGTCGCGACACCGCCGGCCTTGCGGTACATCTGCTCGTAGTGCGCGCGGGCCGAGCGGAGCATCTCGATGTCGGCCATGCTGACCCGGTGTCTGCCGCCGCGCGACACATCGACGTCCTCGGGCGGGTTCTCCCACTCCCACACCGGCATCACGGCGGGCGTGCCGGTGACGGCGGGGGCGCCGAGGAGGTGCGGGCGCTGCTGTTCGTCGGAGCGCCACAGGGCGGTCGCCCGCTCCACGAACCCGGACAGCGAGGTACCGGCCGAGCCGAGCGGGCCGGCGGTGTCGCCGGGCACGCCGAGCCCGATGTCGTCCAGCCTGACCGGGCGGTGCAGACGGGCGGCGAGCACCTCGCAGATCAGGTCGGGCACCTGGCCACGGGGGCGCTGCCCCTTCAACCACCGTGCCACGGCGGTGTGTTCGTACCGCAGGGCGAGGCCACGGGCCCGGCCCGCCTGGTTCACATGGGCGGCGAGTCCCGCGTGCGAGATGCCCGCCTCGTCGAGGATCGCGTCGAGCAGGGTGTTGGGCTGCATGGATGCCCTCCGGTGGCTCGGTGCCGGCGGTGCGCCTACCGCGCCCGTCAGCGTAGTGTGTCCGGCTTCACACGGGGTGTGATCGAAGTGCCCGAATTCATAGCGTGCGCGCGCTGTCGCGGAGAGTGTCCGTCCGATTGACTGAAATGCCTCGCAAGAGGCCGCCGGGCCGCCGGCTCCCCCTCGTAAGTACGGCGGCCTGGCTCCCGCGAAGGCGTGCGGCTCACGTGACCTGATGGGCGATCGGGAGTTCCTCTTGCTGTCTCGGGAGGTGGCCGCGGTCGTTTCTCAGTACGAGTACCGCGACGTCGTCGGCCGGAGAGCCGCCCGTATGACGCAACAGGCGAGAGAAGACAGCCCCCAACACCGCCTGCGGCGAGACGGGTTGAGTGCGGACGGCCTCCGCCAGCACCGCCGGGAGGGGAAAGAACCGGCCATGAGCGTCGCGGGCGTCCTCGACCCCGTCCGTGTGCAGCAACAGGGCATCACCGGGGAGCAGTTGGCCGCAGTCTTCGGCGGAGAGCTCGGCCGGCAACGGGAACGGCCCCAGTGGAGGCAGGGGTTCGTCGACCGTGAGTACGTCGGCCCGGCCGCCGCTGAGCAGATACGGCGCCGGGTGACCGCAGTTGAAGGCCCGCATCTCACCGTCCCCGCCGATCTCCAGGAGCAGTACGGTGACGAACTCCTCGCCGGCCTGACTGTGTGACTCCTCGCTCAAATGCCGGTCCAGCGCGCGCTCCAACTTCCTCAGTACGCTGCCGAGTTCAGCCTCGTCGTGCACGGCCTCGCGGAAGCTGCCGAGTACGGCGGCGACGGTCCCGATGGCGGCGATGCCGTGTCCGCGTACGTCGCCCATCACGACCCGTACACCGTGCTCGGTGGCGATGACCTCGTACAGGTCCCCGCCGACCACGGCACCCCGGTCGGCGGACAGTTGGGCGGCGGCGACCCGCAGCCCGTCGATGCGCTGCGGCAGCGGACGCAGCAGCACGCTCTGCGCCGCCCCGGCGACCTTCCGGGCGATCCGCAACTCGCGCATGAACGTCCGGCGGACGTGCAGGACGAGCCCGGTCCCGACGGCGAAGAAGACGGCGCTGGTGACGATCCGAGCCCCCAGCCCGTCCTGCTGGGCGAACGGGCAGACGAGCTTGTACGTGATCGCCGTGGCCCCCCACACGGTGGGCAGCGCAAGCGAGAGCATCCGCCGCGAGGACCCGCACCTGATTCGGATCATGCCGATGGTCCCCCAGTCAGGCCCTGACAACAGAATCGGACCGGCCCCAAAAGGCCGGTCCGATTCTGTCGACCAGATGCCCCGAAGGACCAGATCGCCCGAACTTCTCACCCGAAGGAGTGAAGTGACCGCTGGGGGGCCTGGGGGGGTGCGGGGGCAACGCCCCCCACCCCCCAGGGGCGCGGGGAACTGCGCGACCAGCCACAACGAACCCGCAGCCAGAAACAGCCCCCGCCCCCAACGGCGCTAACTGCGCAACACCGCTCCCGTACGCTCCCCGGCAAGCGCAACCGCCGAGTCCCTCGCAGCCGACGCCTCCTCAACGGTCAACGTCCGATCAGCAGCCCGGAACCGCAGCGCATAGGCAAGAGACTTCCGCCCCTCCCCCAACTGCTCCCCGCTCTCGTACACGTCGAACAGCCGAAGCGACTCCAGCAGCTCCCCCGCCCCTTCCCGCAGCGCCGCCTCGACAGCCGCGTGCGGCACCTCGCGCGCGACGACCAGGGCGACATCCTGCGTGGCGACCGGGAATGTGGAGATCTTCGGCCCCTCGGGCACACCCGAACTCGCCGCCTCCAGCTCGTCCAGGTTCAGCTCCATCGCACAGGTGCGCGCGGGCAGACCCAGCGCCTTCAGCACGCGGGGGTGCAGCTCACCGGCGTACCCGATGACCGTCTCCGTACTGTCGAGCACGACGGCCAGCTCGGCGCAGCGCCCGGGGTGCCAGGGCCCGTACTGGCCCGCACGGACGAGGAGTTCGGTACCCGACTCCTCCGCCAGGCTCCGTGCCGCCTCGATCGCATCGGCCCAGTCGGCCGGGCGGCCCTTGCCCCACCAGCCGGCCTGCTCGCGGGCGCCCGCGAGGACGACGGCGGCGTGCCGGGGCTGGACGGGGAGCGCGGCCGTGAGGGACGCGATCTCCTCGTCGGTGGGACGCCGGTCGACCGGGAGACGCCCGGCGACCAGCAGCTCGTCCTGCGGGTGGAAGACCAGCCCCGTCTCGAACAGGGCCAGGTCGTGGCTGCCCCGCCCGTCGTTGCGGCGCAGCGCGCCGAGCAGGCCCGGCAGCAGCGTCGTACGGAGGGCGGGCTCCTCGTCGGAGAGCGGGTTGGCCAGCTTGACGACCTTGCGCTTCGGGTCGTCGGCGGCCAGGCCGAGCTGGTCGAAGACGTGCTCCCCGATGAACGGGTAGTTCAGCGCCTCGACATAGCCCGCGCCCGCCAGCGCCCGGCCGACGCGGCGGTGCAGGCGCTGCCGGTCGGTCAGGCCGCGGCCCGCCGGGGGCTTCGGCAGGGTGGAGGGCAGGTTCTCGTAGCCCTCAAGCCGGATGACCTCTTCGGCGAGGTCGTTCGGGTCCGTCAGGTCCGGGCGCCAGGACGGGACGGTGACGATCAGCTCGTCCTGCCCGTACACGTCGCAGCCGACCTCCTGGAGACGGCGTACGACGGTCTCGCGGCCGTAGTGGACGCCCGCGACCTTGTCCGGGTGGTTGGCCGGGATGGAGATCGTGCGCGGCGCGGACGGTGAGATGACCTCGGTGACGCCCGCGTCGGCGGTGCCGCCGGCGAGGAGGACCAGCAGGTCGACCGTGCGCTGGGCGGCGGCCGACGCGGCCAGCGGGTCGACACCGCGCTCGAAGCGCTTGGACGCCTCGGAGGCCAGCTTGTGACGGCGGGCCGTGCGCGCGATGGTGATCGCGTCGAAGTGGGCGGCCTCGATGACGACCTCGGTGGTGGTGCCGTCGGCGTCGTCGATCTCGGTGTTGGCGCCGCCCATGACGCCCGCGAGGCCGATGGCACCCCGGTCGTCGACGATCAGCAGGTCCTCGGGGTCCAGCGTGCGCGTGACACCGTCGAGGGTGGTGAGCTTCTCACCCGGTTCGGCCCGGCGCACACCGATCGCGCCCTGGACGCGGGAGCGGTCGTAGGCGTGCAGGGGCTGGCCCAGCTCCAGCATCACGTAGTTGGTGACGTCGACGGCGAGCGAGATCGGGCGCATGCCCGCCTTCTGGAGGCGGCGCCTGAGCCAGATCGGGGACTGCGCGTCCGGGTCGAGCCCGGTCACCGTGCGCGCGGTGAAGCGGGTGCAGGCGAACGGGTCGGAGACCTCGACCGGGTAGCCGTACGCGTTCGGCGCCGGTACGTCGAGCAGGGCCGGGTCGCGCAGCGGCAGACCGTAGGCGATGGCGGTCTCACGGGCGATGCCGCGCAGGGACAGGGCGTACCCGCGGTCCGGGGTCACGGCGATGTCGAGGACCTCGTCGACGAGCTGGAGCAGCTCGATGGCGTCGGTGCCGACCTCGTGCTCCGGCGACAGGACGATGATGCCGCCGCTGCCGTCGTCGCCCATGCCCAGCTCGTCGCCGGAGCAGATCATGCCGTGGGAGGTGTGGCCGTACGTCTTGCGTGCGGCGATCGCGAAGTCGCCGGGCAGGACGGCGCCGGGGAGGACCACGACGACCTTGTCCCCGACGGCGAAGTTACGGGCGCCGCAGACGATCTCCTGGGGCTCACCGGTGCCGTTGGCGGTGCCGACGTCGACCGTGCAGAAGCGGATCGGCTTCTTGAAGCCCTCCAGCTCCTCGATGGTCAGCACCTGGCCGACGACCAGGGGGCCCTTGAGGCCGGCGCCGATCTGCTCGACGGTCTCGACCTCGAGGCCGACCGTGATGAGCTTCTCCTGGACGTCGCGGCCGGTCTGAGTCGCCGGCAGGTCGACGTACTCCCGCAGCCAAGAAAGCGGGACCCGCATCAGATCTCCATCCCGAACGGCCGGGTGAACCGGACGTCGCCCTCAACCATGTCTCGCATGTCTTCGACGTTGTGGCGGAACATCAGCATCCGCTCGATGCCGAACCCGAAGGCGAATCCGCTGTACTTCTCGGGGTCGACACCGCACGCGACGAGCACGCGCGGGTTGACCATGCCGCAGCCGCCCAGCTCGATCCAGCCCTCGCTGGAGCAGGTCCGGCAGGGCCGGTCGGGGTTGCCGACGGACGTGCCCTTGCAGACGTAGCAGAGCATGTCCATCTCGGCGGACGGCTCGGTGAAGGGGAAGTAGTTGGGCCGCAGCCGCGTCTTCGTGCCCGGGCCGAAGAGCGACTGGACCATGTGGTCCATGGTGCCCTTGAGGTCGGCCATGGTCAGGCCCTCGTCGATGGCGAGGAGCTCGATCTGGTGGAAGACGGGGGTGTGCGTGGCGTCCAGCTCGTCCGTGCGGTACACGCGGCCGGGGCACACGATGTAGACCGGCGGCTCGCGGTCGAGCATGGAGCGGGCCTGCACGGGCGAGGTGTGCGTCCGCAGCACGACACCGGACTCGTCGCCGACCGTGCCCTTGGGGCCCTCGACGAAGAAGGTGTCCTGCATCTGCCGGGCCGGGTGGTCCGGGGTGAAGTTGAGGGCGTCGAAGTTGAACCACTCCGCCTCGACCTCGGGGCCCTCGGCGACCTCGTAGCCCATGGAGACGAAGACGTCCGCGACGCGCTCCATGAACGTGGTCAGCGGGTGGCGGGCGCCGGCCTGTACGCGGTCGTACGGCAGGGTGACGTCCACCGCCTCCTCGACCAGCACACGGGCGTCGCGGTCCGCCTCCAGTTCGGTCTGGCGGGCGGCGAGCGCCTTGCTGACGGCGCCCCTGGCCTGGCCGACGAGCTTGCCCGCGGCGGCCTTGGCCTGCGGGGGCAGCGCGCCGATCTCGCGGTTGGCGAGGGCCAGCGGCGAGGTGCCGCCGGTGTGGGCGACCTTGGCCTCCTGAAGCGCGTCGAGGGAGTCCGCGGCGGCGAAGGCGGCGAGCGCCTCGTCCCGCATGCGCTCGATCTCTTCCGGTTTCAAGGCCTCGACCTCTACAGGGTCGTACGACTTATTCGGTGCCGACATCTCTTCCCGTGCTTCCGGTTGGCTGGCGGATGGTCCCCGTCTACGGCTCGGAGACGAATGGTCCACAGAGAGGGACGCAAAGGTGCCAAAGGCCGAGTCTAACGGGGGTGAGGTGTTCGAACGCGCCCGTGGGGCCTCGGCGGCGTTACTGCAGATACGCCGGGGTGCTCACGGGCAACGTAAATCGGAACTCGGCGCCGCCGCCGGGGGCCCGGCCGACCGTGATGGAGCCGCCGTGGGCCTCGACGATGCCCTTGACGATGTACAGCCCGAGACCGGTGCCGCCGCGCTTGCTGCCCCGCCAGAAGCGGGTGAAGACGCGGTTCATGGACTCCTCCGGGATGCCGGGCCCCTCGTCGCTCACGGTGACCGACGTGGCCGTGTTCTGGTCGGCGTCCCCCTCTCGCGGGGACAGCGCGGCCGTGACGTCGATGGTGACGGTTCCCTCGCCGTGGCGCACGGCATTTTCCAGGAGGTTGCTGAGCACCTGGTCGACCTTGTCCGGGTCCGCCCACAGCGCGGGCAGCGGCTGCGCTATCCGCAGCAGGAACCGGTCGGCGGGCTGGCCTGCGGCGACGTACGCCTGGATGTGCCGGCCGACGGCGGCGCCCATGTCCACGGGCTGGCGGCGCACCTCGAGGCGGCCGGAGTCGATGCGCGAGATGTCGAGCAGTTCGGCAATGAGCCGGGTGACGCGGTTGGCGTCGGCGTCGACGGTCGACAGCATCAGTTTCTTCTGGTCGTCGGTGAAGCGTTCCCATTTCGCGAGCAGGGTCGCGGTGAAGCCCTTGACGGAGGTGAGCGGCGAGCGCAGTTCGTGGGCGACGGTGGCGATCAGCTCGGCGTGGCTGCGCTCGGTGCGCCGCCGGGCCTCGGTGTCACGCAGGGAGACGACGACACGGCGGACCGGTCCGGTGGGACGCGTACGGAGATAGCGCGCCGAGACGAGCACCTCGCGCCCGCCGGGCAGCAGCAGGTTCCGCTCGGGCTGGCCGTTCCTGATGGCGAGCCCGCCGTACGGGTCGGTCAGCTGCCACCAGCGGCGCCCTTCGAGGTCTTCTAACGGAAGGGCCCGTTCGAGCCGCAGGCCGAGGGCGTCGGCGGCGGGGACGGTGGTGATGCGCTGGGCGGCGGCGTTGAAGCAGATGACCCGGCCGTGCTCGTCGGCGACGACGAGCCCGTCCGGCAGGTCGTCGGGGTCGATGCCCAGCTCGGCTCCGAACCCGGCCCGGAATCCGGCTCCGGGCCCGGCGGGATCACCGTGCGGGGAGGCGGGGTCGCTCCGCAATTCCCATGCCCCCAGTGTTCCGCTCGTGCCGACAGTCATCGCCGTACCCCACCTCTCGTACTGGCGCAGTGGGCCCCCGAGTTACGTCACCCTACTAGCTCTGGGTGACGGAACGGCACCCTCCGGAGGCGCGCTGTGCACGGGCGGACGCGTAGAGACATACGGCGGCGGCGGTCGCCAGGTTCAGGCTCTCGGCCTTTCCGTGGATAGGAACGCGCACCACGGCGTCGGCGAGCGCACGGGTCTCCTCCGGGAGCCCCCAGGCCTCGTTCCCGAACACCCAGGCGGTGGGCCCGCCCATGGTCCCGTTGTCCAGCTCGTCGTCGAGGTCGTCGGTGCCCGCGCCGTCGGCGGCGAGAATCCGTACGCCGGCGTCCCTGAGCCCTGCCACGGCGTCCTCGACGGGCACACCGACCGCCACGGGCAGATGGAACAGGGAGCCCACGGAGGCGCGTACGGCCTTCGGGTTGTACAGGTCCACGGAGGCGTCGGTGAGGACGACGGCCTCGGCGCCGGCGGCGTCCGCGCACCGCAGGACGGTGCCGGCGTTGCCGGGGTCGCGCACGTTGGCGAGGACGGCGACGAGCCGGGGCCGCGCCTTGAGGATGTCCTCGAACGGGGTGTCGAGGAACCGGCAGATCCCGACGAGGCCCTGCGGGGTGACGGTGGTGGAGATGTCGGCGATGACGTCCTCGTCGGCGAGGTGCACACGGGCTCCGGCGGCGCGGGCCTCGCCGACGATGTCGGCGTAGCGCTCCGCGGCGTCGAGGGTGGCGAACAGCTCGACCAGGGTGTCCGCGTGCCCGGCCGCCTCCCGCACGGCCTGCGGCCCTTCGGCGAGGAACAGCCGTTCCTTCCCCCGGAAGTTCCGCCGGGCGAGCCGCCGCGCGGCGGACACGCGGGGCGAACGCGGTGAGATCAACTCGGGGGCGGCGGGCATGGGGCTACCTTTTCCAGGGTTCGGTTTCGTTGTCGGGTGCGGGTCCGGTGGGGGTTTCTCGCGCAGTTCCCCGCGCCCCTGAAAAGCAGAGGCTGCGCCTCGTGCTTTTCGGCCCGCAGGGCCGGTGTCTTTGCTTTCAGGGGCGCGGGGAACTGCGCGACCAGCCCCCACCGTGCCCGCACCCGACAACGCACCCAAAAAACGCCCGAACCCACAGGCGGCGAACACCTGTGGGCCCGGGATCACTTCACAAGCCGCTCAAGCCAGCGCGAGCGTCACGCCGCCTTGGGCGCGTTGACATCCGCCGGCAGCGCCTTCTGCGCGACCTCGACGAGCGCGGCGAACGCACCCGCGTCGTTGACGGCCAGCTCGGCCAGGATCTTGCGGTCGACCTCGATGTTCGCCGCGTTCAGGCCCTGGATGAAGCGGTTGTACGTGATGCCGTTGGCGCGGGCAGCGGCGTTGATGCGCTGGATCCACAGCCGACGGAAGTCGCCCTTGCGCTTCTTGCGGTCGTTGTAGTTGTAGACCAGCGAGTGGGTGACCTGCTCCTTGGCCTTGCGGTACAGGCGCGAACGCTGACCGCGGTAGCCGGAGGCGGCTTCGAGGATCGCCCGGCGCTTCTTGTGGGCGTTTACCGCCCGCTTGACGCGTGCCACTTTTAACTCCTTGCAGCGGGGCCGTGGTCGTCGTCACACGGCCCGATTTCGATGGGGTCCCGGTCTTCAGATGTACGTACGGCGCTCGGGCGCCGGTACGTCACTTACCGAGAAGCTTCTTGATCTTCGCGGTGTCGCCCGGGGCCATCTCGGCGGTGCCGGTGAGGCGACGCGTCACGCGGGACGACTTGTGCTCGAGCAGGTGGCGCTTGCCGGCGCGCTCGCGGAGCACCTTGCCGGAGCCGGTGATCTTGAAGCGCTTGCTGGCACCGCTGTGCGACTTGTTCTTCGGCATAGCGCCGTTCTCTCCTCGTCAGTGGCGTTCCGGTGCCCGGTCGTGAAACCGGGCACGGTGGAACGTCATGTGTATGGGTTGCCATCCCAGGGCGTGAGCCCCGGGATCAGACCTCGGCGGATGCCTCGGCCGAAGCCTCGGCGCTCTCCTCGGCGATGCCGGCGTCGTCGACGATGTTCTCGTCGGCTCCTCCGTCGGTCTCCGCGGCGTTCTGCGACTTGCCCGGGTTGGCCTTCGCTTCCGCCTTGCGGGCCGCCTGGGCCTCACGGGCCTCGGCCATCGCCTCGGTCTTCTTCTTGTGCGGACCGAGAACCATGATCATGTTTCGGCCGTCCTGCTTCGGGTTCGACTCGATGAACCCGAGGTCCTCGACGTCCGAGGCGAGCCGCTGCAGCAGTCGGTAGCCCAGCTCGGGCCGGGACTGCTCGCGACCACGGAACATGATCGTGATCTTGACCTTGTCGCCCTGCTTGAGGAACCGGACGACGTGACCCTTTTTGGTGTCGTAGTCGTGCGGGTCGATCTTCGGCCGGAGCTTCATTTCCTTGATGACCGTGTGCGCCTGGTTCTTGCGCGCCTCACGGGCCTTCATGGCCGACTCGTACTTGAACTTCCCGTAGTCCATGAGCTTGCAGACCGGCGGGCGCGCGCTCGCCGCCACCTCGACCAGGTCGAGGTCGTACTCCTGCGCAAGCTCCAGGGCCTTGGCAAGCGGAACAATCCCGACCTGCTCGCCGCTGGGACCGACAAGTCGCACTTCGGGAACGCGAATCCGGTCGTTGATGCGGGGCTCGGTGCTGATGGATCCTCCTCGGTAGCACCACACGGCGGTCTGGCGGACCGTCGCGTATGTCTCTGATGACAATGGGACCAACTACCGGGGCTCATGAAAAATGCCCCGACGGGACACAGGCGGGGCTCCAAAGGAATACCGGAGCACCGCCGCGGTCAACCGCGGGGCGCACATCGGGCGACTCCATCGTCCGTACGGAACGATGGTGGCCGCCTGACCGGAGTGACCCGCCGTCCGTGAGGGCGGTCGGGTGGGAGATCGGAGCCTCCACTTGTGGGCCGGGCACGCAAGTGTCCAGCCGGTCGTTACAAAAGGTTAGCACCAAGTAGGAGGTGGTGCTAACCGGCGGGTACCGGGCGCCCGCACAAGGGTGCCGTACCGCCGGGGCCTATCGTGTGGGTCATGAGTGAGACCCCTGCCCAGAGTTCCGAGAACGCTTCCCCGGGTGCCGACTTCGACGCCATGACCCGCGACATCGCCGAGGTTCCGGCGGTCGAGGTGATCGTGACGGTCGCGGTGAACCTGATGAGCGCCGCCGCAGTGAAACTCGGTCTGACCGACGAGGGCGACAAGTACAAGGACCTGGACGAGGCCCGCAAGCTGGTGCACGCCCTCGCCGGGCTGCTCGACGCGAGCACGACGGAGATCAGCTCCTTCCACGCGGCCCCCCTGCGCGACGGCCTGAAGTCGCTCCAGCTCGCCTTCCGCGAGGCGTCCCTGGTCCCGGACGACCCGGGTCAGGGCCCGGGCGAGAAGTACACGGGCCCGGTCTACGGCTAGGAAGCCGGTCGGGAACGTACGTAGAGGGGCTCGCCGGGGGGCGTCGCCTCGGCCGGCAGGAGTGCCAGGTCGAGGCCGCGCACCAGGCGGGCCCTCAGCGTTTCGTCGGCGGCCAGGCTCTCGGCGACCGCGCGGGCGGCCTCGGCGGGGGGCGCGGCCGGGTCCAGTACGAGCGCGAGGGTGCCGTCGGCCCGCCCCGGGCCCAGGTGGGCGCGGACCACGGCGGGCTCGGCGGCCACGACGGCCCGTACGGCGTCGACCACTGCGGGGTCGGCGAGCGGATCGGCGGTCGTCCGCCCCTCGGCGAGCGCGCGCAGCGCCGGGCCGGTCAGCTCGTACGGCACGGGTCCGGCCAGGTCGAGGACGATCGTGTCCGCCTTCTCGTGCACGGCCGCCTGGATGGCCTGGTGCAGGGGTACGGCGACGGGGCGGGCGGCGGGGTCCCAGCGGGCGAGCGAGTCGGTGGACGTGAAGGCGGGCAGGGCGGTCCGGTCGCCGGCCTTGAGCGTGGGTACGGCCATGTCGCTGGTCTTCTCGTGGCGCAGACCGTTCGCGTCCTCCTCGACCTCGCCGAGCACGGCGACGACGGGGACGAGCAGTCGGGCTCCCTTGAGGGCCGCCAGCACCGGTCCGACGGCGGTGCGGTCCTCGGCCCAGGCCGCCAGCGCGGCGCTCAGCCCGGGGTCGGCGCCGCCGTCGTCGTCGGGGAAGCCGGAGTCGGGAATGTTCTTGTTCGCCACGGTGACCGACCCTATCGGGGGATCGCTCCTGGGCATTCGCCGCCCCGGAAACCCGGCGTTCACCGGTTTCACGGGATTCTCAGCGATCGCTGACACACATCTAACATTCGGCTAATCAACCGCACAGTCACGGCCGCCAGCATCACGGCATGGCCTCTGAGAGAGTTCCCCGGCGCCGGTCCGTCGTGCTGGTCGTCGCCGCCTCCGCGATCGTCATGGGTGGTACGGGCGCGGGCACCGCGTATGTGAAGGCACAGGCTCACGCGGCGGTGGGACGCGTGACGTCGGCGGCGGCAGCAGCGCCCGTACGGGCCAAGGCGAGCGAGGAGGCGTCGGTGGAACCCGTCGTACAGCCCAAGCCCACGGTGGAACCGGACACGCTGCTCTCCGAGGCGATGAGACCGGTGGTCGCGGCGGCCGAGGACGGGGCCCAGGTGTCCGTGGCGGTGCTCGACGTCGAGTCGGGCGACCACGCCGCCTACGGGGACGGGCGGTTCGACACGGCGAGCATCGTCAAGGTGGACATCCTGGCGACGCTGCTGCTCCAGGCGCAGGACGAGAACCGCAGTCTCACGGCGCGGGAGAAGCGGTACGCCACCTCGATGATCGAGGTCAGTGACAACGCCTCGGCGTCGGCGCTGTGGACGGCGATCGGGGAGGCGGCGGGACTCGCCGCCGCCAACAAGCGTTTCGGGCTGACGGACACGGAGGGTGGCTCGGGTGCGCTGTGGGGCCTGACGCAGACCACGGCGGCGGATCAACTCACCCTGCTCCAGCAGGTGTTCGCCACGTCCGGGGCGGATTCGGTGCTGAGTGAGGCGTCGCGGAAGTATCTCCAGGGCTTGATGTCCACCATCGCCGAGGACCAGGACTGGGGAGTGTCGGCCGCGGCCGGCGGCGGTGTCGCGGGCGGTCGATTCGCCCTGAAGAACGGGTGGTTGCCGCGTACGGCGACCGGGCTGTGGGACATCAACAGCATCGGACGGGTGACTGCGGCGGACGGGCGGGAGTTCCTCGTCGCGGTGGTGTCGAAGGGCAACACGACGAAGGCGAAGGGGGTTTCGCTGGTGGAGTCGGCGGCGCGGGCGGCGGTCTCGGCGCTCACCACGAAGTCCGGTACCGCGGGCGAGTCCTGACGGCCCGTCAGTGGATCAGGAAGTCGTCGTCGTACGAGTCGTGGGCGGGGGGCTCGACCATCCTGCGGCGGCCTCGCCACAGAGGGACGGCGGCGAGCAGGAGCGCGACACCGAGGCCGCCCGCGGCCGGGCCGGCCCAGTTGAAGGAGTCGTCCTCCGGGAGCACGGGGGACGGGCCCGCGCCGAAGTACTTCTTGCCGTACGCGGCCGAGTCGAGCTCTTCCGGCTTGAGCCTGCCCGCCGCCTCGAGGGCCGCCGCCGGGTCGATGAAACCGTAGCCCCGGGAGTCGTCCCGGCCGCCCTTCGGTTCGTTGCGGGCCGTGTCCTCCAGGAGCTTCTTGATCTGTGCCGGGGAGAGTCCGGGATGGGCGGCCTTGATGAGGGCGACGGTGCCGGAGACGAACGCGGCGGCGGCGCTCGTGCCCCAGCCCTCGTAGTAGCGCTCGTCGGGGGCCGCGATGACGACGCCGACGCCGGGGGCACTGACGGTGGCGTACCAGCGGCGGGTGGAGAAGGGGGCGCGGACGCCGTACTTGTCGACGGCGGTCGCGGCGATCACGCCGGGGTAGGCAGCCGGGTAGGAGATGTGGTCGCCCCTCTCGCCGCCGTTGCCTGCCGAGGCGACGACGACGGCGCCCTTCTCCAGGGCGTACTGGACGGCCTCGTCCTCGGCGGGCTCGGGATGCGCGGACTTGGAGTCGTCGCCGAGGGAGAGGTTGATGACGTCGGCGCCCTGGTCCGCGGCCCAGCGGATGCCTTCGGCGAGGGCGTTGCCGCGGGTGTTGCGGGCCTTGCGGCGGGCCGAGTCGCCGTCCTCGAGGATCACCCGGATCGGCAGGATCTTCGCCTCGGGGGCGATGCCCACGACGCCGTCCTCGTTGTCGTAACCGTGGCCGTGAGCGGCGATGATGCCGGCCATGGCGGTGCCGTGCTTGGCCCAGTACGGGTTGCCCCGGCTGGCTCCGAAGCCGACCAGGTCCTTGCCCTTGAGGACGTTGCCGACGAGGTCGGGGTGGTTGGCCTCGACGCCGGTGTCCAGGACGGCGACGGTGATGCCCTTGCCCTTGGTCGTCCGCCAGGCCTCCTGCATGTGCATGGCGTCCAGGGCCCACTGCTGGCTCCGGATGCCGTCGGCGTACGCGGTGGTGGAGGGCAGGAGGGCGAGGGAGCCGGCGAGGAGGAGGACGAGGAGCCCGCTGCGGGCCGTACGGGTGCGGGTGCGGACGCGGGTGCCGGTACGGGTCATGACGGCTGCTTCGCGGCCGAGCCGACGTTCTTGCGCAGGGCCCGTTCGACGCGGTCGGCCAGGCCCTTCGCCTCGTTGCCGAGGCCCGCCTGGTCGACGGCCGTGGTGCCGCCGGGCGCGATGGCCTCCTCGGCGGGCTGCGGGGTGTCGGCCTTGCGGCCGTCGGCCCAGCCGGAGACGGCGTACGCGACTACGGGGGCGTCGGTGAGGACGGAGATGGTCCAGGAGGCGCGCTGGGCGTCCTTGAAGCCGGCGGCGACGGTGTTCTTCGCGGCGTAGGGGCGGGGCATCAGGTCCGTACGACGGTCCAGCTTCTCTTTACTGAAGCGGGTGCGCAGGGCGTTCATCGCCGTCTCGTCGGCCTTGGTGAAGAGCAGGCCGACGGTGGTGACGTAACTCTGGGTCTCGTCGGTGTAGGTGGCGCGCAGGAGACGCTGGCAGCCGACGGGGGCGAGGGCCTGGCGCAGCAGCGGGTCGAAGGCGTCGGCGCAGCCGGTGTCGGGCGCGACGGCGATCCGGATCCAGGTCCGGTCGGCGCCACCGGGGCCGGCTCCGTCGCCCTCGACGGTGGGCGGGAAGAGCTGGTCCACGGGGACGCTGTGCCAGAGGTTCCCGGCCGCGGTGAACGCGGTACGCGCACCGAGGTCACCCGAGTCGTCTCCGGTGAGCCAACTCCCGGTCAGCGCCCCGCCGATGAGCCCGAGCCCGAGCACGGCACAGGCGACGGCGAGCAGCGCCCGCCCACTGAACGACCGGGACCGCACTTCACGCCCGTACACATCGGGCTGAGCCAGCGAAACAAAGGGCCGCCGCCCGGAACCGACACCGCCGGTGTCGCTGTAAGGGGCACTCCAGGAGAGAGCGGGATCGGGCACGCCTTGCGCGAAGCGCGGAGCGTCAGGGGGAACCGGGGGCACCGCACCGACGGACGCAGGGGGCGGACCGGTGGGCCGGGTCACGGACGCCGGGGGCGGTTCCGGGGTCCCGGGCGGTGCACCCACGGGACGGGATGAATCGGCGGCGGAACCGGGTCGCCCGTTCACCGTCTGCGACGGGGCGGCCGGATACGGGCGCCCCGTCGGCGCGGAGGACGCGCTCACGGGCCGAGCCGAATCACCGGCCGCCGAGGACACCCCACCGGAACCGGGTTGCCCGCCCGACCCGTGGGACGGATCCGGCCGATACGGGCGCCCGACGGCCGCAGAGGGCGCGCCGGCAGGGCGCGGCGGATCAGCGGGGGCGGACGCCGTCCCGGGGGCGCCCGGACGGCCGTTCGTCGGCTGGGACGGCTCCTGACGATAGGAGCGGCCCATCGGCGCGGAGGGCGCGTTCACCGGGCGCGGCGGATCATCGGGCGGTGCGACACTGCCCGACCTGCTGGTCGAGGCCTGCGACGGGTACGGCCCACCGGAGAGCTCGTCGGTAGGGCGCGGCGGGTCAGCGGGGGCCGAAGGCGTCTCAGGGCTCCCCGGACGGCTGGCCTCGGGTTGGGCCGGGCGGTACGAACGGCCCAACGGCGCGGAGGGCGCGTTCACCGGGCGCGGCGGGTCAGCGGGGGCTGAAGGCGTCTCGGGGCTCCCCGGACGGACGTTCGACGCCTGGGGCTGATCCGGGCGGTAGGGACTGCCGATGGGCGCGGAGGGCCCCCCGGCAGGGCGCGGCGGGTCCGCGGGGGTCGAGGCCGTCTCTGCGGCACCCGGGCGCTCGTTCGGCGACTGGGGCGGCTCCTGGCGATAGGAGCGGCCCATCGGCGCGGAGGGCGCGGTCGCCGGGCGCGGCGGATCTGTGGGCGTCGAGGGCGTCCCGGCGCTCCCCGGACGGGCGTTCGATGCCGGGGTCGGAGGCGGGCCGTACGGGCGGCCGGAGGGCCCTGCGGGGGCCGAGGGCGTCCCGGTGGCGTCCGGGCGGGTGTTCGACGGCGGATCCAGGCGGTACGGGCGGCTGGTGGGCGTGTTCGGCGGGCGTGGTGGGTCAGCGGGGGGTGTCGGCTGTTCAGTGGTGGCTGGACGGCCGTTCGGTTGCTGGTCCGCGAGGTATGGGCGGCCCGTCGGGGCCAGGGGCTGGTCCGAAGCGCGCGGTGTGGAAGGCGTGCCTGTGGGGCGCGGTTGTCGAGGCGTGCGCAGTCTGTTGTTCGGGGCGGGGGGTGTCCCGCCCGGGGCAGGCGGGGGGAACTTGCGCAGGCGCCTGGTCGTGTCCGACTCGGGGTCGGTGGGGACCGTCGGGCGCCAGGGCGCCACCGGCGGTTGGTGCGTCGGGCGCGGCGGGAGGTCGGGGCGGGGGCGCGGCGGTGTCGGGGCACGGCCTGCGGGCGGTGCGTCGGGGAGCCGGGCCGAGGAGGGCGGCGGGGGCGGGGCTATCGGGTCGGTGCCCTCGCGGGAGGGTGCGCGCAGGTACGGGAAGCGGGGCGGGGCGGCGGATCGCGCCGGATTCGGTGTCTGTGCGGGGGCGGCAGCGGGGGCACCGGGAGGCGTCGAGCCGGGGGGCAGCGGATTCGAAGGCGTGCCGGGCGTTCGTGTGCCCTCTTCACCGCCTCGGGGCGTGTTCGGCGCTTCGTCGGTCGTCGCGTCCCGGGGCGTTTCGCCCGTCGTGTCCGTCGGCTGCGGCTCGGACGGGGGCGTGGCCGGGCGCGGGGGGATGGAGGCGCGGCGCGCTTCCGTGCTCATGCACCCCCCGTTTCCTCGTACCGGCGCAGGGCCGGCGGAGTCCGTGCGGCGCGGGACGCGGCCGTCCCGGGCACGCATACCCGCGCGGGCGGGCGCCCATCCGGGCGCGTACCTCCGCGCGCGGTGGCTCCTCCCTGCGTGAAGCGTCACTCTACGGGCTGACACCCACCGAACGGGAACCAGTCCGGGGCACCTGGGGCTTCTGCCCGGATCGTCCCCCTGTCCTGCGGAAATCGCCCCCGGCGGGCTTCGTTCAGGGCTGCCCGCGCCGCTGACCGGGCCCGTTGCCGGCGCGCCAGCGCCCCGCCGGGATGCGGCGGGGGCGGCTGCGCGTACGGCCTACACCGGCGTGACGTACGCACCCGCGATGCCACCGTCCACCAGGAAGTCGGTGGCGTTGACGAAGGACGAGTCGTCGCTGGCCAGGAAGGCCACCGCGGCGGCGATCTCCTCGGCCTCGGCGAACCGCCCGACCGGGATGTGGACGAGCCGGCGGGCGGCGCGCTCGGGGTCCTTGGCGAACAGTTCCTGGAGGAGGGGGGTGTTGACCGGCCCCGGGCAGAGGGCGTTGACGCGGATGCCCTCCCGGGCGAACTGCACGCCCAGTTCACGGGTCATGGCGAGGACACCGCCCTTGGACGCGGTGTACGAGATCTGGGACGTCGCCGCGCCCATCCTCGCCACGAACGAGGCCGTGTTGATGATCGAGCCCTTGCCCTGGCGGCGCATGTAGGGGATCGCGGCCTTGCAGCACAGGAAGACGGAGGTCAGGTTGACCTCCTGGACGCGCTTCCACGCCTCGAGGCCGGTGTCCAGGATGGAGTCGTCGTCGGGCGGCGAGATACCGGCGTTGTTGAACGCGATGTCGACGCTGCCGTAGGTGTCGTACGCCGTCTTGAAGAGCGTCTCGACCTGCTCGGGGTCGGTGACGTCGACCTTGACGAAGATCCCGCCCACCTCGTCGGCGGCGGCCTTGCCACGTGCCTCGTCGACGTCGCCGCAGACGACGTGCGCGCCCTCGGAGGCGAGCCGGCGCGCGGTGGCGAGGCCGATGCCGCTGCCCGCGCCGGTGATGACGGCGGTACGGCCGACCAGGCGGCGGCAGACGTTCTGTTCGGTCGATTCGGTCACTGTGCGGGGCCTTCCGTGCTGATGAAGACGTTCTTCGTCTCGGTGAATGCGGTCAGGGCGTCCGGCCCGAGCTCCCGCCCGATCCCGGACTGCTTGAAACCGCCGAAGGGGGTCCAGTAGCGCACGCTGGAGTGCGAGTTGACGGACAGGTTGCCTGCCCTGACGGCCTGTGAGACGCGCAGGGCGCGGCCGACGTCCCGGGTCCAGATGGACCCTGAGAGTCCGTAGTCGGTGCCGTTGGCGAGTGCTACGGCGTCCGCCTCGTCGTCGAAGGGGAGGACGACCGCGACGGGGCCGAAGACCTCCTCGACGGCCACGCGCGCGTGCGGGTCGACATCGGTGAGGACGGTCGGCGGGAACCAGAAGCCGGGTCCCGTGGGCGCCTCGCCCCGGATGCCGGTCAGGTCGTCGGTGACGTACGCGCGTACGCGGTCCAGTTGGGCCCTGGAGATCAGCGGGCCCATCTGGGTCTTCTCGTCCGCCGGGTCGCCGACGAGGACGGACTCCACGGCGGGGGCGAGGAGGGCGAGGAAGCGGTCGTACACGGAGCGTTGGACGAGGATGCGGGTGCGGGCGCAGCAGTCCTGGCCGGAGTTGTCGAGGAACGACATGGGCGCGGCGGCCGCGGCGGCCTCGAGGTCCGAGTCGGCGAAGACGATGTTGGGGCTCTTGCCGCCGAGTTCGAGGGTGACGCGCTTGAGGAGCGCGGACCCCTTCGCCAGCACCTGCTTGCCCACGCCGGTCGACCCGGTGAAGACGATCTTCGCGACGCCCGGGTGTTCGACGAGCGCGTTGCCCGCGACGGGACCGTGGCCGGGCAGCACCTGGAAGAGGTGCTCGGGAAGGCCTGCCTCCAGGGCGAGTTCGGCCAGCCGCAGAGCGGTCAGCGGGGTCGTCTCGGCGGGCTTGAGGAGCACCGCGTTGCCGGCGGCGAGCGCGGGAGCCGTACCCCAGGCGGCGATCGGCATGGGGAAGTTCCAGGGCGCGATGACACCGACGACGCCGAGCGGTTCGAGGATGGTGATGTCGAGGCCGCCGGCGACCGGGATCTGGCGTCCGGTCAGCCGCTCCACTCCCCCGGCCGCGTAGTCGAGCAGATCGCGGACGTTGCCGGCCTCCCAGCGCGCGTTGCCGATGACGTGCCCGGCCTCCCGCACCTCCAACTGGGCCAGTTCCTCGAGGTGTTCGTCGACCGTGGCGGCGAAGCGGCGCAGCAGGCGGGCGCGTTCGCCGGGTGCGAGGGCCGCCCAGCGCGTCTGCGCGTGCGTGGCCCGCCGGACAGCCGCGTCGACGTCCTCGCGGGTGGCGGCGGGGACGGTGGCGATGACGTCCTCGGTGGCGGGATTGAGGACGCGCAGCTCACGTTCGTACGCGAGTTCGCGCTCAGGCTCGTACGACAAGAAAGGACCTCTCACAGACGTTCGAAGGAGCGGCGAAGCTCCCAGTCGGTCACCGCGGCGTCGAACGCGTCGAGTTCGACGCGGGCCATGTTGCGGTAGTGGGCGACCACCTCGTCACCGAAGGCGGCCTGGGCGATGGGGCTGTTCTCCCAGAGCTCGGCGGCCTCGCGCAGGGTGGTGGGGACGTGGGCGTAGTCGCCGGCGTAGGCGTTGCCCGCGCACGCCTCCGGCAGCTCCAGCTTCTGCTCGATGCCGTACAGCCCGGCGGCGACGAGCCCCGCGACGGCGAGGTACGGGTTGACGTCACCGCCGGGCAGCCGGTTCTCGAACCGCATGGACCGCCCGTGGCCGACCACCCGCAGCGCGCAGGTCCGGTTGTCGTACCCCCAGGCGGCGGCGGTCGGCGCGAAGGAACCGGGCTGGAACCTCTTGTACGAGTTGATGTTGGGCGCGTAGAGGAGTGAGAAGTCCCTCAGGGCGGCGAGCTGCCCGGCGAGGAAGTACCGCATGACTTCGGACATGCCGCCGGGGTCGGTGGCGGTACCGGCCATGACGTTCGTGCCGTCGGCGTCGGCCAGCGAGAGGTGGATGTGGCAGGAGTTGCCCTCGCGCTCGTTGTACTTGGCCATGAAGGTGAGCGAGACGCCCTCCTGGCTGGCGATCTCCTTGGCGCCGGTCTTGTAGACGGCGTGCTGGTCGCAGGTGACGAGGGCGTCGTCGTACTTGAAGGCGATCTCGTGCTGGCCCGGGTTGCACTCGCCCTTGGCGGACTCGACGATCAGCCCGGCGGCCGTCATCTCGTTGCGGATGCGGCGCAGCAGGGGCTCGATACGGCCGGTGCCGAGGACCGAGTAGTCGATGTTGTACTGGTTGGCCGGGGTCAGCCCGCGGTAGTTGGCGTCCCAGGCCTGCTCGTAGGTGTCCTTGAAGACGATGAACTCGAGCTCGGTGCCGACCTTCGCGGTGAACCCGAGCTCGGCGAGCCGGTCCAGCTGACGGCGGAGGATCTGGCGGGGAGCCGCGACGACCGGGGTCCCGTCGTTCCAGGCGAGGTCGGCGACGAGGAACGCCGTGCCCGCGTTCCAGGGCAGCCGCCGGAGCGTCGACAGGTCGGGGTGCATGGCGAAGTCGCCGTACCCGCGCTCCCAGGAGGACATCGCGTAGCCGTCGACGGTGTTCATCTCGGTGTCGACGGCGAGGAGGTAGTTGCAGCCCTCGGTGCCGTGCTCCAGGACGTCGTCGAGGAAGAAGCGAGCGGCGAACCGCTTGCCCTGGAGCCGCCCTTGCATGTCGGGGAAGGCCAGGACAACAGTGTCGATCTCACCGCTCGCGACGAGGGCGTGCAGCTCCTCGACGCCGAGCGGGGGTGTGCGGTCTGCCACGGGAAAGCTCCTTCGGCTTCTGCGCGTTTTTTCGGCCGGGCCCGGAAGCCATAAGGTATTGCCGAGAACCATTGCTTGGGAAGGGGGCACGGCGAGATGTCGCTGGACGCCGATGGCGGCCTGGAGGACCGGTTGACGCCGGTACTTCGGCCTGTGCGGGCGGGCAACGGGTTCGAGGAGGCACTGGAACAGATCCTGCAGGTCGTTCGGCTGGGCCTGGTCCCCGGCGGCGAGCGGCTGCCGGCCGAGCGCGAACTCGCGGACCGGCTCGGGATCAGCCGGGTGACATTGCGCGAGGTGCTGAAGGTGCTCCAGGACCAGGGGCTCGTGGAGTCGCGGCGCGGCCGGTACGGCGGCACGTTCGTGCTGCCGCGCGGTGACGCGGGCGGCGAGGACGAGCTGCGGCGTCGGATCAGCGCGGTGGACCTCGAGGACGTGCTGCGCTTCCGGGAGGTCCTTGAGGTGGGCGCGACGGGGCTGTGCGCCCAGCACGGGCTGTCGCCGGACCAGGCGGACCGACTGCGGGACGCGCTGGTCCGCACCCAGGACGCCCCCCTCGCGGACTACCGCCGCCTGGACACGCTGCTCCACCTCACCCTGGCCGAACTCTGCGGCTCCCCGACGCTGACCTCGCAGTACGCGGCGGTACGGGCGAAGGTGAACGACCTGCTGGACTGCATCCCGCTGCTGGTACGCAACCTGGAGCACTCGCAGCGCCAGCACGCGGCACTGGTCGACGCGGTGCTCGACGGGGACGCGGAGGGTGCGCGCGAGATGATGCGGGAGCACTGTTCGGGGACGGCGGCCCTGTTGCGGGGGTTCCTGGCGTGATGGGGTTGCCACCCGGGGCGAAGGTCGGCAAAGGTATGGCCGTACGCCATTGATTCCCTACCGGATGCCAGGGAGCCCCTCGTGACACCGACGACCGGACGACGACCGCTCATCGGCGTCAGCACATATCTGGAGGCCGGCACGCGCTGGGGGGTCTGGGAGCTGCCCGCGGCGCTGCTGCCGGCCGGTTATCCGCGACTCGTGCAGCGGGCGGGGGGCATCGCCGCGATGCTCCCGCCGGACGACCCGGCACACGCCGCGGCGACGGTCGCCCGGCTCGACGGGGTCGTGATCGCGGGCGGCCCCGACGTCGATCCGTCCCGCTACGGCGCGGAGCGCGACCCGCGCACGGGCCCGCCCGCCGAGGCGCGGGACGCGTGGGAACTCGCCCTGATCGAGGCGGCGTTGGCGTCCGGCACGCCACTGCTGGGCATCTGCCGTGGCATGCAGCTCCTCAACGTCGCCCTGGGCGGCACACTCGTCCAGCACATCGACGGCCACGCGCGAACCCCGGGCACCTTCGGCCACCACACCGTGAAGCCGGTACCGGGCACCCGCTACGAGGAGGCGGTCCCCGAGGAGACATCGGTCCCGACCTACCACCACCAGGCAGTGGACCGCCTGGGCCGGGGCCTACTGGCCTCGGCATACGCGACGGACGGCACGGTGGAGGCGGTGGAGCTGGAGGATCCGGGCGCCGGGTGGGTCCTGGGAGTGCAGTGGCATCCGGAGATGGGAGAGGACACGCGGGTAATGGAGGCGCTGCTCCTCTCAGCCCGGCCGGCTCCTCTCAGCCCGTCCGGCGTTTGAGGACAAGGCCCGTTCAGGGCCGTAGGGGGGTCTGGGGGCACAGCCCCCAGGGATGGGACGGGTAGGGGCGGCGGGGGCGAACTCACCCCCGGGTCAACCCCAACAACTCCCGAGCCGGCCCAACGGGCCGATGCCCCACCGGCCACACCGCCCGCAACTCCCGATCCAACCGCACCCCGTCCAACGGCACACACACCAACCGCCGCGTAGCCAACTCCTCCCCCACGGCCAGTTCACTCAGCACCGCCGGCCCCGCCCCACCCACCGCCGAAGCCTTCACCGCGGTCGTCGACGACAACTCGATCAGCGGACGCGCCAACCCACCCAACGCGGCGTCCAGCACCTGCCGAGTCCCCGACCCCTCCTCCCGCAGAATCAACGGCGTCACCGCCAACTCCTGCGCCCCCACCGGCTTCCGCCGCCGCGCCCACGGATGTCCCGGCGCGGTGACGACGATCAGCCGGTCCTTCGCGACGACCGTCGAGTCAAGACCGCTCGGTACGCCCGTCCCCTCCACGAACCCGAGGTCGGCCTCGTCCGCCAGGACGCGCTCCGCCACCGTCGCCGAGTTCCCGGCCAGCAGCGACACCGCTGTCTCCGGTCGCAGCGCGCGCAGCGCCAGCAGCCAGCCCGGCAGCAGGTACTCGGCGATCGTCATGCTCGCCGCCACCCGCAGCCGGGAGTCGCGCCGCGCCCGCAGGGCCTGCGCCCCGGCGTCGAACGCCTCCGCCGCCTCGACGACCCGTCGGGCCCAGTCGGTGACGAGCACACCGGCGTCCGTGAGCCGGGAGCCGCGCGGTGAGCGGTCCACGAGGGCCACGCCCAGCTGGCGTTCCATGGACCGGATGCGGCTGCTGGCGGCCGGCTGTGTGACGCCGAGTTCCTGCGCGGCCCGCCCGAGACTGCCCAGTCGCGCGACCGCGAGCAGCAGTTCCATCGCGCCAAGGTCCGGGACCCGGTGCGCGACCCCCGCCGACCGCGCGGCCCTGCCCTCCACATCGCCCATAGATCCAGCTTATGCCCTCATTCATCCGAACCCCCTGGTGATCGCCCTCACCCCGCGCGAGCGTGGGGCCATGGCAACCGCAGTCACCGCAACCGCCGCCCACACACTCCCGCCGGCCGCGCTCGAGCCCCACTCCCTGCGCCCCCACACCCGGCGCCCCCACTCCGAGCGCCCCCTCCCCCTCGCCGGCCTCCGCCACCTAGGCCCCAACTGGTACGCCCCGGTCATGGGCACCGCCATCGTGGGCACCGCGGGCGCCGGGCTCCCCGGCGCGGACGGCGTCCCGGGACTGCGTACCGTCTGCGCGGCCGTCTGGGCCCTCTCCCTCGCCCTCCTGCTCGCGCTGCTCTGCGCCCGTGCCCTGCACTGGGTCCACCACCGCGACCAGGGCCGAGCCCACCTCCTCGACCCGTCCACGGCACCCTTCTACGGCTGTCTCGCCATGGCCCTGACGGCGGTCGGGGGCGGCGCCCTCATCGTCGGGCGGGACTGGATCGGCGTACCGGCAGCCGTCGCCCTCGACGCCGTCCTCTTCACCGCCGGGACGCTCGTCGGGCTCGTCGCGGCCGTCGCGATCCCCTGCCTCCTGGTCGTGCGCGGTGGGACCCCCAGCCCCGTATGGCTGCTGCCCGTCGTCGCGCCCATGGTGTCCGCGGCGCTCGGTCCGCTTCTCGTCCCGCACCTCCCGCCCGGGCAGGGTCAGCGGTCGCTGCTGATCGCCTGCCTGGCCATGTTCGGCGCGAGTCTGCTCGCGACCCTGGTGATGCTGCCGGTCGTCGTGGCCCGCCTCCTCACGAGCGGTCCGCTCCCGCTCGTCCTCACCCCGACCCTGTTCCTGGCGCTGGGCCCGCTCGGCCAGTCCACCACCGCCGCCGGCAACTTCGCCGACCTCGCCCCGGGCGTCGTACCCGTCCCGCATGCCGCCGCCGGCGCCGCCGTCCTCTACGGCGTCCCCGTCATGGGCTTCGCCCTGCTGTGGCTCGCCCTCGCCGGCGTTCTGGTGCTGCGTGCCCGAAGCCGGGGCATGGGCTTCGCGATGACCTGGTGGGCCTTCACCTTCCCGGTGGGCACCTGTGTGACGGGGGCGGCGGGTCTCGCCCGGCACACCGGGCTCGCCGTGTTCGGCGTGCTCGCCGTCGCCCTGTACGTCCTGCTCGTCGCCGCCTGGGCGGGGGCCGCCGTCCGTACCGTCCGGGGTGTGCTCAGCGGTGAGCTGCTCGCAGGGCCTCGCCCAGCACTCTCGGCGCCTCGGCCAGTGACGGCCCGTACCAGGTGAGGTGGCGCCCGCTGACGAGGGCGTACGGCACCCCGTCGAACGCCTCGGGACCGTCCTCGGCCGTGAAGCGGTACGGCTCGTCCGGCAGCACGACGATTCCTGGCCGAGCGGCGGCTCGCAGCTCCTCGAGCGGCACGCGCGGATAGCGTTCGGCGTGGGACGCGTACACGTTGTCGACGCCCAGCCGCGCCAGCACGTCACCCGCGAAGGTGTCCCGGCCGCACACCATCCACGGTCGCCGCCAGATCGGCACGACGGCGGTGGTCCGCAGGTCGGTGGACGTGCTCCACCAGCGTTCCGGCGCCGCCCACGCCGTCTGCGCCTCGTCGAGCCACCGGGGGCGCGACGCGGCCCCGCACGCCGTCACCACCCGCTCCAGTTCCCGGAAGGCCTGCGGGACGTCCCGCACCTCGGTGAGCAGCACCTCGATGCCCGCCTCGCGCAGGGCGGCGAGGTCGGGTTCGCGGTTCTCCTCCTCGTTGGCGACGACCAGATCCGGGGCGAGCGCGACGATCTGCTCGACCTTGGGGTTCTTGGTGCCGCCGACGCGTACGACGTCGTCGCCGAGGTCGGCCGGGTGGCTGCACCAGTCGGTGACCCCGACGAGAGCGCCCGGCACGCTGACCGCCACCGCCTCCGTCAGGGACGGCACCAGCGAAATCACTCTCATGGTGGGTTTCCTCAACTGCTGCTCGCGGGATACGAGTTGACGGCGAACGCGCCTGCCGCGTCTCAGCGGCGCCCTTCCTGCACCGCCTCGATGTGCTCGGCCACGGCCACCACGATCACCCGGGTGTCCGGCACGGTCGCCCGCCAGCGGTGCCGTACGCCACCGGTCAGGTACAGCGTGTCACCGCGGCCGAGCCGGTGTGCGCGGCCCTCCGCCTCGATCTCCACGGCGCCGTCGGCGACGTACATCAGCTCGTCGTTGCGGTGCTGGAACTCGCGGCCCGCGTCGTGGTCGCCGGTGAACTCCATCGCGTGCAGCTGCTGGTGTCCTCGGACGAGGGAGCGCACCCGGGGTTCGTCGGGGGCGGGCTCGAGGGCGTCCGCGCGGACGACGTCGACGCTGCAGGCCGGGTCCGCCGCGGCGAGCAGTTCGACCGCCGTGGTGCGCAGGGCGTCGGCGACCTTCTCCAGCGAGCTGCGGCTGGGCCGCGCCCGCTCGTTCTCGATCTGGCTCAGGAAGGGCACCGACAGCCCGCTGCGTTCGGCCACGACGGCGAGGGTGAGCTCCAGCGCCCGGCGCCGCCGCCGGACGGCCGCGCCCACCCGGAGGGGCTGTTCTTTGTGGTCGCCCATAGCTCCGGCTCCCTCCTCGGCTCGTCGTCGCGCCCGGTTCGTGTACGTCCATCACAGCGCATCGCGCCGCGTGTTCGGTGGCTGTTCGCCGGATCGTCCCCGAAGCATGCACGACGCGTTCCCTGATGACTTCCTTGCACCCTACGCATGTTCGTCAAACCGTTTCATGCGCCCGTCAGATCGGTACCGTCCGCAGTCGGATACGACCCCCACGGTTCACGCCGTCGGAGGGGCGGCTGAGCCCCTTGTACGACCGTCCCACGCGCGCGGGCGGCCGAGCTGACCAGCGGAACGGGTTACCACGCCGGTCAGGCCGGGGTGAGGGCATAGCGCTCCGTGGTTGTCCGGATCCTTTTCGTACGCGGAGACATCCGTGCCCGGGAACGACGCGAGGGGTGGGCCGCACCGGAGACACCCGCACGCGCGCGTGTCGCCGGTTTCGACCCACCCCTCCTGAGCGGCTCCCTCAGTTGTTCGATACCCCGTTCGCGCCGCTCTTCCCCTCGGGACCGGCGGCCGGTGCCCATTTCTCGGCGAGCCCGGGGTTCGCCTTCAGCCAGGCGCGGACTGCGTCCTGTTCGCCGCCCTTGCCCGCCTGCTGGATGCGCGCCTCCAGACCGGTGAGCTGTGCCTCGGTCATGGAGAAGTTCTTCAGCCAGGCCCCGACCTCGGGGTTGTCGTCGGCGAAGCCCTTGCGGGCGAGCGTGTGCAGACCGTCGCCCTTGCCCCAGGCGCCCTTGGGATCCTTGAGCTTCGTCAGGTCGTAGTCGCTGTACGCCCAGTGCGGCGACCAGAGGGTGACGACGATCGGTTCCTTCTTGGCGTACGCGCGCTTGAGTTCGGCGAGCATGGCCGGGGTGGAGCCGTCGACGACCTGGTACTCGTCGCCGAGGCCGTACTCCCCCAGGACCTTGTCCTTGAGGAGGCTCATGATCCCGGCGCTGGGTTCGATGCCGACGATCCGCCCCTTGAACTTCGACGACTGTCCCTTGAGGTCGGCGAGCGAGTCGACGCCCTTCACATACGACGGGACGGCCAGTTCCAGGGAGGTGGGGCCGTACCACTTGCCCAGGTCGTCGAGCTGGTCGCCGTACTTCTTCCAGTACTCGGCGTGGGTCACGGGCAGCCAGGAGTCGGTCTGGAAGTCGATCTGGCCGGTGGCCAGGCCCGTGTACAGCGGGCCGGCCGCGTACTGGGTGGTCGTGACGTCGAAGCCGCGCTCCTCGAGGAGCTCCTTCCACAGGAACGTGGTGGCGATGCCCTCGTCCCAGGGGATGTAGCCGATGGTGACCTTCTTGCCCCGGCCCACGTCCGTCCCGGTGGCCCGGGTGGTCTGCGAGGAGGAGCCGAAGACGCCGAGGCCGCCGGCGACGAGCGCCAGGACGAGTACGCCGGCCAGTGCGACGACCGGGCTGGGGCGGTGGTTCCAGAGCTTCGGGGTGCCCGCGGCTCGGGCCCTGGCGGCGGCGCGGCGGCCCAGCGGGGAGATCTGGGCGCCGAGCGCGCCGGTCATCCGGTCGAGGTAGATGGCGAGGACGACGATGCCGAGGCCCGCCTCGAAGCCGAGCCCGATGTCGAGCTGGCCGATGGCCTCGTTGACGGCGCCGCCGAGCCCGCCGGTGCCGACCATGCCGGCGATGACGACCATGGACAGGCCGAGCATGATGACCTGGTTGACGCCCGCCATGATCGTCGGAAGGGCGAGCGGCAGCTGCACGCGCAGCAGTGTGTCGCGGGGCGGCGTACCGAACGCCTCGGCGGCCTCGACGAGTTCGGCGTCGACCTGGCGGATGCCGAGTTCGGTCATGCGTACGCCGGGAGCGAGGGCGAAGATCAGGGTGGCGACGACGCCCGCCGGGACGCCCATGCCGAAGAACAGGATCGCCGGGATCAGCAGCACCATCGACGGCATCGTCTGGAGCAGGTCCAGGACGGGCCGCAGCACGGCGCCGACCGTCCTGGAGCGGGCCGCCCAGATGCCCAGCGGGATCGAGATCACCAGGGCGATGAGGGTGGCGACGAGCACCAGGGCGAGCGTCGACATGGCTCGGTCCCACAGGGCCATGGAGTCGACGAGCGCGAATCCGGCGAAGGCGAGGACACCCGCGACCAGGCCGCGCAGCCACCAGGCGGCAACCGCGAGGATGCCGGCCAGGAGGAGGGGCTCCGGGGCGGTGAGTACCGCGTTGATGCCGTCGTACAGGCCTTCGACGACCGTTTTGATCGCGTCGAAGAGCCAGGACATGTGGGCGACGAGCCAGCTGACGCCGTCGTCGACCCAGTCACCGAGCCGCAGCCTGGGCACGGGCGGTCACCTTCCCCTCCGGGTGGGCCGGGGCGCTCGGGCTGCCGCAGGGCTCGGGGTCTCCCTGCTCGTCGCCCAGGAACCCGACGAGGCGCTGTCGCGGTACGACCCCGACGAGTCGGCGGTCCGGGGGCGCGGTGACCACGGCCACCGGATGGGAGAGGCGGGCGCTGAGCGCGCACAGTTCGGTGAACGGCGTGTCGGGCGTCGCCGTCGGGCAGTCGCAGTCGGCCTCGTCGCCGCGCGTCGCCGGGTCCATGACGGCGCCGGCGGTGAGCACGCGCGTGCGGTCGACGTCCTTGGTGAAGGACGCCACGTAGTCGTCGGCGGGGCGGACGAGGATGTCCTCGGCGGTGCCGGTCTGGACGATGCGGCCGTCGCGCATGACGGCGATGCGGTCGCCCAGGCGCATGGCCTCGTTGAGGTCGTGGGTGATGAACACGATGGTCTTCTTCAGGGTTTTCTGGAGTTCCAGGAGCTGGTCCTGCATGTCCCGGCGGATCAGTGGGTCGAGGGCGCTGAACGACTCGTCCATGAGCAGCAGGTCGGCGTCGGTCGCGAGGGCGCGGGCGAGGCCCACGCGCTGCTGCATGCCGCCGGACAGCTCGTCGGGCCACGAGTCCTCCCAGCCGGCCAGGCCGCACAGGGCGAGCGCCTCGTCGGCGCGGCGCTCGCGCTCGGCGCGGGGCACGCCCTGCACGGACAGGCCGTACGCGGCGTTCTCGCGGACGCTGCGGTGCGGGAAGAGCGCGAAGTGCTGGAAGACCATGCTGATCTTGTTCGCGCGCAGTGCGCGCAGTTCGCGGTCGCCGAGCGCGGTCAGGTCCTGGCCGTCGAAGCGGACGTGTCCCGCGGTGGGTTCCAGCAGGCCGTTGAGCATGCGCAGCAGCGTCGACTTGCCCGAGCCGGACAGGCCCATGACGACGAAGATCTCGCCCGGTTCGACCGTGATGGACGCGTCGATGACGGCGGCGGTGGTGCCGTCGTCGCGCAGTTCGTCGCGGTCGGTTCCCTGTTCTAGTCGGGCGACCGCGTCGCCCGGTCGTCTGCCGAAGACCTTGTACAGATGTTCGGCCTCAAGCCTGGAAGACAAGGGGTGCTCCTCGTGGTGCTGTGTGGTGGTGCTGGGTAGTGCGGGGTGCTGACGTTTTCGGGTGCGATGTCGAGCGAACAACCGACCCCCTCCGTGGCCGCGCCTGCCCTTGCTCGACGTGGGCAAACAGAGGAGTGGGCCAGTTCACAGCGCTTCGCACAGGTAACGCGCGACCTCCGGTGCGGACCTCGGGGAGCGTCCGCAAGTGGCGCGCCGGGTGACTGTCAGTGGCGTACGGCATGATGCGAGGCGTGACCGGACGACTGATGCTTCTCGACACCGCCTCGCTCTATTTCCGCGCCTATTTCGGCGTCCCGGAGTCCGTGAAGGCTCCGGACGGCATGCCGGTGAACGCCGTGCGCGGGCTGCTCGAGTTCATCGACCGGCTGGTCAAGGACCATCGCCCGGACCACCTGGTGGCGTGCATGGACGCGGACTGGCGGCCGCAGTGGCGGGTCGACCTGATCCCCTCGTACAAGGCCCACCGCGTCGCCGAGGAGCGCGAGGTGGGGCCGGACGAGGAGGAGGTGCCGGACACGCTGTCGCCGCAGGTGCCGGTCATCGAGGCGGTACTGGACGCGGTCGGCATCGCGCGCGTGGGCGTCGCGGGCTACGAGGCGGACGACGTGATCGGCACCTTCACCGCGCGCGCGAAGGGCCCTGTCGACATCGTCACCGGCGACCGGGACCTGTATCAACTGGTCGACGACGATCGGGGGGTGCGTGTCCTGTACCCGCTCAAGGGCGTGGGGTCCCTGCAGCTGACCGACGAGGCCTGGCTGCGCGAGAGGTATGGGGTGGACGGGAAGGGGTACGCGGATCTGGCGCTGCTGCGCGGCGACCCGAGCGACGGGCTGCCGGGTGTGCCGGGCATCGGCGAGAAGACGGCCGCGAAGCTGCTGGCAGAGTTCGGCGACCTGGCCGGGATCATGGCCGCGGTCGACGATCCGAGGGCGAAGCTGACGCCGTCGCAGCGGAAGCGGCTCGACGAGTCACGGCCGTACGTGGAGGTCGCGCCCAAGGTGGTACTCGTCGCGGCCGATGTCCCGCTGCCGGACGTCGACACGGCGGTGCCGCATGCTCCACGCGACCCCGAGGCACTCGAACTGCTCGCTGCCCGCTGGGGACTTGGGGGGTCGCTGGAGAGATTGCTCACAACGCTCGGAAGGTGAGGTACCGCTTCCCCGGCATCAGGACGAAGATTGTCTCGGGTAACAGGGATTTCCAAGGGGGAGATGCTAACTTAGGTAAGCCTAAGCAAGGTAACAGGGAGGCCGTCATGGCAGAGCGCCCGGAACGCAGGGCCCCGAAGACCCACTCCGCGCAGGTCGTCCGCACCGAGCGCCTGACACCGCACATGCAGCGCGTGGTCCTGGGCGGCGACGGCCTCGCCGAGTTCACGGCCGGTACCCGCACCGACCACTACGTGAAACTGCTGTTCCCGGCGGAGGGCGTCACCTATCCGCAGCCCTTCGACATGCAGCGCATTCGCGAGGAGTTCCCGCGCGAGCAGTGGCCGGTGACCCGCACCTACACGGTGCGCGCCTGGGACCCCGAACTGCGCGAACTGACCCTCGACTTCGTGCTGCACGGCGACGAGGGCCTGGCCGGCCCCTGGGCGATGCGCGCCCAGCCGGGCGAGACGCTGGCCTTCGGCGGCCCCGGCGGCGCCTACGCCCCCGACCCGGAGGCCGACTGGCATCTGTTCGTCGGTGACGAGAGCGCGCTGCCCGCGATCGCCTGCTCCCTGGAGTCACTGCCGGACGGCGCGAAGGCCTACGCGTTCGTCGAGGTCGCGGGCCCCGAGGAGGAGCAGAAGATCGACTCCGACGTGGAGGTCCGCTGGCTGCACCGCGGCGATCGCCCCCTGGGCCAGGCCCTCGTCGAGGCCGTACGCGCCCTGGAGTTCCCCCCGGGCCGGGTGCACGCGTTCGTACACGGCGAGGCGGCTTTCGTGAAGGAGCTGCGCCGGCTGCTGCGCGTGGAGCGCGGTATCCCGCGCGAGGACCTCTCGATCTCCGGCTACTGGCGCCTCGGCCACGACGAGGACGGCTGGCAGGCGTCCAAGCGGGACTGGAACGCGCAGGTCGAGGCGGAGCAGGAGACGGCCGCACCGGCGACCTCCTGATTCCCCGAGCCACCAGACGCCCCGGCCGAGTGGATTCCCCCCGGCCGGGGCGGCATAACGCTCATGAGCGCCACTGAACTCCACTGACCCCCTCCGAATGCCTCCGCACCTCGCCGAACCTCGCTGCGAGTCGCCCAGTCGCCCAGTCGCGAGCGGATTCCCCCGGTCCGGGCGGCGGAACGCTCCCCGAGTCCCGCCGAACTCCCCTCCCCCGCCGCCCCGACCGAGCGAATTCCCCCGGTCCGGGCGGCGCGACACTCCCGAGCTCGGCTGAACCCCTCCGAATGCCTCAGTACCTCGCCGAACCTCGCTCGAGTCGCGGGCTTCTCCGAACTACCCTCTCCCACCGCCCACTTGACGGCCCGGGGCGGAGCGGGCGGAGATCGACCGAGGACGCTCCCCGAGCCGGCCTCCCGCCGCCGGGCACCGCCGGGCCCTCCCACTTGCCGCGCCGCCGCGGGCACGTGAGGACTTGGGCCCCGCCTGGACACGGCCACGACATCCCTGCGAAACAGCGCGTCCCTAATTTCTGTCACCCGACAGGAATACCGCGCCGAAGGCAGGTCCCACCGTGACCACGACCGCTCCCTCCGACCTACGCCCCGACCCGCCGGAGCCGTCCGCCGACCGCTCCCTCTCCGAGTTCGGCTACCGCCAGGAACTGCACCGCAGCCTCGGCCGGTACGCCTCGTTCGCCGCCGGCTTCTCCTTCATCTCCGTCCTGACCACCGTCTTCCAGTTCTTCGCCTTCGGGTACGCCTTCGGCGGCCCGGTCTTCTTCTGGGCCTGGCCGGCCGTACTGATCGGCCAGCTGCTGGTCGCCGCGTGCTTCGCGGAACTGGCCGCGCGCTATCCGATCTCCGGCGCGATCTACCAGTGGTCGTCCCGGCTCTCCAACCTCACCTTCGGCTGGTTCGCCGGCTGGATCATGGTGATCGGGCAGATCGTGGTCGTCGCGGCGGCAGCCCTCGCGCTCCAGGTCGTCATGCCGGCCATCTGGTCCGGCTTCCAGCTGGTCGGCGACGACCCCGCGCCCACCTCGGCGAGCGGCGCGGCCAACGCGGCGATCCTCGGCGTGCTCCTGCTGCTCCTGACGACCTTCGTCAACGTCATCGACAACCGGGTGATGTCCCTGGTCAACCGGGTCGGCGTGACCGCCGAGATCATCGGCGCCGTCCTGATAATCGTCCTCCTGCTCACCCACTCCGAGCGCACTCCCGGGATCACCTTCCACACGGGTACGGCCCTGGAGTCCGGCCTGTTCGGGGCGCTGCTGGTGGGCTCGTTCACGGCGGCGTACGTGATGATCGGGTTCGACAGCGCGGGCGAGATGAGCGAGGAGACGCACCATCCCCGGCGTACCGCACCCCGTACGATCCTCACCGCGCTCGCCTCGGCGGGCCTGCTGGGCGGCCTGATCATCCTCGCCGGCCTGCTCGCCGCGCCGAGCCTCACCGACGGCCGGCTCGGCGTCGAGGGCCTGAGCTACGTCCTGACGAGCAGCCTGGGCGACGGCGTGGGCCGCGCCCTGCTGGTCGACGTGGTGGTGGCGATCGCGGTGGCCACCCTCGCGATCCAGACGGCGGCCTGCCGGATGCTGTTCTCCATGGCCCGCGACGGCCAGCTGCCCTTCGCGTCCCGACTGGCGAAGGTCAACCCGCGCACAGGCATGCCGAGCGCCCCGGCCCTGGTCGTCGGCATACTGGCTGCGGCCCTGCTCCTCCTCAACTTCGCGTCCCCGGAGGCGTTCCTGGCCATCGGCACCACCTGCATCGTGATGCTGTACCTGGCGTACGCGATGGTGACGGGCCCACTGCTCGTACGGCGTCTGAAGGGTTCCTTCACGGCGGACGGCACCGACGAGACCGGCAAGCCCCTCTTCTCCCTCGGCCGCTGGGGCGTCCCGGTGAACGTGCTGGCACTCCTGTACGGCCTGTTCATGACGGTCAACCTGGCCTGGCCGCGGGCGGCGGTGTACGACCCGGCGGGCGGACACTGGTACTTCCAGTGGTTCACGGTGCTGTTCCTGGTGGTCACGGTAGTGCTCGGAGCTCTGTACCGGCTCATGCGCGCACGACGCGTGCGCTCTGGCGCGGATCCTGCTCGATCCCTCTCGTAGAAGGCTCAATTGCCGTTGCAGTAAGCCTTGTTGTGCAAACCGGGCAGCGCACGGACGGCGCATTGGGCGGAGCGCGAAGCCGCGCATCCGGCCGGTGGAGGACCGCTCCATGCGCCGGGGCAACCCCATGCGCCGGGGTCGGGCGCCCTGTCCGAAGGCCGAAAACCATCGCATGGTCCAAAGTGACGGCCTTCAGGGCGAATTGACGGCATGAAGGGGTGCCGCGCCCGGGCCCGTGGAGGTGGTGTCCGGATGCGCACACCGTTCGCCGGGTCATCCAGTCGATCTCCGAGAACGCGGGACCGGGTGCCGCCCGGGGCACCCTCCCGCGCTACCGCGCCAAGTCGCCTCGCACAAGCTCCGATCGCCTCGAACAGTTGACTAAACCGCAGGCGCACCGGAATGTAGAGACGATCCGCGACCGTGCCGCTGAAACCCCGCTCGACCGGTTCAGCCGGCGGGCCCTTTTCCCGTACTGGTCAGCCAGGCCGCGGTCGCAGCGTACGGAGCACAGCGCGTAGTTCATGGACTTGGTCGGCTCCGTCACCCGGAGGGCATTGTGGAAGGCTCCGCTCCCGCCCGGTTCCCGTATCCCCCGAAAGCCTCCGGTTCCGTGTTCCGTCCAAGCCGAAGGATCCGCGAATTACCGCTCGTGCCAGGTCTTGAATACCCGACAGGAGATCAGCACGATGAGCACACCCTCGCTCCGCATGCTCTACTCATGGCAGGGGAACCCGAACGTCGACCTGCTGAACCGCGACGGCGACGCGTGGACGCACAGCATGGGGCTGCTGCCCCTCGCGGCCGACCCGGACGAGTGGGCGGCCATCGGACTCGCCGATTGCACCGCGTGGTGCTATCCCTTCGCGTCAAAGGACGAGTTGTTCCTGGCTTACCACCTGTACGCGTGGATGTTCGCCCTCGACCTGATGTTCGTCAGGACATTCAAAGCCGAACGCGACCTTCCGGGGGCGCGGGCCATGGTGGACGGACTCTCCCGGTTCATGCCACAGGAAGGCACCTCGCACGCGATACCGCAGCACCCCATTGAGAGGTCCCTCGCCGACATATGGCTTCGAATGAGGCCGACCCGGTCGACAGCCTGGAAACACAACATGCTGAACGCCGTGATGGAATATGCCGACGGACAATGCTGGGAGCTTGAATGCATGTGCGACGGGCGAATTCCTGATCCTGCCGAGTACCTTGTCCGCCGCCGCGGCTCGTTCGGCGGCCACGTCGGGATCTGCCTCGCCGAGCACGTGGCAGCGGCGGAGGTGCCGCCGCGGGTGCGCCAGTCCCGTCAGTTCCGTGCGCTGATGGACGCCTGGACGGACCTGCAGACCCTCTACAACGACGTCCGCTCCTACCGCCGAGAGGTCGAGAACGAGGACGAGACATGCAACTTCGTCCTCGTGTACGCGAGGTTTCTGGACATCTCCGTCGACGAGGCCGCGGCCGTGGTCACCCGGCTGCGAGCGGCCAGGCAGTCGGAGTACGACCATCTTGAGCGCACCCAGCTCCCGGCGCTTTGCGAACAGTTGCAGCTGAACGGCAACGACCGTGAGCAGCTGTCGGCCGTGCTGGAAGTGATGCGTTACCACCTCGCCGCCGTCGACGTCTGGACGACGATCGCCGAGCGGTACCAGGCCCCTGCCCCGGGAGACGTCCCGTCCGCGTCCCTCGGCTCCTGACGACCCGAGGGACGCCGGCGGGGATGACCGGCGTCCTGTCAGAACCGCCACGTACGCTTCACCGTGATGAGACGCCGCACCCCGCCCCCGCCCTCTCCACTGCCCCAGTGTGACGGAGTGGACCCGGTGCGGGTGCGGTTGCCGCCCGGTGACACCTGGGCGACCGTACGGGACCACCTCGTGGCGCGGCTCGCGGCCGGGGCCGGGGTGATCGACGGCATGCTCGACGAGGGACGCGTCGTGGACGTCACCGGGCGCCCGGTGACGCGGGACACGGCGTATGTGCCGGGCATGTTCGTGTGGTTCCACCGGGATCTGCCGGACGAGGAGCACGTGCCCTTCCCGATCGAGGTCGTGTACCGGGACGAGCACGTGGTGGTGGCCGACAAGCCGCACTTCCTGGCCACCACCCCGCGCGGCAGCCATGTCGCCGAGACGGCCCTGGCACGGCTGCGCCGTCAGCTGGGAATCCCGGCGCTGGGCGCGGCCCACCGCCTGGACCGGCTGACGGCCGGCCTGGTGCTGTTCACGGTCAGACCGGACGAACGCGGCGCCTACCAGACGCTGTTCCGCGACAGGCGGGTGGCGAAGGAGTACGAGGCGGTGGCCCCCCACGATCCGGCGCTGGTCCTGCCGCGTACCGTGCGCAGCCGGATCGTCAAGGAGCGCGGGGTGCCGGCGGCCTACGAGGTAGAGGGCGAGCCCAACGCCGAGAGCCGGGTCGAGCTGCTCGAGCACCGGGACGGTCGGGCCCGGTACCGGCTGACGCCGGCCACCGGACAGACCCACCAACTGCGGGTGCACATGAGCGCGTTGGGGGTGCCGATCCTCGGCGATCCCCTCTATCCGGTGGTGACCGGCCCCGTGGCCGTCGGTGACTTCCGGCGCCCGCTCCAACTGCTGGCCCGGGTGCTGGAGTTCACCGATCCGGTCACGGGGCTCGAGCATCGGTTCGTCAGCCCGCGTGTGCTCGAGGCCTGGTCCTCGTACGAGGAGTGGGCCGGCTGACCTCGCCGGCCGGCCGGCTCATTCGCCGCGCCACCAGCGCAGGACGCGGCGCAGCACGCCCGGTCGGCGGACCGGCTCGGGCACGGGCGGCGCAGTGGGCTCGTCGGCCGGAGCCGCGGGTGCCGGAACCGTGGGCTGCGGCTGCTCGGAGCTGATCTGCCAGCTGGTCGGGCGCTGCCGCTGCAACGGGTTGATGGCGGGCCGCTCCATGACGTCCTGCTGGGGCTTCGGCGCGAACTTCACGGGCAGTTCCACCAGATGCCGGTTCCCGACGGTCGACCGCCAGCGCAACTCGTGCTCCGCGCAGGCGAGTTGGATGTCGGGGACACGGGTCAGCAGCGCGTCGACGCCGACGTCGGCGATGGCGCGGCCGATGTCCTGGCCCGGGCACTCGTGCGGGCCGCCGCTGAAGGCGAGGTGCGAGCGGTTGCCCTGCATGTTCGCCTTGAGGTCGGGGCGGACCCGCGGATCGACGTTGCCCGGTGCCATGCCGAGGAGGAGTCCGTCGCCCTTGCGGATGCGCTGGCCGCCCAGCTCGGTGTCCTGCTTGGCGAAATAGGCGAACACGGTGCTGAACGGCGGCTCGTCCCACAGGGACTGCTCCACCGCCTCGGGCACGGTCATCTGGCCGCCGTTCAGCTGCGCCCGGAAGCCCGGTTCGGTGAGCACCATGCGCAGCACGTTGGCGAGCAGGTTGGCCGTGGTCTCGTAGGAGGCGAGGAGCACCACGCGCAGGTGTTCCCTGACCTCGTCCTCGGACAGCCCGGCGGGGTGGGTGACGAGATGGCTGGTGAAGTCGTCCTGCGGCTGGGCCCGGCGGCGGACGGCGTGCCGGCTGAGGACCTCCATGAGGTAGGCGTGGCTGGCGAGCGCGGTCTCGCTGCCCTTGAGGCAGTCGCGGGCGGCCTGCACCAGCCGGTCGCCGTACTCCTCGGGCATGCCGAGGATCTCGCACATGACCGCCATCGGCAGATGCTCGGCGAACTGGCCGACCAGGTCGGCCCTGCCGTCCTCACAGAACTGGTTGACGAGGTGCTGGGTGGCGCGGTTGATGTGGCGGCGGATGCCCCGGTGGTCGATGGTCGACATGGCGCCGGTGACCGCTCCGCGCAGCCGCAGATGCTCGTCGCCCTCGGCGTGGGCGCAGATGGGCTGCCAGGCGAAGTGCGGCATCAGCGGGTGGTCGGGCTTGACCTTGCCTTCCAGCATGGGTGTCCACAGCCGGCTGTCCTTGCAGTACTGCGAGGGGGTGCTCACCATGTGCAGGTTCTCGCCGTGGCCGAGCACGACCCAGATCGGCACGTCGTCGTGGAGCAGCGCGGGAGCCACCGCGCCGTGTTCGGCGCGGAGCTTCTCGTACACGGCTCCCAGGTCCTCCGCCTCGGGACCGTAGAGCCGACGCAGCCCGCCGGGCCCGGTGCCGCTGACGCCGCCGCCGGCGTGGGCGGGGCAACCGGGGGGTGGTCCGAGCGGGGGGTCGTCCGTGGTGGTCGAGGGGTGGGGTTCAAGCGTCACGGTGATCGCTCCGAAACTGAAATGGATCCGGTGTCAGATGAGTTGCTCGGGGGTCGTTGATCGGCGTGTTCAGACGGACGCCTTCCTCATCTCCAGCGAGTGCAGAAAGCGCATCAGCGTCATGAGCGTGTCCCGGCTGGAGGCCCGGCGGCGGGCGTCGCACTCCACGATGGGGATCTCCGGGGCCAGGTCGAGAGCCGAGCGCAGGTCCTCGACCGGGTAACGGGGCGCGTCCGGGAAGGAGTTGACCGCGATGACGAAGGGGACGCCTCGTTCCTCCAGTCGCCCCATCACGTCGAAGCTCACTTCCAGGCGCCGGGTGTCGATCAGGACGACCGCGCCCAGGGCGCCTTCGAACAGCCCGTTCCACAGGAACCAGAAGCGTTCCTGGCCGGGGGTGCCGAACAGGTACAGCACCAGCTGGTCGGTGATGCTGATGCGGCCGAAGTCCATGGCCACGGTGGTGGCCGTCTTGGAGTCGGAGCCGTAGTTGTCGTCGACGCCGATGCCGGCCTGCGTCATGGTCTCTTCGGTGGTCAGCGGCCTGATCTCGCTGACCGAGCCGACCATGGTCGTCTTGCCGACGCCGAAACCGCCCACGATCACGATCTTCACCGCGGCCTGGGTGGATTGCGGCAGCCGGTCCTCGGTTCGTGGACCCGTGATGGTGTCAGAGCTTTTGAAGTCCATGCATCACCGCTTCGAGGAGGGAACGGTCGGCGAGCGACTGGCTGATGAGCGGGTCGCGCGCCTGGACCAGTTCGGCCGTCAGCAGCTCGGTGAGCAGGACGGTCACCACGCTGAACGGCAGGTTGAGGTAAGCCGAGAGCTCGGCCACGGACAGTGGTGCCTTGCAGAGGCGGAGCAGCGCCGACTGCTCCGGCGGAGCGGAGGGCGGGGGTTCGGCGCACGCCACGATTAACGTGACGAGGTCGAGAGAGGCGCGTTCGCCGCCCGGGGCCGCGCCGGTGAGCACATAGAGCCGCTCGGGATTCCTGCGCTCACCTTCTTCTCCCTCGGCGCCTTCCTTGCCCTCCGCGCCGCCCTTGCCTTCCGGGCCCGTGCCGCCTTCCGTGCCGGCGAGGCTCAGCAGGCGTTCCGGCGGGGGGTCCTGTTTCAGTGGGTAGCGCCGTCGACGCTGCGGAGGAGTCATACGCTCTGCCCGTTCCGCCGGGGCGGACTGGTGAGATGCTCGCCGATCCGGACGACGAGGTCACGCATGTGGTGGCTCATGCTGCCGGGTTCGGCGACCACGTTGGCGAGGACCGCGAGGTAGGCGTTGGGGCCGGCGGCCATCAGGTAGAAGTAGCCGCCGGTGACCTCGATGATGACCATGCGCATCGTGCCGTCGCTGTCCGGGATCTCGTGCGCGACGGCGCCCGCGAGGCTCTGCAGCCCCGCGCAGGCGGCGGCGACACGGTCGGCGGCGTCGGGGTCGCCGCCGTAGCGGGCGATGCGCAGTCCGTCGGCGGAGAGCACCACGATCTGCTGGACACCCGGTACGCCGTCGGCGAGCGCCTTGAGCATCCAGTCGAAGTTGGCTCGCTGCGAGATCACTTGAGGTCCCCCTCGTCGTCGGCCTCAGCGTGGGCCGGCTGCTGGTTGGTCGCACTGGCTGCGGTGGGGTCTTCCCGGTGGCCGCCGAAGGCCGCCAGGTCGTCCGGGTGGCCGCCCGGGGTCGTGGAACCGCCCGGGAACCCGGTGAAGTCGGGCGCGTCGTCCGGGTGGCCGGAGAGCGTCGTGGGGTCGTCGGGGTTCCGGGTGTAGGCCGTGGGGTCCGGGTCGCCCTTGAGCCCCTCCATGAACGCCTCGACCCACAGGCCCGGCAGGGGCTCGTCCTTCTTGTCCTTCTTCTTCTGCGACTCGGGCTCCCACAGTTTCCGCAGCTCCGGGTTGGCCTCCATCTCGGCCTCGGCGGCCCGGGAGCGGGCGTACCGCTCGCTGAGCGGGGTCTTGACCCGGCTGCGGCGCTGCGGCAGGCCGTTCTCGGTCCACTCGGTGACCTCGGGGATGTCGTCCTCCATGGAGACGGAGGCCGGGATGCGCGGGCCGGTCGTGGGGCGGCGCTTCTTGGGCGGGCGCTTGGGGCCTTCCAGCGCACCGAGTTCGATCTTGGGCGCGGCGGTGGCACCGATGCCGTGGGCGAGGCCGACGGCCGGGTCGGTGGTGAGCATCTCGGACGGCACGACCAGGATGGCGCGGACACCGCCGTACGCGGACTGCCTGAGCGAGATCTGCATGTTGTACGACTCGCAGAGGCGTCCCACGACCGCCAGGCCGAGGCGCGGCGCCTCACCGAGGTCGTTGAGGTCGAAGCCCGCCTGGGCGCGGGCGATCATGCCCTCGGCGCGCTTGCGGGACTCCTCGCTGAGGCTGACGCCGGCGTCCTCGATCTCGATGGCGATGCCGGTCTGCACCTCGGTCGCCGTGACATGCACCTTGGTGTGGGGCGGCGAGTAGCGCGTGGCGTTGTCGAGGAGTTCGGCCGCCGCGTGGATGACCGGTTCGACGGAGTTGCCGTCGACGTTGACCTGCGCGATGGAGGTCAGGTCGATACGGCGGTACTCCAGGATCCTGGACATCGCGCCGCGCAGCACGCTGTACAGCGCGACCGGCTCGGGCCACTGGCGTCCGGGCCGGCCGCCGCCGAGCACGGAGATGGAGTCGGCGAGGCGGCCGATCAGCGCGGTGCCGTGGTCGATGCGCAGGAGGTCGTCGAAGACCTCGGGGTTGCGGCCGTGGTCCTCCTCCATCTCGCGGAGTTCGTTGGCCTGCTGGTGGACGATCGACTGCACTCGCCGGGCGATGCTGACGAACGCGCGCTCGGAGCCGTCCCGCATGGCCTCCTCGCGGTCGACGATCTCCAGGACGTGCTCCAGCAGCCGGAGCTGCGGCACGGGCAGCCCGGGGTACGCGGAGTCCGGCAGACCCAGGTGGCGAATCACCTCTGAGGGTGAACCGACTCCGCGCATCAGACGGAGCGCGTACGGCAGGATCTCCTCGCCGAGCCGGACGAAGTCCTCGTCGTGGGCGGCGATGCGCCGTTCCAGATACGCGGTGTCACGGGCGTGCCCGGCACGCAGATCACGGACGGTACGGCCGCGGCGGACCGCTTCGGCGGCGACCGCGACGACCAGCAGCGTGGCCATGGCCCCGAACCAGCCGACGGCGGACCGGGCCGGGCCCGTCACCAGGGCGACGGCGGCTCCGGTCGCCCCGGCCATAGCTATGGCAGGTAGCAACAGCACGCGCGCGTAGGGAAGTTCACGGCCACCGGGGGGCGATTGAACACTCACCATGTATGCCCTCTGAGACAAATCGGCTGGGGTTGGGGGAACTTGCTTGGGGGTACGTCTGGGAACTGTCAGGAGTTTCTGGATCTTCCGCATCTTTGGGAACAAGCGCACGAATACATCCCAACTCGGTGCGCTGCGGGCGAGCTTAGTCCGACCGGATCAACGCCGTGTCATATTCGGCAAGCCTCTGAAATGCCCTTCGCAACTGGAGTACCCTCGGCCCATTTACACGCTGCGGATGCAATCGCACACGCTGAGTAACGGCGCATGGATGTGCGAGGACCACTCACCGTGACGGGTGAACAAAGGCCTCCTGGAGGCCCGGAAGCGCCCTGAGCCTCAGATTCCGGCGATGCGCAGCGCCGCGTCCGCCGTGGCTTCCGCGAAGACCGCGGCCGGGCGCTCGGGATCGGAGCGGTGCACGAGGATGACGCCCTCGATGAGCCCGAAGAGCAGATCCGTCCGCAGGTCCAGCTCACTCTTGGCGAGCGCGCCCCCGGCCGCCGTCGCCGCCAGCAACTGCCGGTAGGCGTCCTTGAGTTCCGCCCGTACGGCATGGAAGCCCGCGAAGCGTTCGGCGCGCACCTCGGGGAGGAGGTAGAGGCCGCCGAGGTTGTGCGGGCCGCCGCAGAGCAGCTCGACGTCGGTGCGGCACAGCTTCCACAGCCGGCTCTCGGCCGGGGTCGCGTCGTCGGCGAGCAGCCCGCGGGCGTACGTCAGGGACGGCGTGACGGTGGACTCCAGGAGCTCGGCGAGCAGCTCCTCCTTGCCGGAGACGTAGTGGTACATGGACGCCTGGCGCATCCCCGCCCGCTCGGCGATGGTCCGCGTGGTGGTGGCGGCATAGCCCCGGGTGGTGAACAACTCGGCGGCCGCGGTCAGCAGTTCCGCCCGCGGGGCGAGCCCGCTGTCCGGCCGCTGCGCGGCCCGCGGTCTGCCGACCCGCCGTCCGCCCGGCCCACCCGTCGTTCCCATGCGTTCGATCCTCGCACACCGCGCCGCCCGACGATCTTCGTGAGCAATCGGTAACGGGGACGAAACGCACGGGCAACTGCGGTGTCTCGCCGCGCGCCTAATTTCTGTCGGGCGACAGAAATAGCGCGGCGGACCCCGGACCGACGACCAGCACACCGCCGACCCGCCCCGCACCCGACACCACCCGCAGTACGACTTCGGAGCCGGAGGACCCTCGATGGGGACATCGACCACGTACGGAGCCCGCGACCACGCCCGCGCCCAGGAGGGCGCTCAGGCCGAGGCCATGCCCGTCGTCCCGGCCGCCGACTGGCCGTCGCCACCCTGCGCCGCCGGCCATCTGGTGTGGGCCGAGACCGTGGCAGGCGGCAACTACACACACCGGGTGCTGGCCCGTGGCACCGAGCTGCGCCTGACCGACCTGCGCGGTGACGCCTGCGCCCATCTGCTGCTCTTCGTCGCGGACCGGCCCTGGGAGCGGCTGAACGTCGCCGACACGGTCAAGGTGCAGTGGAACGCCTACCTCGGCGAGGGCCAGTTGCTCCTCTCCGACCAGGGCCGCGTCCTCGCCTCCCTGGTCGCCGACACCTCGGGGCGCCATGACGCGCTCTGCGGCACCTCGACCCTCGTACGCAACACCGCCCGGTACGGCGACGGCACCCCGCAGTCGCCCTCCCCCGCCGGACGTGAGCTGTTCAAGCTGGCCGCGGCCAAGAACGGCCTCCAGCCGCGCGATCTGCCGCCGTCGCTCTCCTTCTTCCAGGGCGTGCAGATACGCGAGGACGGCGCCCTCGACTTCACCGGCTCGGCCGGACCGGGCGGCAGTGTGACGCTGCGCGCCGAGCAGGACGTCACCGTGCTGATCGCGAACGTCCCGCACCCCGCCGACCCGCGCGACGACTACGTCAGCACCCCGCTGGAGGTGCTGGCCTGGCGCGCCGAGGCCACCCGCCCCGGCGACCCCCTGTGGGAGGCCACGCCCGAAGGCCGCCGCGCGTTCCTGAACACCGCCGAATTCCTTGCCGCGAGGGGGCTCGCATGAGCACGCCGATCGTCCGGAAGACCGTCGTTCCCGCCCGCGCCGCCTGGTCGTCGGTCGTCCGGGCCGGCGGCACCCTCACCATCACCGACCTGCACGGCAACCAGGCCGTCGACTTCCTGGTGTACGACGCCCACGACACATCCGTGCGCTACAGCGCGCCCGACACGATCCACGCGCAGGGCGGCATCTTCCTCACCACCGGCAGTGTCCTGATGTCGAACGAACACACGCCCCTGATGACCGTGGCCGCCGACGACGTCGGCCGGCACGACACGGTCGGCGGCGCCTGCTCCAAGGAGTCGAACACCCTGCGCTACGGCCACCACACCTGGTCGCAGCACGCGTGCGTGGACAACTTCCTCGCCGAGGGCGCCAGACACGGCCTGGGCAAAAGGGACTTGGTCTCCAACATCAACTGGTACATGAACGTGCCGGTGGAGAAGGACGGCACGCTCGGCATCGTGGACGGCCTGTCGGCGCCCGGCCTGTCCCTCACGCTCCGCGCCGAACGCGATGTCCTGGTCCTCGTCTCCAACTGCCCCCAGATCAACAACCCCTGCAACGGCTTCGACCCGACCGAGGTGGAGATGACCATCACCGAGGCGGGCACAGAGGCAGGCACGGCATGACCTTCGACACGCTGCTGGTCGCCAACCGGGGCGAGATCGCCGTCCGCATCATCCGTACGGCACGGGAGCTGGGCCTGCGCACGGTCGCCGTCTACTCCGACCCCGACCGCTCGGCCCCGCACGTCCGGCTCGCCGACGAGGCGGTGCGCCTGGGGCCGGCGCCCGCGAAGGAGTCGTACCTCGACGCCGACCTCGTGCTGGCGGCGGCCAAGGCGACGGGTGCGGGGGCGATCCATCCCGGGTACGGCTTCCTGTCCGAGGACGCCGGCTTCGCGCGGCGCTGCGAGGACGCCGGGATCGTGTTCGTGGGCCCGACGCCGGGGCAGCTGGAACTGTTCGGCGCGAAACACACGGCCCGTGCGGCGGCGGAAGCGGCGGGCGTGCCTCTGGCCCCCGGCACAGGACTGCTGGCCTCCCTCGACGAGGCGTACGCGCGGGCAGCCGCCATCGGCTATCCCGTGATGCTCAAGGCGACCGGCGGTGGCGGCGGCATCGGCATGTCGGCGTGCGCCTCGGCTGCCGAACTCGCCGACGCCTGGGAGCGGGTGCAGCGCGTAGCCGCCGCGTCCTTCTCATCGGCCGGTGTCTTCCTGGAACGGCTGGTCGAACACGCCCGCCATGTCGAGGTGCAGGTCTTCGGCGACGGCGAGGGCAGGGTCGTCACCTTCGGCGACCGCGACTGCTCACTCCAGCGCCGCAACCAGAAGGTGCTGGAAGAGGCGCCGGCACCCGGCATCCCCGCCCACGTCCGCGCACAACTCGCCGCCTCGGCCCGCGACTTGTGCGCCTCGGTCGGCTATCGCTCCGCCGGTACGGTGGAGTTCGTGTACGACGCCGCGCGCGAGGAGGCGTACTTCCTGGAGGTCAACACCCGGCTCCAGGTGGAACATCCGGTCACGGAGGAGATCTACGGCGTCGACCTCGTCGCCTGGATGCTGCGCCTGGCGCGCGGTGAGCGCGATGTCGTACGGGACCCGGGCACCCCGCGCGGTCACGCCGTCGAGGCCCGCGTCTACGCCGAGGACCCCTCGCGCGAACACCGGCCCAGCGCGGGCCTGTTGACGCGGGTGGAGTTCCCGGCCGGGGTACGGGTCGACGGCTGGGTGGAGACGGGCACCGAGGTGACCACGTCGTACGACCCGATGCTCGCGAAGGTGATCGCCTACGGCGCCGACCGGGAGCACGCCCTGCGCCGGCTGGACGAGGCGCTGGCCCGCACCCGGGTAGACGGCATCGAAACCAACCTCGGCCTGGTCCGGGCGGCGCTGGCGAACCGCGACTTCCGCTCCGCGAGGCACTCGACGGCGACCCTGGCCGGGGTGAGCGACCCGACTCCACGCATCGAGGTCGTCTCCGGCGGCACCCTCACCACCGTCCAGGACTGGCCGGGCCGCACCGGCTACTGGCAGGTCGGCGTCCCCCCGTGCGGCCCGATGGACGACCGTTCCTTCCGGCTCGGCAACCGGGCCCTGGGCAACGCCGAGGGCGCCCCCGGCCTCGAATGCACCCTCCAGGGGCCGTCGTTGAGATTCACCCACCCCACCACGGTGTGCGTCACCGGGGCCCCGGCACCGGTCACGCTGGACGGCACGCCGGTCGCACAGTGGGAGCCGGTGACGGTACCGGCGGGCGCCGTACTGACGATCGGCGCCCCGACGGAACAGGGCCTGCGGACGTACGTGCTCTTCGCGGGCGGCGGCCTGGACGTGCCGCCGTTCCTCGGCAGCGCGGCCACCTTCACACTGGGCAGGTTCGGCGGCCACGGAGGCCGGGCGCTGCGCACGGGCGACGTCCTGCACGGCGGAGCGGCGACGGAATCGGCGGAAACGGTCGCCCCGGAGGACCGCCCCGCCTTCACCTCGACCTGGCACCTCGGCTCGGTCGAAGGCCCCCACGCGGCACCGGAGTTCTTCACCGAGGAGGACATCCACGACTTCTACGCGGCCGACTGGAAGGTCCACTTCAACTCGGCCCGCACCGGCGTACGACTGGTCGGCCCCAAGCCCCGCTGGGCACGCACCGACGGCGGTGAGGCGGGCCTGCACCCCTCCAACATCCACGACACGCCGTACTCAGTGGGCGCCGTCGACTACACCGGCGACATGCCGGTCCTGCTGGGCCCGGACGGCCCATCCCTGGGCGGTTTCGTGTGCCCGGCGACTGTCCTCAGCACGGAACGCTGGAAACTGGGCCAGTTGCGCCCCGGCGACACGGTCCGCTTCACCCCCGTGGACACAACGGGCGCACCAAGGCCGGAAATTGAGGACGGTGGCGTCCTGGCCCGTGACGGCGACATCACCTATCGCCGCAGCGGCGACGACAACCTGTTGGTCGAATTCGGCCCCATGCAGCTCGACTTGGGCCTCCGGATGCGGGTCCACGCCCTGATGGAGGCGGTGGCCGAGCTGGACCTGGACGGGGTGAAGGACCTGACCCCGGGCATCCGCTCCCTCCAGATCCAGGCCGACCCGGCCGTCCTCCCGCAGCCCGAACTCCTCGCCGCGATACGGCGGACGGCCACCGCCCTGCCCCCGGCGGACCGCCTCACGGTCCCCTCCCGGACCGTCCACCTCCCCCTCTCCTGGGACGACCCGGCGACCCGCGAGGCGATAGCCCGCTACATGGCGGGCGTCCGCGACGACGCCCCCTGGTGCCCCTGGAACATCGAGTTCATCCGCCGCGTGAACGGCCTGGACTCGGTCGACGACGTGTACCGCACGGTCTTCGACGCGGAGTACCTCGTCCTGGGCCTGGGAGACGTCTACCTGGGCGCCCCGGTCGCCACGCCGCTGGACCCCCGCCACCGCCTGGTGACGACGAAGTACAACCCGGCCCGCACCTGGACCGCGGAGAACTCGGTCGGCATCGGGGGCGCCTATCTCTGCGTCTACGGCATGGAGGGCCCCGGCGGCTACCAGTTCGTCGGCCGCACCACCCAGGTGTGGTCGGGCTGGCAGCAGCGCGGCGCGTTCGAGCCGGGGTCACCGTGGCTGCTGCGGTTCTTCGACCGCATCAAGTGGTACGCCGTCGAGCCCGACGAACTCCTCGAACTGCGGGCCGACATCACCTCGGGCCGTTTCGTCCCCCGCATCGAGGAGGGCGTGTTCTCCCTGGCCGAGTACGAGGATTTCCTGACCCGGAACGCCGAGTCGATCGCCGGGTTCCGCTCCCGCCAGGGCGCGGCGTTCGCGGCGGAACGGGACGCGTGGGAGGCGGCGGGCGAGTTCACGAGGGCGGAGACGGCCACGGCACCGGCCGCTGCCGCGCCCGAGGTGACGGTTCCCCCTGGGAGCCGGCTGATCGAGGCCGAATTCGCCGCGTCGGTATGGCAGTTGAACGTGTCCCCCGGCGACGAGGTGACAGCGGGCCAGCCGCTGCTCGCCCTGGAGGCGATGAAGATGGAGTCCCGGGTGCATGCCCCGGCGTCGGGAGTGATCCACCAGATCCTGACGAGACCGGGCGCCCAGGTGGAAGCAGGCACAGCACTACTCATCCTGACCCCAACCCCCTGACCCCGCCCGCTCTCTCGCCCCCGCCGCCCCTACCCACCCCGCTCCTCAAACGCCGGAGGGGCTGGAAGTCAGCCCGTCCGGCGTTTGAGGACGAGCGCGTTCAGCGCGAAAGCGGGGGTCTGGGGGCGCAGCCCCCAGGGATGGGACGGGTAGGGGCGGCGGGGGCGAAAGAAGCACAGACACCCCAAGGAGCCCCCATGCCCACCCCCACCCTCACCCGAGTCCACCTCGCCTACACCCGCATCACCGCAGTGAACCGCCCCGAAATCTGGATCGACCTACGCCCCCAGGCCGACCTCGAAGCAGAAGCCACCCACATCGACGAACGCCTCGCCGCAGGCGACCACCTCCCCCTGGCCGGCACCCTCTTCGCCGCCAAGGGCAACATCGACGTCCAAGGCCTCCCCACCACCGCCGGCTGCCCCGCCTACGCCTACCACCCCGAGACCGACGCCCCCGTCATCGCCCGCCTCAGAGCCGCCGGCGCCCTCCTCCTCGGCACCACCAACCTCGACCAGTTCGCCACCGGCCTGGTCGGCACCCGCTCCCCCTACGGCCCCGTCCGCAACGCCCACGACCCCACCCGCATCAGCGGCGGCTCCAGCTCCGGCTCCGCCACAGCCGTGGCCCTGGGCCTCGTCGACTTCGCCCTCGGCACCGACACCGCCGGCTCGGGCCGCGTCCCCGCCGCCTTCAACGGCATCGTCGGCCTCAAGCCCACCCGAGGCCTGGTCCCCACGACCGGCGTCGTCCCGGCCTGCGCGTCCCTCGACTGTGTAACCGTCTTCGCCCGTACGCTCCCCGAGGCCGAGCGGGCACTCGCACACATGGTGTCCCCGCCGGCCCGTGACCTGCCGCCCCTGCCCCAGCGCGCCCCCGGCCCCTGGCGGGTGGCCGTCCCGCCGCTCGCCCAGCTCGGCGAACTCGACCCGGGCTGGGCACAGGCGTACGAGGCAGCCGTGACAGCCCTCCGCGCCACAGGCGTCTCGGTCCGCACCCTCGACCTCACGCCCTTCACCGAGGCCGCCGAGATGCTGTACCAGGGCGCGTTCGTCGCCGAGCGCTACACAGCGGTGGGCGCCTTCGTCGACAAGGTGCTCGCCGAGGGAGGTGAGGCGAGCGCGACGCTGGATCCCACCGTCGCCGGCATCATCACCCGTGCCCGCGACATCCCCGCCCACCAGCTCTACGCCGACCAGGACCGACTGGCCGCCCTGCGCACCCGTGCACTGACCGAACTGGCCGACGCGGACGCCCTGTTGCTGCCCACGGCCCCCGGTCACCCGACCCTCGCCGAAGTCGCCGCCGATCCACTGGGCGCCAACGCCCGGCTGGGCCGTTTCACGAACTCCACCAACCTCTTCGACCTGGCCGCGGTGGCCGTACCCGCGGGCCAGGTGGACGGGCTCCCGTTCGGCGTGATGCTGATCGGCCCGGCGTTCACCGACGACCGGCTCGCCACGATCGCCCGCCTGTTCCAGCCCGAGGCCCGCCTGGCGGTGGTCGGCGCGCATCTCGCGGGCCAGCCGCTCAATCCCCAGCTCCTCGCCCTGGGCGCCCGACTGGAGCGGACGACCACGACGGCCCCCGTCTACCGACTGCACGCCCTCCCGACGACCCCGCCGAAGCCGGGGCTGGTGCACGTGGGCGAAGGGGGAACCGGCGGAGCGGCCATCGAGGCCGAGGTATGGCGCCTGCCCGCGGAAGGCCTCGGCCACTTCCTCGCCGCCCTGCCCCGCCCGATGACCCTGGGCCGCCTCGAACTCGCCGACGGCACGCACGTACCCGGCTTCCTGTGCGAACCGGCGGCCCTGGCCGGCGCCGAGGACATCACGACGTACGGCGGCTGGCGCGCGTACCTGAACAACCGCCCCTGACGGCCTTTGCGACTCCACTACTGGGGTGCGAGCGAAGCCACAACAAACCCGCCCGCACCCACCAAGCCCAACCGGCCGCCCCGCCAAACACAACCCACGGAACCGCCGGGACTACCCCACCAAGCCGAACCACACCCACCGACCCGCCAAACCCAACCCCACCAAGCCAAACCACAACCCACCGACGGGCCGGTGGGCTACCCCACCGAACCACCGGGGCCCAACCCCACCAAGCCCAACCACAACCCACCCACCCGCCGGTGGGCTACCCCGCCAAACCGCCGGGGGCGACCCCACCGAACCGAACCACACCCACCGACCCGCCGGTGGGCTACCCCACCGAACCACCGGGGCCCAACCCCACCAAGCCAAACCACAACCCACCCATCCGCCGGTGGGCTACCCCGCCAAACCGCCGGGGGCGACCCCGCCGAACCGTCGGCGGCTACCCCACCGACGAGTAAGCCACAACCCCCCGCAGCAGCCCCTCCACGGCCTTGCGCGCGTTCTTCGCGACCGTCGACGACTCGCCGCCGACGACCGGTGCCGCAGCCGAGATCTGCCCGAGGACGTCGATGACCTGCTTGCACCACCGTACGAAGTCACCGGCCGGCATCTCCGCCTCGCGCAGCACCTCGTCGAGGCCCTTGCCGGAGGCCCACTCGTAGGCCGCCCAGGCGAAGCCGAGGTCGGGCTCGCGCTGGCCGACGCCCTCGCTCTGGGTGATCCGGAACTCCTCCTCCAGCGCGTCGAGCCGGCCCCAGATGCGGACCATCTCGCCGAGCGCGGCCTTGGCCTTGCCGGAGGGCACCTTCGGTGCCATCGCGTCGTCGGCCGCCCGGGACTCGTACACCAACGCCGAGACGCACGCGGCGAGTTCGGCGGGCGACAGCCCGTCCCACACGCCCGCGCGCAGGCATTCACTCGTCAGCAGATCCAGCTCGCCGTAGAGCCGGGCAAGTCGCTTGCCGTGCTCGGTCACCTCGTCGGCGCGCAGATAGTCCAGCTCGGTGAGCAGGGCCACGATGCGGTCGAAGGTACGGGCGATGGTGTTGGTGCGGCCCTCGATGCGCCGTTCCAGCTGCGAGGTGTCGCGCAGCAGCCGGTAGTAGCGCTCGGCCCAACGCGCGTGGTCCTCACGGTCGTTGCAGCCATGGCAGGCGTGGGCGCGGATCGCGGTGCGCAGCCGGGCGATCTCGCGGTCGTCGGCCGCCTGGGACCGCTGTTTGCGGGCCCGCTCGGGCGGGATGTGCCCGGCCTTGGAGCGCAGCGCGGAGGCGAGGTCGCGACGGGACTGCGGAGAGCGCGGGTTGAAGGACTTGGGAACCCGCATCCGCTCCAACGGCTCGACGGGTACCGGGAAGTCCATGGACGCGAGCCGCTTCACCTGCCGTTCGGACGTCAGCACCAGCGGGCGCGGGCCGTCGTGCTGCTCGAACCCGCGGTGGCCGTTGGACCGGCCGGCGGGCAGCCCGGGGTCCAGGACGAGGGCGAGGCCCGCGTACTTGCCGGTGGGGACGTGGATGATGTCGCCGGGCTTGAGCTTCTCCAGCGCGACGGCGGCCTCGGCGCGCCGCTGGGCGGCGCCCTGCCGGGCCAGATCGGTCTCCCGGTCCTTGAGTTCGCGGCGCAGCCGCGCGTAGTCCTCGAAGTCGCCGAGGTGGCAGGTCATGGACTGCTTGTAGCCGTCCAGGCCCTCCTCGTTGCGCTGCACCTGCCGGGAGATCCCGACGACCGACTTGTCGGCCTGGAACTGCGCGAACGAGGTCTCCAGCAGCTCGCGCGAACGGTGGCGCCCGAACTGGTCCACGAGGTTGACCGCCATGTTGTACGACGGCTTGAAGCTGGAGCGCAGCGGGTACGTGCGCGTGCCGGCCAGTCCCGCGAGGTGATCAGGACTCATCCCGCGCTGCCACAGCACCACGGCATGACCCTCGACGTCGATGCCACGCCGCCCCGCACGCCCCGTCAGCTGCGTGTACTCGCCGGGGGTGATGTCGGCGTGCTGTTCGCCGTTCCACTTGACGAGTTTCTCGAGCACGACCGAGCGGGCGGGCATGTTGATGCCGAGCGCGAGGGTCTCGGTGGCGAACACGGCCTTCACGAGGCCCTGTACGAAGAGTTCCTCGACGACCTCCTTGAACGTGGGCAGCATGCCCGCGTGGTGGGCCGCGATCCCTCGCTCCAGGCCTTCGAGCCACTCGTAGTACCCGAGGACGTGCAGGTCCTCGGTGGGGATGGACGCGGTGCGCGCCTCGACGATGGCCCGCACCCGCTCCCGCGCCTCGTCGTCGTTCAGCCGCAGTCCCGCGTAGAGGCACTGCTGTACGGCGGCCTCGCAGGCGGCGCGGCTGAAGATGAACGTGATGGCGGGCAACAGGCCCTCGGCGTCGAGCCGTTCGATGACCTCGGGGCGTCCGGGCGTCCACACGCGTGAGCGCGATCTGCGTTCCCGCTCACGGTCGGCCTCGCGCATGGCGCGTCCGCGTCTGCGGTCCTGGAAGGAGGGCCGCTGGGCCTCCATCCGCGCGAGCCGGGCGAGATCGGGGTTGACGGCCTTGCGGCTGCCCTCGCCCTCCTCGAAGAGGTCGTACATCCGGCGTCCGGCGAGCACGTGCTGGAACAGGGGAACGGGCCGGTGCTCGGAGACGATCACCTGGGTGTCGCCGCGCACGGTGTCGAGCCAGTCGCCGAACTCCTCGGCGTTGGACACGGTCGCCGACAGCGAGACGAGGGTGACCGACTCGGGAAGGTGGATGATCACTTCCTCCCAGACGGCGCCGCGGAAGCGGTCGGAGAGGTAGTGCACCTCGTCCATGACCACATGGCCGAGGCCCAGGAGGGTCTGTGAGCCCGCGTACAGCATGTTCCGCAGCACCTCGGTGGTCATCACGACCACGGGGGCATCGGAGTTGACGCTGTTGTCGCCGGTGAGCAGGCCGACCTTGTCCGCGCCGTAACGACGGCACAGGTCCGAGTACTTCTGGTTCGACAGTGCCTTGATGGGTGTCGTGTAGAAGCACTTCTTGCCCTGCTGGAGGGCGAGATGGACGGCGAACTCGCCGACGATCGTCTTGCCCGACCCGGTGGGGGCGGCCACCAGCACGCCCTTCCCGGCTTCGAGCGCCTGGCAGGCCTCGATCTGGAAGGGGTCGAGGCCGAAGTCGTACATCTCGCGGAAGGACGCGAGCGCGGTGGCCTGCTCGACAGCGCGCTTGCGTGCTGCCGCATACCGCTCGGCCGGGGAGAGGTCCTCTGTCATCGTGCTTTCGAGACTACCGGCCCCCACTGACAACAGGACGATCATTATCCGGATCGATGCCTGGTAAACCCGGGATCCGCGCAGCTCAGGCAGACGCGGAAGCGGCCGGGGCGCCGGGTTGGCACCCTGGCCGCTTCCGCGTCAGGTTTTTTTGGGGGCGAACCTCAGGTCACGTCGTCGTAGCCGTTGACCCGGTCCGTGCCCGCCTGTTCGGGCAGGGCGCGGCTGGCGGAGACGGTCTCGACCTCGCCGATGTCCTCGGGGGTAAGGTCCAGGTCGGAGGCCTCGTCGTCACCGGGGCCGGCCTCGTCACGCCGACGCTTGCGCCGGTCGTTCGCCAGCGAGAAGGCCACCGCGCCGAAGTACAGGATCCAGATGGGTCCCGCGAGCGCCATCATGGTCAGCGGGTCCGTACTGGGCGTAGCGATCGCCGCGAACACCGTGATGCCCATGATCATGGCGCGCCACCAGCCGGCCATACGCTTACCGGTGAGAATCCCGGTGAGGTTGAGCATGATCAGCAGCAGCGGAAGTTCGAAGGAAAGACCGAAGACGATCACCATGCGCGTGACGAGGTCGAGCAGGTCGTCCAGCGGAAGCAGGTTGTCGACGCCGAACGGCGTGAACTCGATCAGGACCTTCGCGGTGGTGGGGAGCACCCGGTAGGCGAAGTAGGCGCCACCGAGGAACAGCGGGACACCGGAGGCGACGAACGCGTACGCGTACTTCTTCTCACTCTTGTGCAGACCCGGCGCGACGAACGCCCAGAGCTGGTAGAGCCAGATCGGCGAGGCGAGCACGACACCGGCCATGAGCGACACCTTCAGCGCGAGCGTGAAGGGCGCGAGCAGGCCGTTGATCGTGATCTGCGCGCAGGGGGTGTCCCCCTGCTTCTGCTGCTTCGCCAGCTCGGAGAAGGATGACGGGCATCCGACCGAGTCGAGCACCGGCTTGGTGAAGAAGTTGATGATGTCGTTGTAGAAGAAGGCGGCCACGACCGTGACGATCACGATGGCCAGCATGGCCTTCGCGACCCGGTTGCGGAGTTCGCGGAGATGCTCCACGAGGGGCATCCGCCCCTCGGGATCCTTCTCCTTCTCCTCCTTGTTGCGGGCAGACTTGAGCAACCCACGTCCTCATCTCGTGCGGCAGGCCGGAGGGGATCCGGCCTTGCGTCAGCGTCAGCGCTTGGTCGTGTCCGTCGGCTCGGTGACCGGGCGCGAGCTGGTCACGTCACCGGGGGCGGCCTGGATGGTGCGCTGTGCCGGGGGCTGCTCGTCGGTGTGCGGCGGAGCGGCGGGGGCGGGGTCCTGGCCCTCGGACTTCATCGCCTTGGCCTCGCTCTTCAGGATGCGCGCGGACTTGCCGAGCGAGCGCGCCATGTCCGGAAGCTTCTTCGCGCCGAACAACAGGATGATGACGACGAGGATGAGAATGATCTCGGGAGCTCCGAGCCTTCCGAACATAAGTCTTTACCTTCTCACCGAGGCGGCTGGGTGGGGGTGCTGTCCGATCGTTCGGACAGGTGTCCGACCGTCGTGTTCACAGCGATCGTAACGCTCGGGGGTAAACCTGAGGCAATCCCTGTGCGTACTCCCGGTTTGCGGTCCGGGCCTCGTTTTCCGACCGCGATCAGCAGCGTACCTGCCGACCCCGACAAGGTGACAGGGCGAAGTCGCCCAAAACACATCAACCCATGGACTCACAGAATTGCCGCCGCACAGTCACAGCGCATCGACGGAACGTGCCGTATGCACGGCGGCCCGCTCCAGATCCTCGGCGGCCCGATTGATCCGCCGAGCCGAGTCCGCGACCTGCACCCCCAGACGCCGCGCCTCCAGAAAAACCCGAACGGCAAGCACCCCGAGAACGACAAGCCCCAAAAACCCCACAGCGATCGCGAACATCGGCCAGAACATAGCCCGAGACTAGCCGGTCCCATCAGCCCATCCGACGACCCTCCCAGCCGTCCGACGACCCTCCCAGCCCGTCCAGCGGCACTTCCAGCCCGTCGACGACCCTCCCAGCCCGTCCAGCGGCACTTCCAGCCCGTCCGGCGTTTGAGGACGAGGCCCGTTCAGGGCCGTAAGGGGGGTCTGGGGGCACAGCCCCCAGGGATGGGACGGGTAGGGGCGGCGGGGGCGAAAAACCCCACCCCGCCCCAGCAGACCCGCCGACCCCGCGGAGCGCCCCTCAGGCCGGCCCCGCCAACCGCAAGGTCTTGACCCCACCCCCGGTGAGCAACTCGACAACCCGCTCCCCGGCAGGCTTACGAACGGTCACATCACAGTCAGGACACGTGAAGGAGTAGAACGTGGTCCGACTACTCGCCCCGATCGCCAACCGCAAAGCCCCCGCAGTCAACTCGAAGTTGCCACGACAGTCCGGACAGGCGGCCCGAAACACGACGGGAGCCACTCTTCTCATACCGGCGAAGGCAGCCGCCACGGTCATGTCCCGCACACCGTCCCGCACACCTGACATCGGAGACTCGCTCAACGCCCCTGCTCCCGCCTGTCGTACAGCCCGTCCTGGACCAGCCCGTCCTGGACCAGCCCGTCCTGGACCAGCCCGTCCTGGGCCCCGTGTGCCCCGGAGGGGCCCGCCTGCGCCCCGGGGGCGGCCGACGGGACGTCGTACGCCGCCAGTGCCTCCTGGGCGGCCTGGCGGGCACTGTCCGCGAGGTCCTGCGGCGAGACGATGCGCCCGTCACGCCCGAGCCGCAGCGCCAGGCGGCGCAGCGACGCCGGATCGGGGGTCCGCAGGGTGATACGCAGCCCGCCGTCGGGAAGCTCATCCGCGCTGTCGTGCGGGTAGTACTCGGCGACCCACCGTCCGCCCGGGCCGACCTCGACGACGACCTCGGGATCCTCGGCGGCCGGCTGCACCAGCCCCTCCGACAGATCCCGCAGCTCTATCTCGGGCGGGGCGGCCGGCTCGTCCAGGATCCTGATCTCGGCGACCCGGTCGAGGCGGAAGGTGCGACGCGCCTCGGAGCGCCGGCACCAGGCCTCGACGTAGGTGTGGCCGACGCTGACCAGGCGGATCGGGTCGATCTCCCGTTCGGTGACTTCGTCGCGGGCGGGCGAGTAATAGCGAATCCACAGGCGGCGGCGTTCGGAGATCGCCCGGTCGACGTCCGCGAACACCCCGCCCTCCGACTCGAAGGTCACCGAGAGCCGCGCGCTGGCCCCGGCGGCCTCGCCGGCCGCCGTCTCCACCTTGGCGGTGGCCCGCAGCAGCGCCTGCCGGTCGCTTTCGCGCAGTCCGGGCAGCGTGGACACCGCGCGGGCGGCCACCAGGAGCGCGGTCGCCTCGTCGGCGGCCAGCCGGAGCGGTTCGGCGGCCTCCTCGCCGAGGGCCGCGGGGTTGTGCCACCAGATCCGCTCGCCGTCGGTGTCGATGTCGAGCAGATCGCCGCCCCGGAAGCTCGTGCCGCACATGGGCAGCACGTCCAGGTCCGAGACCAGCTCGTCCTCGGTGATCCCGAACGCGCGGGCGACATCGCCGACGCGCGCGCCGGGCCGCTCGCGCAGATACGTCACCAGGGACAGCATGCGCCGCGTCTGGTCGATGGCGTTCACGGGCCTGGCCGGTTTGCCTGCCACTTGCTTGCGCTCCCCCTCAGCCCTTGGCCACGGCACGCAGCCGGTCCACCACGTCGGCACGCAGCTCGGCCGGCTCCACGACCACCACGTCCGGCCCGAACTCCACCAGCCAGGCGTCCAGCCCATGCCCGTACGGAATCTCCAACTCGTCCCAGCCGTCGCCGAGTTCCCGCACCGCGGACGCCTTCGCCCGAAGGGGGTAGCCGGCGTCCTTGCGCAGCCGGATCAGCGCGGACCGGTCGGCGGTCTCCCCCGCCCAGCTGGCGACGGTCTCGCGGACCGTGACGACATCGGGCACCTCGGCGGTGTAACTCGCGCTGCGGCTGCGGACCTTGCCGGTGATCCGGGACAGCCTGAACACCCGTTCGGCGCGCCGGTCGCGGTCCCAGCCCGCCAGATACCAGTGGCCGCGCCAGCACTCCAGCGCCCACGGCTCCACCTGACGGGGTTCCGGGCGGGCGGCGTTGGCCTTGCGGTAGTCGAAGACGACCGGGCGGCGGTCCCGGCAGGCCAGCATCAGCGGTTCGAAGGCGGCCTCGTGCACCGGAATGCGCGGCTCCAGGGCGCCATGGGCCCCGTACGGGTCGACGTCCTCGGGGAGCCCGGCCGCGCGCAGCTTCTGCAGTGCGCCGCTGGCCGCGCCGGCGAGGCGGGCCTGCTGCCAGACCTTCGCGGCCAGGCCCAGGGCGGCGGCCTCCTCGGCGTCGAGGGTGATGGGCGGCAGCCGGTTGCTGTCCCGGCCGGCCCGGTAGCCGACCTCGCCATCGAGGTTCTCCACCGTCTCGATGACCAGACCGAGTTCGCGCAAATCGTCCTTGTCGCGCTCGAACATCCGGTTGAAGGAGTCGTCGCTGCCCGCTTCGAGATAGGCCTCGATGGAGTCACGCAACTCGCGCTTGCTCAGCGGCCGGCGCGTCCCGAGCAGACACAGCGCCAGATTCATCAGCCGCTCCGCCTTGGCAATGGCCATCGACGCCCTTCGCCTTCCTATGGTGCTTACGACGGATGACCGTACCGCTCCGAAGTGGCGCGGCAAAAGCCGAGGGCCCATGCCCGGACAGGCATGGACCCAGGATGATCGACTCCGGTCGGACCCCGCACCTACCTCGTACGACGATCCGACCTGATCCCGATCCCATTCGACTGTCGTACGACGATCGGACCGGACGGTCAGACCGCGATCAGGTCGACCACGAAGATCAGCGTCTCGCCCGGCTTGATCGCCGGCGTGGGGCTCTGGTTGCCGTAGGCGAGGTGGGCCGGAATGGTCAGCTCACGCCGGCCGCCGACCTTCATGCCCTGCACACCCTGGTCCCAGCCCTTGATGACCCGGCCGCCGCCCAGCGGGAACTTGAACGGGGTGCCCCGGTTCCAGCTGGCGTCGAACTCCTCACCCGTGCTGAAGGAGACACCCACGTAGTGGACGGTGACGTTCTGACCCGCCACCGCTTCGGCGCCGTCGCCCTCCCAGATGTCCTTGATCTGGAGGTCCGCCGGGGGCTCGCCTTCGGGGAAGTCGATCTCGGGCTTCTCGATGCTCACGTCTAAGGCTCCTGCTGGTGATGGAACAAAGGCAACAAGGACAGTCTTTCATCCCCGGCGCCATGCCGCCCGCGCCAGGCCGACCTCCCCGAAGGGGTCACATCTTCGCGAGGATGTCCACCGAGAACACCAGTACGGAGTCCTTCTCGATACCACTGCCCTGCGGCGGGTTGTCGCCGTAGCCCAGCGCCGGCGGAATCGAGATCATCACACGGCTGCCGACCTTCTTGCCGGTCAGCCCCTGCGCCCACCCCTTGACGACCTGCGACAGCCCGAACGAGACCAGCTGCCCGTTGTTGTACGACGAGTCGAACTCCTTGCCCGTGTCCCACAGCACGCCCTTGTACTGCACGAGGACCGACTCGGTCTCCTTGACCACCTCGCCGTCGCCCTCGATGACATAGTTCGCCACCAGCTTCGTCGGCGCCGCCGACTTCGGGACCTCGATCGAGGGAGCCGCGCCGTCCGTGTTCGTCCCGACCTTCGGCAGAGCCGGGTCGTCCTGGGGGACGACCTTGCCCTTCGCCGAGCTCTTCGCGTTGAAGGTGTCCTGGACGTCCACGACGAACACCAGCGTGTCGGTGCCCTTGATCCCCGCCTGCGAGTTGCCGGACGTGCCGTAACCCCACGTGGGCGGGATGGACATCTCGACCCGGCTGCCGGCCTTCTTCCCCGTCAGCGCGTACCGCCAGCCGTCGATGATCTTGCCCTGCGCGAGCTGGATGACCAGCGCGGTCCCCCGGTCGTACGAGTTGTCGAAGACCTTCGCGGAATCCCAGATCTGGCCCAGGTAGTTCGCCACGACGTAGTCGTTCTCCGCGACCGTCTTGCCGCCGCCCGCGAGGAGCGTCTTCACGGCGAGATCCTTCGAGGGTTCACCGCTGCCCTTGGCCACGGTCGGCTTCTCGCCGAACTTCGCCCCCGCGGTGACCGCCGGCAGCGGACCGTCCACGATCTTCGGCGCGGGCGCGGCGGACGGACCCGACGCCGAAGGGGACGGGCTGCTGTCACTGGCCTTGCTCTTGTCGGACTTGTCGTCGCCGCATCCGGCGAGCGTGACAAGTCCGGCAGGTACGGCAAGGAGAACTGAGCGTCGGCGCACGGTGAAAGCCTCGTATCGGTGTCGATCTTGTGTTGCTGGCGTGCGCGCAACTCTACGGCGTGCGAAGGGCGCCGTACCGAAAACGTACGGCGCCCGTGTTGCGTTCCGGAATGACATCCGGCCGCAAATCTCACATACCGGCGATCAGCTTCTCCACCCGCTCGTCGACACTGCGGAACGGGTCCTTGCACAACACCGTGCGCTGCGCCTGGTCGTTGAGCTTCAGATGCACCCAGTCGACCGTGAAATCACGACGCTGCTCCTGAGCCCGCCGGATGAAGTCACCACGCAGCCGCGCCCGAGTGGTCTGCGGCGGAACCGACTTGCCCTCGAAGATCTTCAAGTCGTTGCAGATCCGCGCCGCTTGACCCTTCCTCTCGAGCAGGTAGTAAAGACCCCGCCTGCGGTGAATGTCGTGATAGGCGAGGTCTATCTGAGCGACGCGCGGATGCGACATCGTCATATTGTGCTTGGCCCGGTACCGCTCGATCAGCTGGTACTTCATCACCCAGTCGATCTCGGTACCGATCCGGTCCAGATCCTCGGCCTCGATGGAGTCCAGCACCCGGCCCCACAGCTCCAGCACCTGCTCGACCGTGCCCGTACGGATCCCGCGCCGCTCGACGAAGTCCACGGCCTTCTCGTAGTACTCGCGCTGCACATCCAGCGCCGAGGCCTCCCGGCCACTGGCCAGCCGCACCTTGCGGCGGCCCGTGATGTCGTGACTGACCTCGCGGATCGCCCGGATCGGGTTCTCCAGGGTCAGATCCCGCATCACCGTGCCCGCCTCGATCATGCGCAGCACGAGGTCGGTGGCACCGACCTTAAGCAGCATCGTCGTCTCGGACATGTTCGAGTCGCCGACGATGACATGCAGCCGACGGTAACGCTCGGCGTCCGCGTGCGGTTCGTCACGCGTGTTGATGATCGGCCGGGACCGGGTCGTCGCCGAGGAGACGCCCTCCCAGATGTGCTCCGCCCGCTGACTCACGCAGTACACGGCACCGCGCGGCGTCTGCAGCACCTTGCCCGCACCGCACAGCAACTGGCGGGTGACGAGGAACGGAATCAGGATGTCCGCGAGCCGGGAGAACTCCCCGTGCCGGGCCACCAGATAGTTCTCGTGGCAACCGTAAGAGTTGCCCGCCGAGTCCGTGTTGTTCTTGAAGAGGTAGACGTCGCCCGCGATTCCTTCCTCGTGCAGGCGTCGTTCGGCGTCCACCAGGAGTCCTTCGAGAATGCGCTCGCCGGCCTTGTCGTGGGTGACGAGTTCCGTCACGTTGTCACATTCCGGTGTCGCGTATTCCGGATGTGAGCCCACGTCAAGATAGAGGCGTGCGCCGTTTCGCAGAAAGACATTGCTGCTACGGCCCCATGACACGACACGGCGGAAGAGGTACCGAGCCACCTCGTCGGGAGACAGACGCCGCTGTCCCCTGAACGTACACGTGACGCCGTACTCGTTCTCCAGCCCGAAAATGCGGCGGTCCATGACTGAACATTACGCCCGATCCCCCGAGCTGAAACGGGATCCGGCAGCACGGTTTGGATCATTTTCCGATGAGACCGCAACCACCGCACCCCCCGCGGGAGCCGCCAGCACCCGCCCGGTGACCAGCAGAACCAGCAACGACACGGCCCCCGCACCACCCGGCACGACGAACCCCCACAGCGTTCCGCCCCACTCGACGACCGGCCCCGCCAGGCCCGTTCCCAGCGACGCACCCACGGTGAACGTCGTCACAAGCCAGGAGAAAGCCTCGGTGACCGTCCCCCGCGGGGCATGCCGATCCACCAGCACGAACACACACGCGAGAGCCGGCGCCAGGAACACACCCGCCAGCACCATCAGCAACGTCATCGCGACCGCACCCGGCATCAACGTCAACGGCACGTAACACACCGCCAGAAGCCCCACCAGCACCGTCAGCCGCCGCTCCGCGGGCCCACTCCACCGCCGCGCCCCATACACCGTCCCACCCAGCAGCGCACCCAGCCCCACGGCCGCCATCAGCCAGCCGTACACCGCGTCCCCGCCGTGATCGTCCGCGTACGACACCGACGCCACCGTGATCGACCCCATCGCGATCCCCACGAACAGGAACGCCCCCAGCATCACCAGCAGCCCCGGCGAGCGCAGCGCACCCAGCCAGTGCGCCTCACGCGGCGCCGAACGCCACGCCCGCGAAGGCGGCGACAGCACCACCGACAGGGCCCCCAGGACCCCGATCACGTTCAGCACGAGCAACGCGGCCTGCGCCGACCACAGCGACGCGCACAGCGTCACCAGCAACGGCCCCACCGTGAACATCACCTCCTGCGCCACCGCGTCCATCGCGTACGCCGTGTGCACCTGCTCCTCCTTACGGAGGACGGACGGCCACAACGCCCGCAGACCACCCTCCAACGGAGGCGTGAAAAGCCCGGCGACCGCCACAGCGGCATAGGAGACCGGCAGCGGATCGATCCCCGCGAACGCGAACGCCCCCATACCGAACGCGGACACGATCGCCGTCGACAACTGGACCCGCGGCTGCCCGTACAGGTCGACCAGCCGCCCCAGCAGCGGCTGCCCCACGGCGTTCGCCACCCCGTACACCGCCGCGAGACCGCCCGCCAGGCTGTAGGTGCCGCCCTCGGCCCGGACGAACAGCACGATCGCGATGGCCGCGGTGGCGTTCGGCAACCGGCCCACCAGGGTGCCCACGAGCAGCCGCACCGCATGCCGTGCCCTGAGGATCTCCAGGTATCCCGCCGCCATGACCAGCCCTTCCCGTCACCCGCCCCGTCACCCGCGACGCCGGAAGTTGTACGTATAACGTCGCCCGTCATACGTACCATGTGCCCAGTCCGCACGTCCACACGAAAGAGCAGGCCCCCGGTGGTACGAGGCAGCACCCGACCCACCAGCCGTGACGTCGCCCGGGCCGCAGGCGTCTCCCAGGCCGCCGTCTCCCTCGTCCTCGGCGACAAATGGCGCGGCCGCGTCTCCGAGACCACCGCCGAACGCGTACGCACCGCCGCCCGCGACCTCGGCTACCGCCCCAACCTCGCCGCCCGCAACCTACGCCTCGGCCACACCCGCACCGTCCTCCTCGTCGTCCCCGTCCTCACCACCGAGTTCTTCGCCGGCGTCTACACCGGAGCCGCCCGCGTCGCCGCCGAACACGGCTTCGGCGTCGTCCTCTACCCCTCCCCCGAAGGCATCGGCCCCGCCCGCGACCCCTTCCACTCCGCCCAGGCCGCCCTCGACGGCGTCATCGCCTCCTCCATGGCCGCCGACGCCCTCACCACCATCCGCGGCGACCAACTCCCCCTCGTCATGCTCGACAGCGACCCCCACGGCAGCCTCGGCGCCGCCACCGTCAACCTCGACATCGCCGACGGCGTACGCCAGGTCGCCGACCACCTCCTCACCCTCGGCCACCGCCACTTCCTCCACCTCGCCGCCGACATCCCCTCCTGGACCTTCGCCGTACGCGCCCAGGAACTCGCCACACGCCTCGCAGGCGCCCCCGACACCGCCCTGCGTACCATCCACGCACCCATCACCATCGAAGGCGCCCAACAGGCCGTCACAGCCGCCCTCACCGGCCCCGGCCCCCACCCCACCGCCCTCGTCTGCGACGACGACAAACTCGCCACCGGCGCCTACAAAGCCATCCGCCGCCTCGGCCTGCGCATCCCCGACGACCTCTCCGTCACCGGCCTCGACGACCTCGCCCTCGCCACCGCCATCGACCCCGAACTCACCACCGTCCGCCTCGACGCCGAACTCTTCGGCGAACGCGGCATGCAAGCCCTCCTCGCCGTCCTCGACGGCCGCACCCCCACCCAGGGCGACATCCCCGTCCAACTCGTCGTACGAGGCTCCACAGCGCCGCCCGCCGACCGCCCCTGAGGCATCCCCCAAAACGACCGAACCCCGGCCGCCACAGGCAACCGGGGTACGAATCAAAAACAGACAACAACGCACTGCGGCGGACTACTCGTCCTCGGCGGCGCTCTCCGCCTCCGTCGTAGCCCCATCGGCCTCCAGCAGACGCCCCAGCTGACGACCCACGATCCGCTTGAACTTCCGCTGCTGCGGCCTCGTACGATCCAGCACCGCGACCTCCAGCCGCTCCGCGGGAATCTCCCGCTCCGTACCGTTCGTATCCCGCGACAGCGCCTGAACCGCCAGCTTCAGCGCCTCCGCCAACGACATACCGTCCTGATGACGCTGATCCAGATAACTACTGATCTGCTCGGCGTTACCACCGACCGCCACCGAACCGTGCTCGTCGACGATCGAACCGTCGTGCGGCAACCGATAGATCTGGTCACCGTCCGGCGTCGCACCGACCTCCGCGACGACAAGCTCCACCTCGTACGGCTTCTCCGCAGCCGAAGAGAAGATCGTGCCCAACGTCTGCGCGTACACGTTCGCCAGACCCCGAGCCGTCACATCATCACGGTCGTACGTGTACCCCCGCAGATCGGCATACCGCACCCCACCGATCCGCAGATTCTCGTACTCGTTGTACTTACCGGCAGCCGCGAAGCCGATCCGGTCATAGATCTCGCTGAACTTGTGCAGCGCACGGGACGGGTTCTCGCCGACGAACACAATGCCATCGGCATACTGCAGCACAACCAGGCTGCGACCACGCGCGATGCCCTTACGGGCATACTCCGCCCGGTCGGCCATCGCCTGCTGGGGTGAGACATAGAACGGCGTCGACACCGATTAACCGTCCCTTCCTGTCGAATCTGTCGAAGTCACTGGACCACCTGAACCACGAGAGGCACTACAGCAGCGCGGCACGCGGGCCGTCGGGCTGCTCAAGACGCCGCTCCAGAATCGAACGGGCGATCCCGGCGGACTCCTCGTCCCCGAGCCTGCGGAAACCGTCCTCGGTGATCACGGTGACAATCGGGTAGATCCGACGCGCGACATCAGGACCACCGGTCGCCGAATCGTCGTCCGCCGCGTCGTACAACGCCTGAATGACCAGCGTCGTCGCGTCCGCCTCACTCAGATCACGGCTGTACAGCTTCTTCATCGCACCACGCGCGAAGATCGACCCCGACCCGGTCGCCGCGTAACCCTGCTCCTCGGAACGCCCACCCGTCACGTCGTACGAGAAGATGCGCCCCTTCCCACGGTCCACGTCGAACCCCGCGAACAACGGCACCACGGCAAGACCCTGCATCGCCATACCGAGATTCGAACGAATCATGGTGGACAGCCGGTTCGCCTTGCCCTCCAGCGAGAGCTGCGCACCCTCCACCTTCTCGAAGTGCTCCAGCTCCAGCTGGAACAGCTTCACCATCTCGACGGCGAGACCGGCGGTGCCGGCGATCCCGACAGCCGAGTACTCGTCAGCCGGGAACACCTTCTCGATGTCCCGCTGCGCGATGACGTTCCCCATGGTCGCTCGCCGGTCACCGGCGAGAACCACACCACCCGGGAAGGTGACGGCGACGATGGTCGTGCCGTGGGGCGCCTCGATCACACCCTGGGTGGGCGGCAGTTGCCGCTTGCCCGGGAGCATCTCCGGCTGATGATCCGACAGAAAGTCCATGAAGGACGACGACCCGGGCGTCAGGAAGGCAGCCGGTAGACGCCCGGTGCTACGAGTGTTGGCTTCCACGCGTTTCCTTCCACGTATGTCGCAGCCCGCCTTATGACGTCGGGCCGATCCTTGAACTGCCCCAGCGCTGCATTACAGCCGAAGCACAGTACGCCTCGGACCCTACCCGTCTCGTGGCAGTGATCCACATGCTCGGCCGGACCGGAAAGACAGATACAGCAAATTCCGTGCTGCTCCGCGACCATCGCGTCCAACTCCGCTGGCGTGAGGCCGTATTTGCGCTGGAAGTAGCCGACCCGATTCCGTTCGGCTCGGCACTGTCGGCAGTAGCTCGCCCAGCCGTCCGACGAGGTCTTGTTCCGCTCCCACTGGGAATGCGGCTTGACCTCCTCGCACTGCGGGCAGCGCTTGTGCCCCCTCGGCACCGGCACCTTGACCCGGACAGTCTTGCCCTTGGCTTCCTGGCTGCGCCGGTAGTACTCGGCAGCGCACTCGCGACAGTTGGCCTGTAGGCCGTCAGGCCGTGACCTGTTACTCGCGAATGCGCTGGCCGGGAGCACCTTCTGGCACGCCGAGCACTTCCTGACCCGCTCGTTCACAGATGTGACTACTGTCCACCCTTTTGAACAAACGACCTCACGAAATCCTCAGCGTTCTCTTCCAAGACGTCATCGATCTCGTCCAGGACAGAGTCCACGTCGTCGCTCAGCTTCTCCTGGCGTTCCTTGAGGTCCTCGGATACCTGTGCCTCAGGTGCCTCCTCGACCTCCTCCGTGCTGTGCGTCGCCTTCTGCTGTCCGCCGCCGGTGTCCTTGGTCGCCATAACCCTCACCCCGCTCGGTTCGACGTTCTTGATCAGACCCTACAAGCAGGGTCCGACATTGGCCCCGTAGTTGCCACAACGTCCGGGAACCACCTCGATGATTCCCGGACGCGGCACTTTCCACCCTGCCCGGCCGCCCCGGCCCAAAGCCCCGCTCAGTGGCCCGACAGGACCCTGACCAGGTCTTCTGCCGTTCGGCAGCGGTCCAGGAGCTCTTTGACGTGATTACGCGTTCCGCGAAGCGGCTCCAGGGTTGGAACCCGCTGGAGCGAGTCCCGGCCCGGCAGATCGAAGATCACCGAGTCCCAGGAGGCCGCGGCGACGTCGTCCGCGTACTGCTCGAGGCAGCGTCCGCGGAAGTAGGCGCGTGTGTCCTCCGGGGGCTTCGTGCGGGCCCTCTCGACCTCGTTCTCGTCCAGCAGCCGCTTGATGCGGCCACGGGCCACGAGGCGGTTGTAGAGGCCCTTCTCGGCCCGTACGTCGGCGTACTGGAGGTCGACCAGGTGCAGCCGGGCGGCGTCCCAGTCGAGGTCGTCGCGGCGCCGGTAGCCCTCCATGAGTTCCCGCTTGGCGACCCAGTCGAGCTCGCCGGCGAGGCTCATGGGGTCGTTCTCCAGGCGGTTCAGGGTGTCTTCCCAGCGGACCAGGACGTCCTTCGTCTGATCGTCGGCGTCGGCCCCGTACCGTTCCTCGACGTATTTGCGCGAGAGTTCGAAGTACTCCATCTGAAGTTGAACGGCGGTCAGTGTCCGTCCGCTGCGGAGCGTGACCAGGCGCTTGAGTGTCGGGTCGTGGGAGACCTGGTGGAGGGTGCGTACGGGCTGGTCGACGGCGAGGTCGACGGCGATGAAGCCGTCCTCGATCATGGAGAGGACCAGGGCTGTCGTACCCAGTTTCAGGTACGTCGAGATCTCCGACAGGTTCGCGTCGCCGATGATCACGTGGAGGCGGCGGTACTTCTCCGCGTCCGCGTGGGGTTCGTCCCGGGTGTTGATGATCGGGCGTTTGAGGGTGGTCTCGAGGCCCACCTCGACCTCGAAGTAGTCGGCTCGCTGGCTGAGCTGGAAGCCGTGTTCGTGGCCGTCCTGGCCGATGCCGACGCGGCCGGCGCCGGTGACGACCTGGCGGGAGACGAAGAACGGCGTGAGGTGGCGCACGATGTCCGAGAAGGGGGTTTCCCGCTTCATCAGGTAGTTCTCGTGCGTGCCGTAGGAGGCACCCTTGTTGTCGGTGTTGTTCTTGTAGAGGTGGATCGGCTGGGCGCCGGGGAGCTGGGCGGCGCGTTCGGCTGCTTCGGCCATGATGCGTTCGCCGGCCTTGTCCCAGAGGACGGCGTCGCGGGGGTTGGTGACTTCGGGGGCGCTGTATTCGGGGTGTGCGTGGTCGACGTAGAGCCGTGCGCCGTTGGTGAGGATGACATTGGCGAGGCCGATGTCCTCGTCGGTGAGCTGGCTGGAGTCGGCGACTTCTCGGGCGAGGTCGAAGCCTCGCGCGTCGCGCAGCGGGTTCTCCTCCTCGAAGTCCCAGCGGGCCCTGCGGGCCCGGTGCATCGCCGCCGCGTAGGCGTTGACGATCTGGGACGAGGTGAGCATGGCATTGGCGTTCGGGTGGCCGGGGACGGAGATCCCGTACTCCGTCTCGATGCCCATTACTCGCCGTACGGTCATGCGGCCCTCCTTGCCCGGCGGTGTCCTCGGTCGGGGACGCCGCTCAAGTACCGGTGGTGCTCCGGTGCGTGTGCGGTGCCCGTCCCCGCACTGCGCGACTCGGCGGTACGAAAGAGCCTAGAACGCCTTTGCGCTGGTGGGGAGATCATTTGCGTCATTGCCTCGCTCCGGCTGTGGCCTGAAAAACAGTTGGCTGCGGGTACCCGGTGAGGGGCACCCGCAGCCACCCGGTTTTTTACAGGTACTGACCGGTGTTGGCCACCGTGTCGATGGAGCGTCCGGTGTCGGCGCCCTGCTTTCCGGTGATGAGCGTACGGATGTACACGATCCGTTCGCCCTTCTTTCCGGAGATTCGGGCCCAGTCGTCGGGGTTGGTGGTGTTGGGGAGGTCCTCGTTCTCCTTGAACTCGTCCACGCATGCCTGGAGGAGGTGGGAGACGCGGATGCCCTTCTGCTTGTGGTCGAGGAAGTCCTTGATCGCCATCTTCTTGGCCCGGCCCACGATGTTCTCGATCATGGCGCCGGAGTTGAAGTCCTTGAAGTAGAGGACTTCCTTGTCACCGTTGGCGTAGGTGACCTCCAGGAAGCGGTTCTCCTCGGATTCCGTGTACATGTGTTCCACGGCCGTCTGGATCATGCTGTGGACCGTGGCCACCTTGTCGCCGCCGTGCTCCCCCACGTCCTCGGGGTGCAGCGGGAGGCGGTCGGTGAGGTACTTCTGGAAGATGTCCTTGGCGGATTCCGCGTCCGGACGTTCGATCTTGATCTTCACGTCGAGGCGGCCGGGGCGCAGGATGGCGGGGTCGATCATGTCCTCGCGGTTGGAGGCGCCGATGACGACCACGTTCTGCAGGCCTTCCACGCCGTCGATCTCGGCGAGGAGCTGGGGGACGATGGTGTTCTCCACGTCCGAGCTGACGCCGGATCCGCGGGTGCGGAAGAGGGATTCCATCTCGTCGAAGAAGACGATGACGGGGGTGCCCTCGCTGGCTTTCTCCCTTGCACGCTGGAAGACGAGGCGGATCTGCCGCTCGGTCTCGCCGACGTACTTGTTGAGGAGTTCGGGTCCCTTGATGTTGAGGAAGAAGCTCTTGCCCTGGGCCTGGCCGGTGACCTCGGCGACCTTTTTGGCCAGCGAGTTGGCGACGGCTTTGGCGATGAGTGTCTTACCGCATCCGGGGGGCCCGTAGAGCAGGACGCCCTTGGGCGGCCTGAGTTCGTGCTCCTTGAAGAGGTCGGGGTGGAGATAGGGGAGTTCGACCGCGTCGCGGATCATTTCGATCTGGTTGCCCAGGCCGCCGATCTGCTCGTAGCCGATGTCGGGTACTTCTTCGAGGACGAGTTCCTCGACCTCGCTCTTCGGTACGACTTCGTAGACGTAGCCGGAGCGGGGTTCGAGCAGGAGTGCGTCGCCCGGGCGGATGACGACGTCCAGGAGTGGTTCGGCGAGCCGTACCACCCTTTCCTCGTCGGTGTGGCCTTGTACCAGGGCGCGTACGCCGTCCTCGAGGATCTCCTTGAGGGTGACGATGTCGCCGACGCTCTCGAACTCCATGGCCTCGACCACGTTGAGTGCTTCGTTGAGCATCACTTCCTGGCCGCGTCGTAGCTCTTCGAGCTCGACGCTGGGGCTGACGTTCACGCGGAGTTTGCGGCCTCCGGTGAAGATGTCGGCTGTGCCGTCCTCATTGGCCTCCAGGAAGACACCGAAGCCGGCCGGGGGCTGTGCCAGCCGGTCGACCTCTTCCTTGAGGGCCACGATCTGGTCGCGGGCCTCTCGGAGTGTGTTGGCGAGCCGCTCGTTCTGTGCGGACACGCCGGCCAGATTGGTCTGCAGCTCGACGATCCGCTCTTCGAGAATCCTCGTGTGTCGCGGAGAGTCGGCGAGCTTGCGCCGCAGGACGGCGATCTCCTGCTCAAGGTAGGCAACCTGCCCGGACGGGTCGTCGGACCCTCGTCCCGGGCGGATGCCGCGGTTCATGTCGTCGTCGTGGGCTGCCACGGTCCTCACCTCCTCCAAGGGGAGCTGGACGCTTCCAGACCCTACCTGGGTGGGTGTCGATTGAAACCCCTAGATCACAAAGACTGTCGGGGTGTGTCCGATCTTCACCCTTGCGCTTCCCCTCACGCCAGGGGAATACCCACAGAACATGATTGGGAAGCGGCCGGAGGTAGGGTCGAAGTGTTCAACACCCGTCAGAGCTGGGCCGACTTGCCGTCGGATTGTCCTGCTCGGGACAGAATCGGCAGGGGATGTGACTGTGCAGGAGGAGGCCATGGCCGGCGGTGAGGCCTTGGAGGTCTGGATCGATCAGGACCTGTGTACGGGGGACGGAATCTGTGTCCAGTACGCGCCGGAGGTGTTCGAGCTGGACATCGACGGGCTGGCCTACGTGAAGAGCCCCGAGGACGAGTTGTTGCAGGCCCCGGGGGCGACGACGCCGGTTCCGCTGCCCTTGCTGACGGATGTGGTGGACTCCGCGAAGGAGTGTCCGGGGGACTGTATTCACGTACGTCGAGTTTCGGACAGGGTCGAGGTTTTCGGCCCGGACGCGGAGTGATGGTCCGACCACTCCGCGCTACCTACGGCTGATTCACGCCCCTGCGGTTGTCTGGTTTCTCACAGGCTCTTGGTCGTACGGATTTGTCGCGGTCGCCTGCTGATCACTTGCGCCCGGGTCACGCGCTGCGTGCGCCGGCGGGTGTCGAGCGGAGGAACGCGCCGTTCTTCCACTGCCATTTGGCGCGCTCGTCGATGTCGGGGCAGCAGCGGGGGACGTCGAGGGACGAGTAGCCGAGGAGGGTGGCCGTGACGGCGCCGTCGGTGACGGTGAGGTCGGTGACGGTGAGGCGGTCCTTGGGGTCGACGAGGGTCGCGACGATGCGCGGCTGCTCGGCGTCGGCTGCCTGGGTGAGGACGTACACGCCGTTGGGCGGGGTGCCGGAGCCGGCGTCGCAGCGGACGGAGGCGACCGTTTCGGGTCTGCCGTCGCCGTCGAGGTCTCCGGTGGCCTTCTGCTGTACGAGGATCGGGAGGGGGCCGCACTGGAGGGGGAAGTCGACTCCGGTGGGGTCGGGGGGTGCCACGGCCGCGGCGGGTCTGCCCGTGGGGCCGGCTGCCTGGGCCGCGGTGGCGGAGCCCGGCTGGAGGGCCGAGGAGAGGGCGACGACGCCGGCGAGGGCGGTGGCCGTGGCGAGCCAGTGGATGGGGCGGGTGTGCGTGTGTGCGAGTTCCGGGACGGCGGATTGCTGCACTCGGAGTGTCTCCCGTGGAGGGCTGTGCCGGTGGGGTGTCCCGCATAGTGCCACACGTCACAGCGTGGCGGAACGGCGGGGCGGGTGGTGTCCGGTGTCGGCACGGGTGCCGTTGTGGCGTCAACGGGAAAGTGGTGTGGCCGAGTTCCCGGTGATCTGCGGGAACTCGGCCACGGTGTCCTTGCGTTGAGCGGTCAGCGGCCGTTGCCGCCGTCGGCGTTGGGGCCGGTGTAGTCCTCGCCGTAGGAGCCCTTGGAGGGGCGGCGGCGGCGCATGGGGGGCTCGACGCCGTCGGCGAGGCGGCGGGCGGTGAGCAGGAAGCCGGTGTGGCCGATCATGCGGTGGTCGGGGCGGACGGCGAGGCCCTCGATGTGCCAGTTGCGGATCATCGATTCCCAGGCGCTCGGCTCGTTGAAGCAGCCGATCTCGCGGATGGACTCGACGGTCCGGGCGAGCTGGGTGGTGGTCGCGACGTAGCAGCAGACGATTCCGCCGGGGACGAGGGCCTTGGAGACGGCTTCCAGGCATTCCCAGGGGGCGAGCATGTCGAGGACGACGCGGTCGACCTCGGTGTCGCTGAGGTTGTCCTGGAGGTCGCCGACGGTGAGCTGCCAGGCGGGGTGGGGGCCGCCGAAGTAGCGCTCGACGTTCTGCTGGGCGATCTCGGCGAAGTCCTCGCGGCGCTCGTAGGAGTGCAGCATTCCCTGGTCGCCGATGGCGCGCAGCAGGAAGCTGCTGAGTGAGCCGGAGCCGACGCCCGCTTCGACGACGCGTGCGCCGGGGAAGATGTCGGCGAAGGCGAGGATCTGCCCCGCGTCCTTGGGGTAGACCACGGCGGCGCCGCGGGGCATGGACAGGACGTAGTCGGGGAGCAGGGGGCGCAGCGCGAGGTAGGCGACGTTTCCGGTGGTGCGGACAACGCTGCCCTCGGGTGCGCCGATCAGCTCGTCGTGCGGGAAGGAACCCTTGTGGGTGTGGAAGTTCTTTCCGGCTTCGAGCGTGAACGTGTAGTGGCGGCCCTTGGGGTCGGTCAGCTGAACCTGGTCCCCGACCTTGAAGGGCCCGCGCCTGCGGGCGGCACCGGTCGGTTCGGACATGTGAAGAGCCTACCGGTGTTGACGGGGGCCGCCGACCATCGAGCGGCTGGGGGTGGGGACGGGGTTCGGGGTGGGCTTCGCAGGTGGGGCCCTGTGATGGGAATCATCTTCACAAAATCTACAATCGACATGCATGGTTCCGCTTAGTACTTCTTCGTACTTCAAGGGTTTTGCCGCCCTTGGGATGAGTCGGTCCTTATGCATGCAAGTGGGTGATCATGACCACCTCCGCAGACGGCGTTGACGTTTTCCCGTCCCGTCGCACCGCGCGGATGGTGAAGCGTCAGGCGGTGTGGAAGCCGGGCTTCCTGCCGTTCCTGGTCACCGCGGGCCTCGCCTACGCCTTCTCCTCCACGCTGTACTCCCCCAAGGTGACGCTGATGGGCTGGGTCGTCACCGTCCTGTGGACGCTGCCCGTCGTGAGTTCGCTCGTCGGTGTCACCGGCGCGCTGCTGACGCGGCGTCGTATCGCGCGCCAGCGGGGCTGGGTGGAGGCCGCGCCGGCGCTGGACGACCGGCTCGTGGTGCTGGTGCCGACCATCGGCCGTGACGACACGTATCCGGCGCTGGAGCGGTCGGTGCTGTCGTACTGCGCGTTCCTGCCGCGCTGGTTCCCCGAGCTGCGTATCGACGTGCTGACGGAGGAGGGGTGCGAGGCCGCCGGCCGTATCGACGCGCTGGCCGCCCGCAGTCCGCTGATCCGGGTGGTGACCGTGCCGAAGGTGTACCGCACGGCCAACGGCACCCGGTTCAAGGCTCGCGCCAACCACTACGCCCACGAGCTGCGTATCGCCGAGGGTGAGGCGCTGGACGACGTGTGGGTGCTGCACATGGACGACGACACGGGGGTGGGCCCCGACACCGCCGAGCAGGTCGCGCGTTTCATCAACGCGCAGCGCCGCGCGGGTTCCGAGGGCAAGCACCTGGCGCAGGGCATGCTGACGTATCCGCGGGAGAACGCGGTGAACCGTCTGACGTGGCTGGCCGACGCGATACGTCCGGCCGACGACATCGCCCGCTTCGCGGTTCTCACCGGCGGCGGTACTCCGCTGGCCGGGCTGCACGGCGAGCTGCTGCTGATCCGGGCGTCCATCGAGGCGACGATCGGCTGGGACTTCGGCCCGGACTCCATCTGTGAGGACGCTCATCTGGCTCTGGTCTTCGCCAGCCGCTACAAGGGGCGCAGCGACTGGTTCTCGGGGCGGAGTTACGGAGCGTCCCCGGCGACGATGCGGGACTTCCTCAAGCAGCGGGAGCGCTGGTCGTGGGGTCTGGTGGGGCTGGCGTTCAACCGCACTCTGCCGCGCCGTTCCAGGGCGCTGCTCATGTACAGCGTGACGACGTGGGTCATGGGGCCCTTCCAGCATGTGGGGGTGGTTCTGGCGGTCGGCGCGCTGCTGGGTGACCTGAACACGTCGCCGGTCACGCCGTGGATCCTGCCGCTGTGGGCGGTGACCATGGGGTACGCGGTGTGGATGTACTGGGAGGGGCTCAAGATCAACGCGTCGGTGTCGGTGAACGGCCGTCGTCTGTGGTGGGAGCCGGTCGCGGTGATCGCCCTGATGCCGTTCTTCGCGCTGTGGGAGGCGGTGGGTTCCTTCCGGGGGCTGCTGCGGTTCTTGCGCGGGGCGGAGAACCAGTTCGTCGTGATAGCGAAGCCGGCCTGAGGATGCGTACACGTCTGCGGAGCCTTCGTCTCCCCGTTCCCCTTGTCCTCCTGGCTGTCCTGCTGACGGGATGTGTCGCTCCCGGAGCCAGGGCCCCGGCGACGGCCGGGGTGTCCCCGGCGGCGGCTCCTTCGTCGCCCGCGTCCGCCTCCGCGTCCCCAGGAAGGCTTCCGGCGCCCGAGCGGGTTGCCCGGCCCTGGCGGCCGGGGGATCCCCAGCTCGGGGCGCAGGTGCTCTGGTACTCCTACGCGGGCGAGACGGACGCCTCGGTGCGCGCCAACGCGCTGCGCCTGGTGAACTACATGGTCGGCAAGCACATGAACGCGGTGTCGGTGACTTTCCCGTTCGTGACCGCGGGGCCGTCGGCGAGCGTGGTGGGTGCCTCTGCCAGGACTCCCTCCGTACGGCATCTGGGGCTGTTCCTGGACACCGCGGCGGCGGCCGGGCTGCGCATCACTCTGCGTCCGCTTCTCGATGAGCGGAGTCTGGTCGCCCGGGATCCGCTGGCCTGGCGCGGCTCGCTCACGCCTGCCGACAGGGCGGCCTGGTTCCGGTCCTACGAGGCGTTCCTCGCGCCGTATCTCGCCCTCGCGGACCGTCATCACGCGAGCACGTTCGTCCTCGGGGCGGAGCTGACGTCGCTGGAGGACGATCCGCGCTGGCGTTCGGTGGTGGATGCCGCGCGCAGGTCGTTCTCCGGTGAGCTGTCCTACGACGCGAACTGGGACGACTATGTGTCCCGGCATGTCCCCGTCCCCGTGGACCATCTGGGCATCGACGCGTACTTCCCGTTCCGCCACCTCGGGGACGATGCCTCCGTCGCGCGGATCGCCGAGGGCTGGCAGCGCTGGCTGGACCAGAAGAGCACCGGGAAACTGCCCCGGATCGTCCTGAGCGAGGTCGGCATCATCGCCGAGGACGGCGCCTATCGTCACCCGGCGGTGTGGACGGGCGGCGGGAAGCTCAACCCCACGGTGCAAAAACGCTGGTTCGAGGCGGCCTGCCGGGTCGCCCAGGACCGGGACATGGCCGGCCTGTACTGGTGGAACCTCGACTTCCACACCGACCCCACGGCCGGTACGCCCGCCGGTTCCCGCACCTCCTTCCTCGGCCGTCCCGCCGAGGCTGTCATCGCCTCCTGCTTCCGGACCTGGCCGAGATGAACGAAGAGCGCAACGGACGCCGGGCGTCCGATCCGAACGCCGAACCCGGTCCGAGGGCCGAGGGTGGGCTCCGTCTGGCACCCGGGAGGCCCCGGGGCGCCGATGCCTGGCGTATCGCGGACACGCTGCCGCTCGCGCGGCCGGCCATGACCGACCGGCTGCCGATGCTGCTCGTGCAGCCGGAGCCCGTACCCGTACCGGTATCTGTATCCGTCCCCGTGGCCGTGGCCGCGCCTGTGGTCGAGTCGTCCCCCTCTCCTGCAGCCCAGTCCGGGTCGTCCGAGGCGGGTGGGCGGCGGTTTCTGGCCGTGGACGGTCTGCGGGGGGCGGCTGTGCTGGCCGTCCTGTTGTTCGACGCCGGGGTGGGCGGGCCGTATGTGTCCTGGGCCGGTGCGGGTGTCGGCGTCGATGTGCTGCTGGTGCTGACGGGTTTCCTCACCACTCTGCCGTTGCTGCGCAGGGCGACGGCGACCGGCAGGACCGGCGCCGTCGGCTTCCTGGTCCGCAGGGTGAAGCGGCTGGTTCCCGCTCTGTTGGTGGCGGTGGCCATGGCGCTCATGGGTTTTTGGGCTCTGGGTTCCTCGCGCATCGTGCGTGATCTGGCCGGGGAGGTCGGGTCGGTCGTCGCGGGCCGGAACGGCTGGGCCGGTTGGGTGCAGGGGCGGGTGGTGGGTGTCGTCCCGACGATGGACTCGCCGCTTGCTCCGCTGTGGTTGCTGGACGTGAGCGCGCGTTCCGTCCTGGCGTGGTCGCTGGTGCTGGCGGGCCTGTGTCTGGTGGCCCGGCGCCGGCTCGCCGGGGTGGCGTTGGTCGTCGCGCTCCTCGCCGGGGCGGTGACCGTGGCCGCGGCGTACGGGGTGTTGCCGGGCGTCGGGGTCGTCACCGGTATGCAGACGCTCGCTCTGCCGGCCGGGGTCGCTGCCGCCTGCGTTGTTCACCTGGCCGAGCGTGGGGGCCCTACGGTGTCCCGGCCGGTCGGCCGGCTGCTGCTGGTGGCCGGGCCAGGGGCGGTGGCGGCCCTGGTGGTGTCGGCCGTGCTTCTCGGTGGAGGGCACACCGGTAACCGTTACGTGGTGGCGGTCGTGCTGGGCGCCGCTGTGCTGACGGCGTTGCTGTGCGGCGGCCGGGGGCCGTTGGTCCGGCTGTTGTCGGGCGATCTGCTCACGGAGATCGGCCGGATGTCGTACAGCCTCTTTCTGCTGCATCTGCCGGTGTACTGGCTGCTGCGGCGCGGGCAGTCGCACGGCCTGGGGGCTCTCACCCTGTTCCTGGTCGGGGGCGCGGTGACGTGGTTCCTGTCGCTGCTCGTCCACTACCTGCTCGTCGAGCGCCTGGCCGCCGGTCCGTGGCGCCGTGGGCGAGCGTCCCGCTGAGTCCTGCCGTGGTGGTCCGCGGCCGTCCCCTAGTTCGGGCGGGCCATCGCCTTGACGAAGGCACGTTCGACGTCGGCCGCGGAGAGGACTCCGTAGATCTCGCCGGACTCCTCCACGACCAGGTATTCGGTGGCGGGGGTGGCGCGCAGCGCGTCGAGGAGTTCCTCGCCGGAGAGTTCCGCCGAGACGCGCATGCCGTCGGTGAGGTCCTGGGCGAGTCCGCTGACGGAGACCCAGGGGCGGCGGTGTTCGGGTACGCCGACGATGGCGGCCTCGCGGACGAGGGAGAGGGGTTCCCCGTCGGGGTCGACGACGACGAGGGCGCGGGCGCCGGCGTCGTTGGCGCGGCGCAGGGCCTCGGAGAGAGGGGTGTCGGTCTCCACGGGGACCGCGCGGCGGGTGAGGTTGCGGGCGCGCAGCTCGGGGAGGTGTTCGCGCAGGCGGGCCATGCGGAGGCTGTTGCCGGCGCCGGTCCAGATGATCGCGGCGAGGATCGCGGCGAGCAGGGCGTCGGTGACGGTGTCCATGCCGACGCTGTCCTCGGCGGTGGAGCCGAGGGCGCCGGACTGGGTGAGCAGGGGCAGTCCGATGAGGACGGAGACGGCGAGGGCGCGGCCGACCCAGGCGGCGGCGATCGTACCGGTCATGGGTTTGCCGGTGATCTTCCAGACGATCGCGCGGAGCATGCGGCCGCCGTCGAGGGGCAGGCCGGGCAGGAGGTTGAAGGCGGCGACGATGAGGTTGGAGATCATCAGGCCGGCCAGCAGGACGCCGGGGACGGTGCCGGGTTCGACGGTCTGGAGGGCGAGGTAGAAGACGCCCGCGAGGATCAGGGAGAGGAGGGGGCCGACGAAGGCGAGGACGAATTCGCGGCCGGGGGTCTCGGACTCTTTCTCGATCTCGGAGACACCGCCGAAGAACTGGAGCTGGATGCGGCGTACCGGGAGTTTGAAGCGGAGGGCGGCGACGGTGTGGGCGAGTTCGTGGACGAGGACGGAGGCGTAGAAGGCGACCGCGAAGAAGAGGGAGACGAGGTAGCGCAGGGCGCCGAGTTCGGGCAGGACGCGGTCGAGTTGGCCGCCGAAGACCCAGGTGATGAGGGCGGCGACGAGGAACCAGCTGGGGGCGACGTAGACGGGTACGCCGAAGGGGCGTCCCATGAGGAGTCCGCCGCGGAGTTCCTTGGGTTTGCGGGGGGCCCGGGACTTGGCGAGGCGTGGGGCGGTGCCTGTGCCGCCGGGCGCGGGCGCGGGTGCCGGTGCGGGGTCGGGTTCGGTCTGCTTCGCGGGTTCCGCGGCGGCCGGTGCCGCGGGTTCGGTGTGCTCTTCGTGCTTGTCGTGCTCGTCGTCCCGGTCGGTCCGGTCGTCGCGCGTGGCGTCCACGGTTGTGGGTTCGGGGTGTGCGGGGTCGGTGGTCCGGGCCGTGCCGCCGGTGTGGCGGTCGGTCGGCTGGTCGTTGCCGGAGCGCGGCTGCCCGCTCCCGCCGCTCTCGTCCACGGTGTCCCCTTGTCGAATGCGTCTCCCTTTTCCGCTCCGGGGCGGAAAGGTCTCGGGTCGATGGTATGCGGCCGTCGCACCGTGTTCCGCCCCGGCACCCCCTGTGTTCGCCGGGCCGTAGTGGTTGGGTCGTCGGCGCGGGTGGGTCACTGTCAGTGGCGGGCCGTATGGTCGTCGTCATGGAAATGAGCCCCGAGGGTGCCGCCGAGTCCGTCCCGCCGGTCGTGCTGCCCTCCGCGCCGGCGTCGCTGTCGCCCTCGCGGGCCAGTGACTTCATGCAGTGTCCGTTGCTGTACCGGTTCCGGGTGATCGACCGGCTGCCCGAGAAACCGAGTGAGGCGGCGACGAGAGGCACCCTGGTGCACGCGGTTCTGGAGCGGCTTTTCGACGCGCCGGCGGCCGAGCGGACGGCGCCGCGGGCGAAGTCGTTGATCCCGGGTCAGTGGGACCGGCTGAGGGAGTCGCGGCCGGAGGTCGTGGAGCTGTTCGCGGACGATCCGGACGGGGAGCGGCTGACGCGGTGGCTGGGCGAGGCGGAGCGGCTGGTGGAGCGCTGGTTCGGGCTGGAGGACCCGACCCGGCTGGAGCCCGCCGAGCGCGAGCTGTTCGTCGAGGCTGAGCTGGATTCGGGGCTGAAGCTGCGCGGGATCATCGACCGGGTCGATGTGGCGCCCACGGGCGAGGTGCGGATCGTCGACTACAAGACGGGGAAGGCGCCGCGTCCGGAGTACGCGGAGGGCGCGTTGTTCCAGATGAAGTTCTACGCGCTGGTCGTGTGGCGGCTGAAGAACGTGGTGCCGCGGCGGCTTCAGCTGGTGTATCTCGGCAGTGGGGATGTGCTGACGTACGACCCGGTCCTGGCCGATCTGGAGCGGGTGGAGCGGAAGTTGCTGGCGTTGTGGGAGGCGATTCGGGAGGCGACGGAGACGGGGGTGTGGCGGGCCCGGCCGACGAAGTTGTGCGGGTGGTGCGATCACCAGGCGGTGTGTCCGGAGTTCGGGGGGACTCCCCCGCCGTATCCGTTGCCGGTGGCTCCGCCGGGTGCGCCGTAGTTCGACTGCGGGTGGGTGGGGGCTTGTCGCGCAGTTCCCCGCGCCCCTAGCGGGAGGGCTGCGCCCTCCGCAGGGCAGAATGGGGTGACTAGCTAAGGAGATCTCTGTGGCCATCCGCGTCCTACTTGTTGACGATCAGCCGTTGCTGCGTACGGGGTTCCGGATGATTCTGGAGGCCGAGCAGGACATCGCGGTCGTCGGCGAGGCCGGAGACGGTCTTCAGGCGATCGACCAGGTGCGGGCCCTGCAGCCCGATGTGGTCCTGATGGACATCCGGATGCCGCGGATGGACGGGGTGGAGGCGACCCGGCAGATCACGGGGCCGGGGCGGGACGGGCCGGCGAAGGTGCTGGTGCTGACGACCTTCGATCTCGACGAGTACGTGGTGGAGGCGCTGCGGGCCGGTGCCAGCGGCTTCCTGCTGAAGGACGCCCCGGCGAACGAACTGGTGCAGGCGATCCGGGTGGTGGCGGCGGGCGAGGCGATGCTCGCGCCGAGCATCACCCGCCGGCTTCTCGACAAGTACGCGGGGCATCTGCCCTCGGGTGACGAGCCCGTGCCGGACACCCTGCACACGCTGACCGAGCGTGAGGTCGAGGTGCTGAAGCTGGTGGCGCGGGGGTTGAGCAACGCGGAGATCGCCGCTGATCTGTTCGTCAGCGAGACGACGGTGAAGACGCATGTCGGGCATGTGCTGACGAAGCTGGGGCTGCGCGACCGGGTCCAGGCCGCGGTGTACGCCTACGAGAGCGGGCTGGTGCGTCCCGGCGCACAGTAACCGGACGCGCGTACGACGGAGTTGTGTGTACGCAACGGCTGTACGACGGCGAGGGCGCCCTTCCGGATGCGGAAGGGCGCCCTCGTTCGTGTGCGGCGGGGCTCAGCCCTTGTTGATCTCCCAGAAGCGGAAGACGGTCGAGGCGTCGAGGCAGTTCTCCAGGCCGTAGACGTTCTCGCGGGCGACGGCGTACTGCTTGGCCTGCCAGATGGGGAGGACGGGGACGTCCTTGGCAACGATGTTCTGGAGCTCGGCGAAGTCCGTGTCGGTCGCGGAGCGGTCGCTCTGGGCGGCGGTGCCGGGGATGAGGGTGTCGGTGATGGTGCCGTTGGTGTAGTTGTTGCCGAGGACGTTGCCCTGTCCGAAGAAGGGGGCGGTGAAGTTGTCGGCGTCGGGGTAGTCGGGCACCCAGCCCTTCACGTACACGCCGTACTTGCCCGCCTCGATGTCCTTCTCGTACTGCGCGAAGGGCACGGACTTGACGGTCGCGTCGAACAGGCCGCTGGCGTTGAGCTGCTTGGCGATGGCCTTGAACTCGTCGTCGGTGGCGGGGCCGTAGCGGGACGGGGTCGACCAGAGGGTCAGCTTGACCTTGCCGGTGATGCCGTCGGCCTGGAGGGCCGCCTGGGCCTTGGCCCTGGAGGGGCGGGCGCCGTAGGTGTCGAAGAAGGCGGTGTTGTGACCCGCTATGCCGGCCGGGATGATCGAGTAGAGGGGGGTCGCGGTGTCCTCGTAGACCTCGTTGACGAGGGCCTCGCGGTCGAGGAGGTAGGCGATGGCCTTGCGTACGCCGGTCTTTCCGGCGACCGGGTCGCTCATGTTGAACACGAGGTGCTGGACCTCGGCGCTGGTGCCCTCGATGATGTCGATGCCCTCGTCGCCGTTGTCGTTCTCGATGTCGGCTATGTCGCCGGCCTTGAGGCCTCGGTAGGCGATGTCGATGTCCTTGTCGACGATGGCCTGCTTCAGCTCGGTCTGGTCGCCGTGGAAGAACTTGAGGGTGACGCCCGAGTTGTGGACCTCGGCGGTGCCCTTGTAGTTCGGGTTGACGGAGAAGACCGCGCTGTCCTCGTCGAACGAGTCGAGCTTGTAGGGGCCGGAGCCGACGGCTTCGCCGTCCTTGCGCAGGCCGTCCTCCTCGTACTGGCTGTGGTCGACGATCGAACCGGCGCCGGAGGCGAGTTTGCTGGGGAAGGTGGCGTCGGGCACCTTGAGGTTGAAGACGACGGTCTTCTCGTTCGGGGTGTCCACCGAGCCGAGCATCGGGAACATGATCGCGGGGCCCGCGGCGTCGTTGATCTTCAGCATGCGGTCGAAGGAGAACTTGACGTCCTCCGAGGTGAGCGCGTCGCCGTTGCTGAACTTCAGGCCGTCGCGCAGGGTGCACTTGTACACCTTGGTCTGCGTGTCGCTGAAGGCGCACTCCTTGGCGGCCTCGGGCTGCGGTTCGGTGCCGCCGTTGGGGAAGCTCAGCAACGACTGGAACACGTTGTTGAACAACAGCCAGGAGCCCGGGTCGTAGCCGGAGGCCGGGTCGGTGGCCAGGACGTCGTCGGACATCCCTATCACCACGGTGGAGCCGTCGGCCCCCGTGCCGCCGTTCTCCGAACCGCATGCGGTCAGCAGGCCGGAGGCCAGCCCCGCCACGATGGGCAGGACCGGCCACTGGTTGCGCAGGTTCACGTCGAAGTGCCTTGTCGTCGGGTCTTGGATACCCGGGACCGTCCCAGCCCCGGGTCGGGACGTGTGCGTCGGGCGGGCGCGCTGGTCAGCTGCTCGCGCCGCGGCCGAGCTCCCAAAGCTGGAGTGTCGAGGAGGAGTTGAGGGCCCACTCGGCGCCGGTGATGCCGTCGCGGGCGGCGATGTACTGGTTGCCCTGCCACAGCGGCAGTACGGGTACGTCGTCGGCCACGATGTTCTGGATGTCCGTGAGGCTGGTGATGGCGGTGAGGCGGTCGGCCTCACGGCGGGACTGCGGGATCAGCGTGCCGCGGATCTTGGCGTTGGCGTACGGCAGGCTGAGGAAGTTGTCCTTGTCGAGGAACGGGGCGAGGTAGTTGTCGGCGTCGGGGAAGTCCGGGAACCAGCCCATGCCGTAGACGTCGTACTGGCCCTTCTTCTCGGCCTCGCGGAAGGTGTCCCAGGGGGTGCCCTGGATGGTGACGTCGAACAGCCCGCTGCCGTTGAGCTGCTTCTGCAGTTCCTCGAACTCCTGCTTGGTCGCCGAGCCGTAGTGGTCGGTGGTGTAGTGCAGGGTCAGTTTCACCGGGGCGGTGATTCCGGCGTTCTCCAGCAGGGCTTTGGCCTTGATGTCGCTCGGCTCGCCGTACTTGTTGAAGAAGGAGTTCGAGTGGCCGGTGATGGTGGCCGGGACCAGCGAGAAGAGCGGCTGGGCCTCGTCGCCGTACACCTTGGCCACGAGTTCCGCGCGGTTGATGATCTGGGCCATCGCCTGGCGGACGGCTTTGGTCTTCACCGTCGGGGCGTTGGTGTTGAAGCCGAGGTAGCGGATTTCCAGGCCGGGCATCTCTACGAGGTCGATGTCGCCGGTCGAGTCGTCGTCGAGCTTCCTGATCTGCTCGGGAGACATCGTGCGGGTCATCAGGTCGATGTCGCCCTTGGAAAGCGCGGTGCCCATCTCGTCGGCGTCCGCGAAGGAACGCAGTTCGACCTTGTCGTTCTTCGGCGTCAACTGCCCTTTGTAGCGGCTGTTCTTGGTGAAGACGGCGTTGACGAGTTCGTCGTCCTTCACCTCGGCCTTGAGCGTGTACGGGCCGGAGCCGTCGACCTCGAAGCCGTCGCGCAGCTTGTCCTTGTCGTAGTCGGCCGGGTTGACGATGCCGGCGACCGGGGTGGACAGCTTGAACGGGAAGGTGGCGTCGGCGGTCTTGAGGTGGAAGATGACCTCGCGGTCGCCCTGGGTCTCGACGGTGTCGATGGTGGACAGCAGGGCGAACACACCGCTGTCGGCCTGGATCCGCAGGGCCCGGTCGATGGAGAACTTCACGTCGGACGCCTTCACGGCGTCGCCGTTGGAGAACTCGAGGCCCTTGCGCAGGGTGCAGACGTAGCGCTCGTTGCCGCTGTCCGTGAAGCCGCACTTCTCGGCGGCCTCGGGCACCGGTTCGCCGTCGCCACGCGGCTGGACCATGAGGGTCTGCACGGTCTGGCGCAGGATGTTCCAGGTGCCGACGTCGTAGGCGTAGGCCGGGTCGATGGGCGCCGGAGCCGCCTTCGTGGCGGTGAACCGGTCCGTGGTGCCGACGACGATCGCGTCGCCGCTGCTGCCCCCGCTGTCGACGCCACCGCAGGCGGCGAGCACCGGGGCGAGCAGGCCGACCACCGTCGGCAGCACCAAGGTCTTGCGGTTCATGCTCGGGTTCTCCAGGCTGTCGATCCCAGGGGACCCGGCGTGCGTGGGGTGGTGCGCGCGGGTGAGGGATTGCGTCGATGTTCTCCCGACGAGATTAGTCCGGACCGCGGGAAGGCCCGCATGCAGCCGGAGTTGAGAGCCCATCACGCTGCGAAACCGGGTGTGGACGCACCGAAAAACCGACACGGGAAGGATTCCGCGCAGGCTCCCCCCAATCGGGACACAAGGTCGCGACGAGAACCTGCCAATAGAGTGCGTGTACGCGCCACCGGCCCACCGCCGAGGCCCTGCCGCGTGGCGAACCTCACACATTTCGACTGGGTACGCTCAGCTGAATTCGGTCACGGGCAGAGGCGGTGGGATCGACGGAGGGCACGTAATTCTCATTTGATGGCCCGCACGTTCATCCGCGCGTTATCCCGCATTCGAATCGGGCACACTCGGTAAACGCGTCAGTGCATTTCCGTCATCGGTCGTACGTGATCAGCCCGCGCAGAAATGGCAGGTCGACCTCTTCCAGCGAGGTCACGACGGTACGGCGCGCGCCGGGGGCGATGGGCGCCACGGACGGTACGGCCACGACGTGGCAGCCCGCGGCCTCGGCGGCCGCGACCCCGGTCGCCGTGTCCTCCACGACGGCGCATCTCACCGGGTCGACGCCGAGTCCCGCGGCCGCGATCAGATAGGGGTCGGGGAACGGCTTCGTACGCTCCACCTCGTCCCCCGCGATGCTCAGGGCGAAGTGCTGCGGGCCCAGGGAGGCCAGCACGCGGTCGATGATCCGGCGGTGCGAGGCGGAGACCAGAGCGGTCGGGATCTCGTGCGCGGAGAGCTCGGCGAGGAGGCGGGCCGCGCCCGGCATCAGGGGCAGGGCCCGGCCGATACGGTCCTCGAAACCCTCGTTGAGCAGCACCGACAGTTCGTCGAACGTGATGTCGGCGCCGGTGGCCTCGATGAGGAACCCGGCGCTGCGGGTCATCGGGCCGCCGACCACGACATGCCGCCAGGAGTCGTCGAGGGTGTGGCCGAGACCGGCGAAGATCTCGACCTCGACGTCCCACCAGAAGCCCTCGGTGTCCACCAGGGTGCCGTCCATGTCGAGGAGAACGGCCTGCAGTGCTGAGCCTTCGGCCGTACGGGTTCCGAGCGCGGGGACCGTGCTGGTCATCCTGGCGCACCTCCTTGAGGGACGATCAGGCCGGTTGCCCCTGAGTTCACAGAGGGCAACCGGCCTGCGATGGACCGTCAAGTGTACGTCTTGTCCGATCAACGCGCGTGGTAGGACTCAGCGCGCGTTGAAGTACTTCGCCTCGGGGTGGTGGATGACGATGGCGTCGGTGGACTGCTCGGGGTGGAGCTGGAACTCCTCGGAGAGGTGGACGCCGATGCGCTCGGGCTGGAGCAGGTCGGCGATCTTGGCGCGGTCCTCGAGGTCGGGGCAGGCCCCGTAGCCGAGGGAGAACCGGGCGCCCCGGTACTTGAGGGCGAACATGTCCTCGACGTCGGTGGGGTCCTCGCCGGCGAAGCCGAGTTCGGAGCGGACGCGTGCGTGCCAGTACTCGGCGAGCGCCTCGGCCAACTGGACGGACAGGCCGTGCAGTTCGAGGTAGTCACGGTAGGAGTTCGCCTCGAACAGCTTGGCGGTCTCCTCCCCGATCCGGTTGCCGACGGTGACCACCTGAAGGCCCACGACATCCGTCTCGCCGGACTCCTCCGGGCGGAAGAAGTCGGCCAGGCACAGCCGGCGGCCACGGCGCTGACGCGGGAACGTGAAACGCGTACGTTCGTTGCCCTGGTCGTCGAGGATGATCAGGTCGTCGTCCTTGGAGACGCACGGGAAGTAGCCGTAGACGACGGCCGCCTCCAGCAGGGACTCCGTCTGGAGCTTGTCCAGGAGGCCGCGCAGGCGGGGGCGGCCCTCGGTCTCGGCCAGCTCCTCGTAGGTCGGGCCGTCGCCGGTGCGGGCCTGCTTGAGACCCCACTGGCCCTTGAAGAGGGCGCCCTCGTCGAGCCAGCTCGCGTACTCCTTGAGCTGGATGCCCTTGATGACGCGGGTGTCCCAGAAGGGCGGGGTGGGGACGGGGTTGTCGATGGCGACGTCGGAACGGACGTGCCCCTCTTCGGGCCGCTCCTCCACCACCGTGTCGGCCGCGCTCGCCCGCACCCGGCGCTGCTTCAGCTCCGGCAGCTTCGCCCCCGGCACCCCCCGCTTGACGCCGATCAACGCGTCCATCAGCCGCAGGCCTTCGAAGGCGTCGCGGGCGTAGCGGACCTCGCCCTCGTAGATCTCGTGCAGGTCCTGCTCCACATACGCCCGGGTCAGCGCCGCGCCACCGAGAATCACCGGGTAGTCGGCGGCCAGCTTGCGCTGGTTGAGCTCCTGGAGGTTCTCCTTCATGATCACCGTGGACTTGACCAGGAGACCCGACATGCCGATCACATCGGCCTTGTGCTCCTGCGCGGCCTCGAGGATCGCGGAGACCGGCTGCTTGATACCGATGTTGACGACGTTGTAGCCGTTGTTGGTGAGGATGATGTCGACGAGGTTCTTGCCGATGTCATGGACGTCACCGCGGACCGTGGCCAGCACGATCGTGCCCTTGCCGTCGTCGTCCGTCTTCTCCATGTGCGGCTCGAGGTAGGCGACGGCCGCCTTCATGACCTCGGCGGACTGCAGTACGAACGGCAGCTGCATCTGGCCGGAACCGAAGAGCTCGCCGACGACCTTCATGCCCTCCAGGAGGGTGTCGTTGACGATGTCGAGGGCCGGGCGGGTCTGGAGGGCCTCGTCGAGGTCGGCCTCCAGGCCGTTCTTCTCCCCGTCGATGATGCGGCGCTGCAGTCGCTCGTCCAGGGGCAGGGCGAGCAGTTCCTCGGCGCGGCCGTCCTTCATCGACTTGGTGTTGACGCCCTCGAACAGGGCCATCAGCTTCTGCAGCGGGTCGTAGCCCTCGGCGCGGCGGTCATAGATGAGGTCGAGGGCGGTGGTCACCTGCTCCTCGTCGAAGCGGGCGATCGGAAGGATCTTCGACGCGTGCACGATCGCCGAGTCCAGACCCGCCTTCACGCACTCGTCGAGAAACACCGAGTTCAGCAGGACGCGGGCGGCCGGGTTGAGACCGAAGGAGATGTTCGACAGGCCGAGCGTCGTCTGCACGTCCGGGTGGCGGCGCTTCAGCTCGCGGATCGCCTCGATCGTCGCGATGCCGTCCTTGCGGGACTCCTCCTGGCCGGTACAGATGGTGAAGGTCAGGGTGTCGATGAGGATGTCCGACTCGTGGATGCCCCAGTTCGTCGTCAGGTCCTCGATCAGGCGTTCGGCGATGGCGACCTTGTGGTCGACGGTACGGGCCTGGCCCTCCTCGTCGATCGTCAGCGCGATCAGCGCGGCGCCGTGCTCCTGGGCCAGTCGGGTGACTTTCGCGAAGCGGGACTCCGGTCCGTCGCCGTCCTCGTAGTTCACCGAGTTGATGACCGCACGGCCGCCGAGCTTCTCCAGGCCCGCCTGGAGGACGGGGACCTCGGTGGAGTCCAGGACGATCGGCAGCGTGGAGGCGGTGGCGAAACGGCCGGCGAGTTCCTGCATGTCGGCGACGCCGTCGCGGCCCACGTAGTCCACGCACAGGTCGAGCATGTGCGCACCCTCGCGGATCTGATCCCGGGCCATCTCGACGCAGTCGTCCCAGCGGGCCTCCAGCATGGCCTCGCGGAACTTCTTGGAACCGTTGGCGTTGGTGCGCTCGCCGATCGCCATGTACGACGTGTCCTGGCGGAACGGGACGGTCTGGTAGAGCGAGGCGGCGCCGGGTTCGGGCTGCGGGTCGCGCTCCACGGGCGCGGCGCCCTGCACGCGCTCCACGAGCTGCCGCAGGTGCTCCGGGGTGGTTCCGCAGCAGCCGCCGACCAGGTTCAGACCGTAGTCCCGTACGAAGGTGTCCTGGGCGTCGGCCAGGCCCTCGGGGTCGAGGGGGAAGTGCGCGCCGTCCTTGGTGAGGATCGGCAGACCCGCGTTGGGCATGCAGAGCAGCGGAGTGCGGGAGTGGCGGGACAGATAGCGCAGGTGCTCGCTCATCTCGGCCGGGCCGGTCGAGCAGTTCAGGCCGATCATGTCGATGCCCAGCGGCTCCAGCGCGGTCAGCGCGGCGCCGATCTCCGAGCCGAGCAGCATCGTGCCGGTTGTCTCGAAGGCCATCGAGACCAACAGGGGTACGTCGAGGCCGGTGGCCTCCATGGCGCGGCGGGCGCCCAGGATCGACGACTTCGTCTGGAGGAGGTCCTGCGTGGTCTCCACGATCAGGGCGTCGGCGCCGCCGGCGAGGAGTCCTTCGGCGTTCGCCTGGAACCCGTCGCGGAGGGTGCGGAAGTCGATGTGGCCGAGGGACGGCAGCTTGGTGCCGGGGCCGATCGAGCCGAGGACCCAGCGCTGACGGCCGTCACGGGCGCCGAAGTCGTCGGCGGTCTCGCGGGCGATCCGGGCACCGGACTCGGACAGCTCGTACACGCGATCGGCGATGTCGTACTCGGACGCCGCCGTGTGGTTGGCCCCGAACGTGTTCGTCTCGACGCAGTCCACGCCCACCGAGAAGTACGCCTCGTGGACGGAACGGACGATGTCGGGCCGGGTGATGTTCAGGACCTCGTTGCAGCCTTCCAGCTGCTGGAAGTCCTCCAGTGTCGGGTCCTGCGCCTGGAGCATGGTGCCCATCGCACCGTCGGCCACCACCACTCGGGTGGCGAGTGCGTCCCGGAGGGCGGACACACGGGTCCTGCTGTCGGAGGAAGGGGCGGACGACGAGGCGGCCATGTAAGGGCTCCCTGGAGTGCGACGGCTGTCGGCTTTGCGGCTTCTTTGGGGAAGGCGCACCCGGCCAGGGTAGCCCGGTGCGGGGCCGTATGGTCAGGGCGTCCACGGGACGGACGTACGTGGCGCGCGTGTCGTGGCCGAAAGCCACCGGGTGTATGCCCGGCATCCACCCGGATGTACGCGGGATGTAACAGGTGACGACCAGCCATTGGCGGGCGGTCGACATGGACCGGTAGTGTTCGACATTGCCGAACGGCGGCAGCGAACGCCGGATGCGGGCGGTCGAGGGACGGAGGCAGGACGGCGATGGCACGGAACATCCAGTCGCTCGAACGGGCGGCGGCGATGCTGCGGCTCCTCGCGGGCGGCGAGCGTCGGCTCGGCCTCTCGGACATCGCCTCGTCCCTCGGCCTCGCCAAGGGCACCGCCCACGGCATCCTGCGCACCCTCCAGCAGGAGGGCTTCGTCGAGCAGGAGGCCGCCTCCGGGCGCTATCAGCTGGGCGCCGAACTGCTGCGCCTGGGCACCACCTATCTGGACGTCCACGAACTGCGCGCGCGTGCCCTGGTGTGGACCGACGACCTGGCCCGCTCGAGCGGCGAGAGCGTCCATCTGGGCGTCCTGCACCAGCGGGGTGTGCTGATCGTGCACCACGTGTTCCGCCCCGACGACAGCCGACAGGTGCTGGAGGTCGGGGCCATGCAGCCCCTGCATTCCACAGCTCTGGGCAAGGTCCTGTCGGCCTACGACCCGGTCGCGCACAGCGAGGTCCTGGAGGCCGAGCGCAAGTCGTTCACCGACCGGACGATCAGCGACCTGGAGGGCTTCGAGGGCGTCCTGGACCTCACCCGCGCGCGTGGGTACGCGGCCGATGTCGAGGAGACCTGGGAGGGCATCGCGTCGATCGCCGCCCCCATCCACGACCGGCGGCGGATGCCGGTCGGCGCGGTGGCCGTCACCGGTGCCGTGGAACGGCTCTGCCGGGAGGGCGAGCTGCGTCCGGAGCTGATCGCGGCGGTGCGGGACTGCGCCCGCGCGGTGTCACGGGACCTGGGCGCCGGGCGGTTCTGAACCTTCGTACAAAATCTGGCACTTCCTACGAAAGCGGACCGGGACATCGTGGATGTTCCGGTCTTTTCGTGTGCGCGGCGTGTGCGGGCGGACGCGGTTCGCGACCGACTCGGGATCGCACGCAAGATCGATAGCTCACAGCAATCAATAACGATCGTGTTTTCGAGACAGAGCTCTTGACGTGCCCGTAACTCCGGAGCAAGACTCCCGTCCATCGGTCGACATTGTCGAACACCGACCGGCAATAGGCGTTAGAGTGTGACAACGCCAAGGCCGGCAGCTCTCCCCCTGGACGAAGGACAAAGGAGTCGCGGGTGTCCAGCTCCGACATCTTCATCGGCGAGACCATCGGTACCGCCATACTCATCCTGCTCGGCGGTGGCGTGTGCGCCGCCGTCACGCTGAAGGCCTCCAAGGCCCGCAACGCCGGCTGGCTCGCCATCACCTTCGGGTGGGGTTTCGCCGTTCTGACGGCCGTCTACACCTCGGCGCCGCTCTCCGGCGCCCACCTCAACCCGGCCGTGACTCTCGCGCTCGCGCTCAAGAAGGACGGCATCGACTGGAGCGACGTCCCGATCTACTGGGGCGGGCAGCTGCTCGGCGCCATGATCGGCGCGACCCTGGTCTGGATCGCCTACTACGGCCAGTTCCTCGCCCACCTGACCGACAAGGAGATCGTCGGCACTCCGGCGGCGAAGTCCGTCGAGGCGCAGGAGAAGGGGGCCGGTCCGGTCCTCGGCATCTTCTCCACCGGCCCCGAGGTCCGCGTGGCCTGGCAGAACGTGGCCACGGAAGTCATCGGCACGATCGTGCTGGTGCTCGCCGTCCTCACGCAGGGCCTCAACGACAGCGGCAAGGGTCTCGGCGTCCTGGGCGCCCTGATCACCTCGCTCGTCGTGGTCTCCATCGGTCTGTCCCTCGGTGGCCCGACCGGATACGCGATCAACCCGGCCCGTGACCTCGGTCCGCGCATCGTGCACGCCCTTCTGCCCCTCCCCAACAAGGGCGGCTCCGACTGGTCCTACGCGTGGGTCCCGGTGGTCGGTCCGCTGATCGGCGGCGCGATCGCTGCAGGCATCTACAACGTCGCTTTTGCTTAGAGCAGCCAGCACAGTCAGCGCGGCGGCCGCAGCCTCGAGCAACATCGCCGTAAGCCAGCCCCTCACCCACGGACCTCTCAGGAGCACACAGTGACCGACGACGCGCACACCGCCGGCCCGTTCATCGCGGCCATCGACCAGGGCACCACCTCCAGCCGCTGCATCGTCTTCGACCGGGACGGCCGGATCGTCTCCGTCGACCAGAAGGAGCACGAGCAGATCTTCCCGAAGCCGGGCTGGGTCGAGCACGACGCCAACGAGATCTGGACCAACGTCCAGGAAGTCGTCGCCGGAGCCGTCCAGAAGGCCGGCATCACCCGCGACGACATCAAGGCCATCGGCATCACCAACCAGCGTGAGACGACGCTGCTGTGGGACAAGAACACCGGTGAGCCCGTCCACAACGCCATCGTCTGGCAGGACACCCGTACGGACACGCTCTGCAAGGAGCTCGGCCGCAATGTCGGGCAGGATCGTTTCCGCCGTGAGACCGGCCTCCCGCTGGCCTCCTACTTCGCCGGCCCCAAGGCCCGCTGGCTGCTCGACAACGTCGAGGGGCTGCGCGAGCGCGCCGAGGCCGGGGACATCCTCTTCGGCACCATGGACAGCTGGGTCATCTGGAACCTGACGGGCGGTGTCGACGGCGGTCACCACGTCACCGACGTCACCAACGCCTCCCGCACCCTCCTGATGAACCTGCACACCCTGGAGTGGGACCCGAAGATCGCCGAGTCGATCGGCGTCCCGCTGTCGATGCTCCCGGAGATCCGCTCCTCCGCCGAGGTGTACGGCGAGGTCACGGGCGGTCCGCTCGGCGAACTGCTCGGCGGCATCCCGGTCGCCTCCGCGCTCGGCGACCAGCAGGCGGCCCTGTTCGGCCAGACCTGTTTCGCCGAGGGCGAGGCCAAGTCGACGTACGGCACCGGCACGTTCATGCTGATGAACACCGGCGGCAAGATCATCAACTCGTACTCCGGCCTGCTGACCACCGTCGGCTACCGCATCGGCGACCAGGCCCCGGTCTACGCCCTGGAGGGCTCGATCGCGGTCACCGGTTCGCTGGTGCAGTGGATGCGCGACCAGATGGGCCTGATCTCCACCGCCGCCGAGATCGAGACGCTCGCGTCGTCGGTCGAGGACAACGGCGGCGCCTACTTCGTGCCGGCCTTCTCCGGTCTGTTCGCCCCGTACTGGCGTTCCGACGCCCGCGGTGTGATCGCCGGTCTGACCCGGTACGTCACCAAGGCGCACCTCGCGCGTGCCGTCCTCGAGGCGACCGCCTGGCAGACCCGTGAGATCACCGACGCCATGACCAAGGACTCGGGCGTCGAGCTCGCGGCCCTCAAGGTCGACGGCGGCATGACCTCCAACAACCTGCTGATGCAGACCCTCTCGGACTTCCTGGACGCACCCGTCGTGCGCCCGATGGTCGCCGAGACGACCTGCCTCGGTGCCGCCTACGCCGCCGGTCTCGCCGTCGGCTTCTGGACCAGCACCGACGACCTGCGCGCCAACTGGCGCCGGGCCGCCGAGTGGACCCCCAACATGGACGCGGCAAAGCGCGACCGTGAGTACAAGAGCTGGCTCAAGGCCGTCGAGCGGTCCATGGGCTGGCTCGAAGACAGCTCTGTCGAGGAGTAAGAAACACATGACCAGCCAGTCCACCCTGCAGTCCGTGCCTGCCCTCGGTACGCACCCGGCCTTCGGCGTCAACCCGAGCCGCGCCGAGACCCGGGAGCAGCTCTCCAAGGCGACGTACGACCTTCTCGTGATCGGCGGTGGCATCCTCGGCATCTCGACTGCCTGGCATGCCGCGCAGTCCGGTCTGCGGGTGGCTCTGGTCGACGCCGGCGACTTCGCCGGCGCCACCTCCTCCGCCTCCTCCAAGCTTCTCCACGGCGGTCTGCGCTATCTGCAGACCGGCGCGGTGAAGCTGGTGGCGGAGAACCACTTCGAGCGCCGTGCGGTGTCCCGTCAGGTGGCTCCCCATCTGGCCAATCCGCTCACGTTCTACCTCCCCGTGTACAAGGGCGGGCCGCACGGCGCGGCGAAGCTCGGGGCGGGCGTCTTCGCCTACTCCATGCTGTCGGCGTTCGGTGACGGTGTCGGGCACCTGCTGTCCCCGGCCAAGGCCGCGCAGGACGTGCCCGAGCTGCGTACCGAGAACCTCAAGGCCGTGGCCGTGTACGGCGACGGTCAGATGAACGACGCGCGCATGGCGCTGATGACGGTCCGGGCGGCCGTCGAGGCGGGCGCGGTCGTGCTCAACCACGCCGAGGTGTCCGGTCTGCGCTTCACCCGGGGCCGGGTCACCGGCGCCGACCTGCGCGACCGTCTCTCCGGCGACGACTTCGGCGTCAACGCCCGGCTCGTGCTCAACGCGACCGGCCCCTGGGTCGACCACCTGCGCAGGATGGAGGACGCCGGCGCGGCGCCCTCGATCCGCCTGTCGAAGGGCGCGCACCTGGTCCTGAAGCGGACGTCTCCGTGGAAGGCCGCGCTGGCCACGCCGATCGACAAGTACCGCATCACGTTCGCCCTGCCGTGGGAGGACATGCTGCTGCTCGGTACGACCGACGAGCAGTTCGAGGGCGACCCGGCGGACGTCACGGTCACCGAGAAGGACACCGCCCAGATCCTCGACGAGGCCGCGTTCTCCGTGCGCGACCAGCAGCTCTCACGTGACCTGATCACGTACTCCTTCGCGGGTCTGCGCGTGCTGCCGGGTGGCCCCGGCGACACGGCCAAGGCCAAGCGGGAGACGGTCGTGACCGAGGGCAGGGGCGGGATGCTGTCCGTGTCCGGCGGCAAGTGGACGACCTTCCGGCACATCGGCCGTACGGTCATGGAGAAGCTGGAGACATTGCCGGGGCGTCCCTTGGGTGACGACTTCGAGTCCGTGTCGTCCCTGCCGAAGTATCTGCCGCTTCCTGGTGTCGCCAACCCGCGCGCTGTCGCGCACCGGCTGCTGGTGGACAACCCGGCGCCTGGGCCGCGGATGGCCGCCGATACGGCGAAGCACCTGGCGACGCACTATGGGTCTTTGGCGTTCGATATCGCGCGGCTCGCGAATGAGAACCCTGAGTTGGGTGAGCGGGTGCACGCTGATGCGCCGGAGATTTGGGCGCAGGTGGTTTATGCGCGGGACAATGAGTGGGCGGAGACTGCGGATGATGTGCTGCGGCGTCGGACCACGTTGACTATTCGGGGGTTGGATTCGGACGAGGTTCGGTCCAAGGTGCAGGATTTGTTGGACAAGAAGTAGGGGTAGGGCGTTTTTTGGGGCGGCTCCTTTTTGTGGGAGCCGCTCCTTCTTTGCGTTGTGTTCTGGGTGCGGGTGGGTGGGGGCTTGTCGCGCAGTTCCCCGCGCCCCTAAAGGCGTTCCACCACCGTTCGTACATCGTGCGGGGTGGTCAGCTCCTCGCGGCGGAGGATCAGTTCGCGGCCGATGAGTAGTGAGCGGCGGGACGCCTCTGCCGGGTTGGGGAGCGTGGTCAGGTCTGTCAGGTGGGCGAAGCCTATTATTCTGCGGATGATTTCCGCGCCTGCGTAGCCCACGGACTCCGTCCAGATTTTGCGCAGGAAGCGGTCCAGGTACGCGTCGTCGAAGAAGGTGTCGACTCGTGTCGGCCACAGGCGGCGGAACTCGGACTCGAACGCCGTCCAGGACAGGGCCAGTTGGTCGGCGTGGTCGGTCAAGGAGTCCAGGGCGCGGGCTCGTTGCTCCGAGACCAGGGTGTTGGCCCAGTAGAGGCCGAGGTCGTAGCCGATCGGGCCGACGAAGGAGAACTCGGGGTCGAAGACCCGTACCACCGGGGCGCCTTCGCGTTCGCCGACCATGACGCTGCCGGTGTGCAGGTCGCCGTGGAGGAGGGCCTGGGCGCTGGTCATGAAGGTGTGACGGAGGTCGGCGACCTCGGTGCGGAGGCGGGCGTCGGCGCGGAACTCCGCCGCCAGGTCGTCCAAGTCCTCGTGCCAGTGGTTGTGTTCGTGCTCGATGTACGGCTCGGACAGGACCACGTCCTCGGTGATCTTGCACAGTTCGGGGCTCACCGAGGCCGCCAGCAGAGCCTTGCGGTCCGCCGACGCCATGCCGAAGTCGCTGGTCGCGAACGTCAGTTGGGCGACGAACTCGCCGATCCGGGCGGAGGTGTACGGGCCGTACGACGCGCCCTCGTTGAGGAGGGTGCGCAGGACCTCCAGGTCCGACATGTCCTCCATGACGAGGGCGTAGTTCTCGGGGTCGTACCCGAGGATCGCCGGGATCTTGTCCGGGGCCACCTTCGCGACCTGCTCGTACGCCCTCGCCTCGGCGTCTGCCCGCTCGGGGCTCATCGGCCAGGACGGGCCCGCCACCCGGACCCAGGGCAGGGCCTGCTTGACGGCGAGGCTGCGGGTGCCGTCGGTGGACCTGGCGAGGAACACGCGGTTCATGTTGCCGTCGGAGACCTCGCGGACCTCGATGTCCGAGGGGTCGGGCCAGTGGCCGCGCTCGTTCAGGTACGCGGGGACGTCGGCCGGCTCCAGGATGCGGTAGCCCATCGTGAACTTCCTTATGCGGTGCGGCGCTTGGACAGGGTGAAGCTGAAGACGAGGGCGAGGATCAGGACCGCGCCCTCGACCACGTCCTGCGTGTAGTACGGCAGGCCCTTGATGGTCAGGCCGGTGGTGATGATGCCGATGAGGACCGCGCCCAGGGCGGTGCCCCACACGTTCGGGCGGCCGCTGCCGAGGACGGACGTGCCGACCAGGGCGACGGCGACGGCCTCGAGGAGTTGCGAGGTGCCGGCGGAGACGTCTCCCTGGCCGATGCGCGCCGCCAGGATCAGGCCGCCGATGGAGGCGAGGACGCCGGAGAGGACGTACGCCAGCGCCCGGTACGCGCCCACGCGGATGCCGGCCAGGCGCGAGGCCTCGGGGTTGGCGCCGATCGCGTACAGCACGCGGCCCCAGCGGGTGCGGGCCAGGAAGACCCAGGCGAGGACGGTGAGGGCGCCGAAGATGACCACGGAGACGGGGATGCCGAGGATCGTGCCCCGGTCGATGCGCAGGAAACCCTCGGTGAACTTGCCGGGGGCCGTCGTGCCGTCGGACTGGGTCATGCCCGGGGTGATCGACTGGCCGTCGACCAGGATGAGTTTGGTGCCCTGGATGACGAACATGGTGCCCAGCGTGGCCAGCATGTCGGGGATCTTGAGGACCACGATGAGCAGGGCGTTGAGCAGGCCCGCGAGCGCGCCCGCGACGATCACCGCGACGATCGCGACGACGCCGACCTGGTTGTACGTGACCATCGTCTTCGCGGCGACGGTCACGCCGAGCCCGGCGACCGCGCCGACCGACATGTCCATCCCGCCGACGGCCATGGTGAGCGTGACACCGAGGCCGAGGATCGCGGCGACGGAGACGTACCGCAGGGTGTCGAGGAGGGTCGCGGAATCGCGGAAGGACGGCTCGCTCAGCGCGAAGTAAGCGAAGAGGGTGACGGTGACGAAGATGAAGCCGTACTTGATGACCGCGTTCTGGATGCGGGGGCCCGCGGCGGCGACGAGCGTGGACGGGGGCGCCGTCTTCGCGGGGGCGGCGCTCTTGGTGGTGGTCATGGGGTGCTTCCTGGGGTGGCGTGCGGTTGGGCCGATGCGAGAGGGGTGGCCGGCGGGGGGTGGTGGTTCTTTGCCTGCGGGCCGGTGGGGGCTGGTCGCGCAGTTCCCCGCGCCCCGGAAGAGGCGCGACTTCGCAGCCGCCCGACAGAGCCGGACCGGCGGACAACGCCACTCCGCCCAACCCGGGGAGCGCCCCTCATCAGACCGACGCCGAGATGGTCTGGATGACGCGGTCGCGTTCCGCGTCCTCGCCGTACGCGTCGAGGTGGATCTCGCCGGCCGCGAGGACGACGACCCGGTCGGCGATCTCCAGGATCTCGTCCACGTCGGCCGACAGGACCAGGACCGCGGCGCCCTCCGCCGCCAGTGCGCGGGCGCGGCGGCCGATGTCGCGCCGGGCGCCGATGTCCACGCCTCGGAACGGCTCGTCCAGGATGAGGACACGGGGGCGTTCGGCGAGCCAGCGGCCGACGACGACCTTCTGCTGGTTGCCGCCGGAGAGTTCCTCGACGGTGCTGTGCTCGTCGCGGGTGACGACGCCGAGCGCCTCGATGGTGTCCCGGCCGAGGGTGTCCTCCCGGGAGCGGTTGACCAGGCCGAGCGTCGAGAGGGACTTGAGGAACGGCAGGGAGATGTTCTGGGCGAGCGACCAGCCGGGGACGAGGGCGTCCGAGTGGCGGTCCTCGGGGACGAGGTGGATGCCGGCCCGGATCGCGTCGGCGGGGCGGCGGGGCGTGTACGGCTTGCCGTCCAGCTCCACGGCACCGGCGGCGAAGGGTTCGGCGCCGAAGAGGCCTCGGGCCAGTTCCGTCTTGCCGGCGCCCAACAGGCCGACGACGCCGGTGACTTCACCGGCCCGCAGGTCCAGGTCCTGGGGTGTACGGCCGTCCAGCAGGCGTACGCCGCGCAGCGACAGGAGGGTCTCGCCGGGCTCCGACTCGGCGCGGGGGCGGGCGGTGGTCGCCTCCTGGGCCTGGGCGAGCATGGCGCGCAGGGCGCTGTCCCAGTCGAAGGGCTTGACCTGGTCCTCGGTGAGACGGCCGTCTCGCAGGACGACCAGTCGGTCCGCGAGGGCGTCGATCTCGCCGAGGCGGTGGGAGACGTACAGGACGGCGATGCCGTCGTCGCGCATCCGCTGGACGAGGGCGAACAGGCGCTCGGCCTCGGCGGCGGAGAGCGCGGACGTCGGTTCGTCGAGGATCAGGAGCCTCGGGCGGGTGGCCAGGGCGCGGGCCAGGATCAGCAACTGGCGGTCGGAGATGCCGAGTTCGGTGACGTCCCGCTTGAGCAGGGCGTCGCTCCAGCCGAGGTCCAGGGCCGACTGGATCTCGCGGGCGCGGGCGAGCACGCGGCGTCCGTTCAGGAACGGGTTGCCGCGTGCCTGGGCCAGCTCCTCGAAGACGAGGTTCTCGGCGACCGTGAGGCCGGGCACGATGCCCTCACTGATCCGCTGATGAACCGTCTGGATGCCCAACTGGCGGGCGGCGAGCGGCGACTGGAGGGCGGCGCGGGCCCCGTTCACCGTCACCTCGCCGCCGTGGTCCGTGTGGACGCCGGACAGGATCTTGATGAGAGTGGACTTGCCGGCCCCGTTCGCACCGAGCAGCGCGATCACGCTGCCCGGCGCGATGTCCAGCGACACGGACTCGAGGACCGTCTTGCCGCCGAAGGCCATGCTCACTTCGCGCAGGACGACCGCGGGTGACGCCTCGGTCGGCGACTCGGCGGGCGAGTCAGTGGGCGACATTGGCGATCCAGTCGGCCGTGCTCACCTGGGAGAGGTTGAGCGCGGGCAGCGCGGCGCGCAGCTGGTCCATGTTCTGGATGTTCTTGCTCTTCAGGAACTCCTGGGTGATGGCGACGGCCGGGAACTCGACCGTGGTCTTGTTCAGCTGTCCGGCCAGTTCCAGGGCTGCGGTGCGGACGACCGCGGCGCCGACGGCGGAGGGGTCGGTGCCGGCCGTGGCGACCCAGGGGCTGCCCGCCGCGGTCATGTTCTGGATGTCGGCGTTGGAGACGTCCGCGCCGAACACCTTCACCTTGTCCTGCAGCTTCTTGTTCTGCACGGCGAGGACGGTGCCCTTGGCCAGCTCGTCGTAGGGGGCGAAGATGCCCGTCACGTCGGAGTGCTGGGTGAGGGCGGCGGAGACCAGCGGCACGTTGTCCGTGGCGGTGGAGTCGGTGACCTTGCCGACCTTGAAGGCCTGCTTCCAGCCATTGGCGTCGACCGTCGTCTTCCAGACACTGTCGCGCTTGTCGAGGGCCGCGTAGCCGGCGACGTTGACGTAGCCGACCTTGGCGTTCTTGCCGAGGTCCTTCGCCATGACGTCGAGGACGGCCTGCGCCATGCTCGCGTCGTCCTGCTCGGTGCTGACGACGCCCTTCGTGGGGGTCTCGACGTCGTAGACGACGACCTTGATGCCCTTCTTCACTGCCTTGTCGATCTCGGGCTGGATCGTCGCCGGGAAGCCGTGGTCCACGATGATCGCCTGCGCGCCGGAGTTGATCGCCGAGGACAGGTCGGTGGCCTGCTTGGCGTTGTCGGCCTGGGCGTCGTACACCGTCAGGTCGATGCCGAGCGCCTTGGCCTGCGCCTTGGCGCCGTTGCCCCACTGCTCGAAGTAGTCACCGGCACCGCTCTGGCGGACCAGGGCGACCTTGACCGCGCCCTTGTCGAAGGGCGCGGGCTTGGTGCCGGTGGCCGCGGACGCCGAGGCGCCCGTGTCACCGGTGTCCTTGGAGGCGTTCGTCGACTGCGAGCAGCCCGCGAGGAAGAGCGCCGAGACGGAGGCCAGCGAGAGCGCGGCGAGGGGCAGACGGGTGCGGGACATGCGGAACTCCTGGTGCAGGGCAGTACGGGAAGAAGGGATGAGGGGGGAAAGGGGGAATCCGGGAAACGGGGAATGAAGGGGCGCGGTGGCCGAAAGGCACCGGCGCGGGAGTGTCCGGTCCCGAGCGCGAGGTGACGGTGTGGGGTGGCGGCGTGGGGCGGGAAGCACGCCACGGCCGGGGGCGTCTCGGGTACTCCGGGTCAGGTCAGCGACAGCGGGCTGTGGTCGACCGGAGCAAGTCCACGTACAGCCGCCGCACGAGCAGCAGCGTCTTCATAAGCAGATCATGAGAACGTTTCCAGCCATTCGTCAAAGGCTTGGACACTGGATCTCAGCATATGGAACGCCGGATTCGTCACACTCTGCCGACCTGCCGACGGGAGTTACCATCACGGGACCGGCACCCGACCCGGGACAGTGAGGCTTCCGATGACGACGACACCCTGCGCGAGGGCGGTACGACGCTGTACCGGCGCGCTGTGTCGCGGCTGTCGCGACTGACGACCGGCCCGTCTCCTTCTCCTGTCCCTGCCTCCTCGCATTCGTTTCGCCCGCATTCCCCCACCCCTCTCGCAGCCAACTGGAGTTGCTCCCATGACCCTGCTGACGACCTGGCCCGAGTCCGGCCCGGAGACCGTCGTGCGCCGTACCTCCGACCCGGCCGAGATCGCCGCCGCGCTGGCCCCGATCGGTGTGCGCTACGAGCAGTGGCCGATCCGTGAGGACGTCCCCGCGGACGCCGACAGCGACACCGTGTTCGCCGCCTACGGCCCGGAGATCGACAGGCTGAACGCCGAGGAGGGTTTCACCACGGTCGACGTCCTCGGTCTGCACCCCAGCGACGACCCGGAGTACCCCGCGAAGGCGAAGGCTGCCCGCGCGAAGTTCCTCCAGGAGCACACGCACGACGACGATGACGAGGTCCGCTTCTTCGTCTCCGGCTCCGGCATCTTCTATCTGCACGTGGGTGGCGAGGTGCACGCCGTGTACTGCGAGAAGGGCGACCTGCTGGGCGTGCCGCGCGGCACCACGCACTGGTTCGACATGGGCACCAGCCCCGCCTTCACCGCGATCCGCTTCTTCCACGAGGAGGACGGCTGGATCGGCAACTTCACCGGCTCGACCATCGCCTCCCGCTTCCCGGACTACGACACGATCGACGCCGGGTTCCAGCAGGACAGGGCCGCCGCGTGACCCTGCCGGGCGCGGTGTTCGGCATGGACTCCGTGGACGCCGTGGTGCTCGACATCGAGGGCACCACGAGCGCCACGGGGTTCGTCGTCGACGTGCTGTATCCGTACTCGCGCTCTCGTTTCGGAGCACTGCTCTCGGAGCGGAGCGGTGATCCGGAGGTGGCGCGGGCGGTCGCACAGGTGCGCGAGCTGATCGGCGAGCCCGGCGCCGACGCCGTACTCGTCGAGAAGACCCTCAACGCCTGGCTCGACGAGGACCGCAAGGCGACGCCCCTCAAGACCCTCCAGGGCATCATCTGGTCCGAGGGCTTCGCGCGCGGCGACCTCGTCTCGCACTTCTACGACGACGTCCTGCCCGCGCTGCGCGCCTGGCACGCGGCGGGGCTCCGGCTGTACGTCTACTCCTCCGGGTCGGTCGCCGCGCAGCGCGCGTGGTTCGCGTCCACTCCGGAGGGCGACCTGCTGCCGCTCGTCTCGGGTCTGTACGACACCGAGAACGCGGGACCCAAGCAGGAGCCGGAGTCCTACCGCCGTATCGCGGAGGCCACCGGCACCGCCGACCCGGCCCGTCTCCTCTTCCTCTCCGACCGGCCGGGCGAGCTGGACGCGGCGCGCGCCGCCGGATGGCGGACCGTCGGGATCCGGCGGCCCGGGGAGCCCTACTACGAGCAGGGCGTCGGGGACCACGCGCAGGCGGGGACGTTCGACGAGATCAGCATCACCGGTTCCACCAGTTCCACCAGTTCAGGGAGCACCACGTGACCGCCGACATCAGCACGCTCGACCTCGAGGAGGCGGGGGCGGTACTCGCCGCCGAGTCCGCCCGGTTCGCCTCCTTCGGCTGGATGCGGGGCACCTCCGGGAACCTGTCCGTGGTGCTGTCCCGCGATCCGCTGCTGCTCGCGGTCACCGCGAGCGGCCACGACAAGGGTGAACTCACGCCCTCCGACGTGGTGTTGGTGGACGCGCGGGGCGCGGCGGTGAACGGCGGCAAGCCGTCCGCCGAGGCCGAGCTGCACGCCCGGGTCGCCGCGCTGACCGGGGCCGGTGCGGTGGTGCATGTGCACACCGTGGCGTCCGTGGCGATGGGCCGGCGCGAGCCCGGCGGGATCGTGTTCAAGGACATCGAGATGCTCAAGGGGGTCGGTCAGCCCGCCCACGACGTCGAGGTGACCCTGCCGGTCATCGACAACAGCCAGGACATGAAGGTGCTCGGCGACCGTCTGGAGGCGGCACGCGAGCCCCGGATGCCGGCCGTGGTGGTCGCGGGGCACGGGCTGTACGTATGGGGGGACAACCCCCGTCAGGCCCGGCACCACACCGAAGTAGTGGAGTGGCTGCTGGAGTTGGAACTCAGCGCACCGCGGGACGGACGGTAGTCGAACCGCGGGCCGGTGGGGGCTGGTCGCGCCCCGCGGCGGAGCCGCAGTTCAACACCGCCCCGCGCCCCTGACAGGGGCGCGGGGACTCGCTACTTCAGGTGCTCGCCGGGCAGTTCACCGGCGGAGACCTCCAGCACACCCCGCTCCGTCACCAGCCCGGTCACCAGCCTGCCCGGCGTGACGTCGAACGCCGGGTTGTGGCCGCGTGACTCGGCGGGAGCCGTGCGTACGCCCGACCACTCCAACACCTCGTTCTCGCCCCGGAGTTCGATGTGGATGTCGTCGCCGGTGGCCGTCGCCAGGTCGACCGTGGTGGTGGGCGCCGCCACCAGGAACGGGATTCCGGCGTCCGCGCAGGCCAGCGCGACCCCGACCGTGCCGACCTTGTTGGCGGTGTCGCCGTTGGCGGCGATGCGGTCGGCGCCGACGATCGCCGCGTCGACCTGGCCGCGCAGGATCGTGCCGGCGGCGGCCCCGTCGGCCTGGACGTAGTGCGGGATGCCCTCCTGGACCAGCTCCCAGGCGGTCAGGCGCGAGCCCTGGAGCAAGGGGCGCGTCTCGTCGGCGTACACGACCTCGAGCCGGCCGCGTGCGTGCAGTTCACGGATGACGCCAAGTGCCGTGCCCCACCCGGCCGTTGCGAGGGCGCCGGTGTTGCAGTGGGTCAGGATGCGCAGCGGGCGGTCCCCGGCGCTCCCGGCGAGGCGCTCGAGCAACCAGTCGGCGCCGTGCGCGCCCATCGCCCTGTTGGCCTCGACGTCCTCGCGCTGGACCGCGGCGGCCTCCTCGAGCACCGCCTCCAGGCCCTCCTCGAAGCGGGTCATGACCCGGTCCACGCACACCATGAGGTTGACGGCGGTCGGCCGGGCCTCGCGGATGCGCGCCACGGCGGCCCGTACCTGCTCCTCGGTCCAGCCCTCGCGCTCGCCCTGGAGCAGCGCGAGCGCGACCCCGTAGGCGCCCGCCGCGCCGATCGCGGGCGCGCCGCGCACGACGAGCCGCTGAATCGCGTCCACCAGGGTGTCCACATCGCGGACGTCCCTGGTCTCGTTGCGGTGCGGCAGCAAGGTCTGGTCGATGAGCGCGAGGCTGTTTCCGGTCCAGCCGACGGCGCGCAGTTCCTGGGGCATAACGGGACGCTCCTGAAGTTCCGGCGGTGCGCGACACCGTACATGACCTCGGAGAACCACAGTTCGAGACAGCTTGTCCAGTGGCTGAATCGCGGTGTTACAGTCCAACATCCGCACCTTGGATCCGATGTGAAGGAGGACACGTGCCGCTCACCATGCGCCGCTTCCTCGACCACGGCCGGTGTGCGAGCGACGGCTGTCGACGCTGACCCGTCCCCCTCGGCGTCCCCGTCCCGTCTCCTCTTCTCCCCCTCCCCGCCCCTCCCCGTGCTCAGCGCAGAGCGCGGGCTGTGCCGTTCGTGCCTTGGAAGGTCCCCGATGCCTCGCAGATCCCGTCGAACGATCCCGCTCGCCGCCATGACCGCGCTGCTCGTCGCCGGTGCCACCGCCTGCAACGCCGCCTCGAAGGACGACGCGTCCTCGGACAGCAGTGCGGGCGCCGCGTCGTTCACCCTCGTCACGCCGGACGCCGTCGGGCAGAACGAGTTCCTCAAGCTGGCGGTGACCGGCGTCAAGGCCGCCGCGAAGGCGCACAACGGGTCCGAGAAGGTGTTCGAGTCCACCGACACCGCCTCCCAGCAGCAGAATGTGCAGGCCGCCATCGACGCGAAGCCCGATGTCGTCGTGCTGGTCGGTTTCGAGTTCGCGGACCTGGTCGCGCAGCAGGCCGAGGCACACCCCAAGCAGCAGTTCCTGATGATCGACGCGTGCACGACGAAGGCGTTCGCCAACGTCAGCTGCGGGGTCTTCCGTGAGCACGAGGGCGTCTTCCTCGCGGGCGCCGAGGCGGGGCTGCTGACCAAGAGCGGAAAGGTCGGCGCGGTGGACGTGCTGGACACGCCCGTGTTCCGCCGCTTCAGCGACCCGTTCGCGGCCGGTGCCCAGCATGTCGCGGCGAAGACGGAGACCGGTACGCGCTTCGTCGGCGGCCAGTCGCCGTTCGACGACTCGGCGCGCGCCAAGGAGCAGGCGAACGACCTGCTGTCCAAGGGCTACGACCAGCTGATGGCGGCTGCGGCGGCCGGCAACTACGGCGTGTTCGAGGCGGCCAAGGCGAAGGGCGCGTTCGCGTACGGCGTCGACGTGAACCAGTGCCCCTCGGCGCCCGGCACGGTCGTCGACAATGTGATCAAGCGCACGGACATCGCCGTGGAGAAGGGCGTCGAGCAGGTCCTCGCCGGTCAGACGGGCACGACCACCTCGTACGGGCTGAAGGAGGGCGGCATCAGCCTCACGGGGCTGGAGAAGGACGTCGACTCCTCCCAGTGCGTGATCGCCAAGCACCCCGACGTCCTGAAGAAGGTCGAGGCGTTGCGCGACGAGATCGTGTCCGGGAAGCTGACGGTCGATGACCCCGCCGCCGCGGGCTGAGACAGCGGCGGCCGCGGTCGAGCTCCGGGGAATCACCAAGCGGTTCCCCGGCACGCTCGCCAACGACGCCGTCGACCTGACCGTCCGGCACGGCGAGATCCACGCCCTGATGGGCGAGAACGGCGCCGGCAAGTCGACGCTCATGTCGGTCCTGTACGGGATGGAACGCCCGGACGCCGGTTCGGTCCGGGTCGACGGGCGTGAGGTCGTCTTCGCCGATCCCGGCGACGCGATGGCCGCAGGACTCGGCATGGTCCATCAGAGCTTCAAGCTGTTCGACTCGCTGACGGTCGCGGAGAACGTGGTGTACGCCGCCGAGCCGCGCCGTTTTGGTCTGGTGGACCGGGGAGCGGCCCGCCGCCGGGTGCGTGAGCTGGCCCAGGAGCACGGGCTGGCGGTCGATCCGGACGCCCGGGTCGGTGACCTGCCCGTGGGGCTGCGTCAGCGCGTCGAGATCCTGAAGCTGCTGCACCGAGGCGCCCGGACGCTCATCCTCGACGAGCCGACCGCCGTCCTGACGCCCGCCGAGGCGGACGCCCTCTTCGCGGTCCTCAAGTCCCTTGCCGCACAGGGACGTTCGGTCATCCTGGTCACGCACAAACTGCGTGAGGTGCTCGAGGGCAGCGACCACGTCACGGTGTTGCGGGACGGCCGGGTCGTCGCCCGGCTGGTCACCGCCGAGACGTCCGCCGACGAGATAGCCGCCGCGATGACCGGCCGCGCGGTGGAGCTGGACCGCATCCACGCCCAGGGAACCCCGGGTGACGTGGTCCTGGACGTCACCGGCCTCGCCACGGACGGCGTACGGGAGGTCCAACTCACCGTCCGCGCAGGCGAGATCGTCGGTATCGCGGGCGTCGCGGGCAACGGGCAGAGCGAGCTGGTGGAGGCGCTGGCCGGGCTGCGTCCGGTGACCGCCGGCCGGGTCGCGCTGCTCGGCGACGACATCACGCACGCCTCGGCCACCGAGCGCCGCGCCAAGGGCCTCGCCTACGTCCCCGAGGACCGGCACGCCGTCGGTACGGCGCCCGCCGCGTCGGTCGCCGACAACCTGGCGATGGGCCACCACCGTACGTCGCTGTCCGCACGCGGGCTGCTTCCGCCCGCCGCCGTACGCGGCCACGCGGGACGCCTGATCGAGCGCTTCGGCATCAAGGCGGCGTCCTCCGAGGTGCCCGCGTCCGCGCTGTCCGGCGGCAACCTGCAGAAGCTGCTCATCGGGCGTGAACTCGCCCACGAGGCCCCGCTGTTGCTTGTGGAGCAGCCTACGCGCGGGGTCGACATCGGCGCCGTCCAGAACATCCACGACCAGCTGATCGCCTACCGCGACGCCGGTCACGCCGTCCTGCTCGTCTCGGCCGAGCTGAGCGAGATCCGGGGGCTCGCGGACCGCGTCCTGGTCATGTACGAGGGCCGCGTGACGGCGTCGTACGACAAGGCCGAGGCGGACGAGCGGACGCTCGGGCTCGCCATGGCGGGCGGCGGCGCGGACAGCTCGGCCCCGCCGGCCCCGATGGAGGTCGGGGACTGACATGAACCACATCACGAGAGCCCTCCGCTCCCCCGTCGCCTTCTCGGTGCTCGCCGGAGTGGTCATCGGCGCCCTGTTCCTCGTCGGGACCGGCGCCGATCCCCTCACCGCGTACGGCGCGGTGCTCAGCGGTTCGCTCGGCGCCGACGGCATCGGGTCGACGCTGACCACCCTGACGAGCGTGCTGGGCCTGGCCCTCGCGCTGGCCGTGCCGTTGCGCGCCGGGCTCATCAACCTGGGCGGGGACGGCCAGCTGGTGCTCGGCGGGATGGCGGCGGCCGTGACGGGGCTGTACTCGCCCCTGCCCGCGCCGCTCACCGTCGTCCTCGCGCTGCTCGCGGGCATGGCGGCCGGCGCCGGGTACGCGGCCCTGGCCGCCCTGTGCGAGAACCGGTTCGGCGTACCGCTGCTGGTCAGCAGCCTGCTGCTGAGCTATCCGGCGGCGTCCTTCGCCTCCTACCTGGCCCGCTACCCGCTCAAGGAACCCGGCTCCAGCCTCCCCCAGACCCGGCAGCTGCCGGACGGGGTCGCGCTGCCCACCTTCGGTTCGTCGACCGTGACGGTCGGGCTGCTGCTGGTCGTCGTGGCCGCCGCCGCGTACTGGTTCACCGACCGGCGTACCGCGTTCGGCTACGAGATGCGGATGACCGGCCTCAACCCCCGCTTCTCCGCCTACGCCGGCGTCGAGCGCAAGGGCCTGACGCTGCGGCTGATGGCGGTGTCGGGCGCGCTGGCCGGACTCGTGGGCGCCATAGGGGTGTTGAGCTTCCCGTACCGCTTCCTCGACGGCTCCCTCACCGCGTCCGGATACACCTGGACAGGTCTGACAGCGGCTCTCCTGGCCGCCGCCGCGCCCGTCGGCACGGTCCTCGCGTCCTTCTTCTTCGCCGTGCTCCAGGTCGGCGGGCTGTCGATGGAGCGGACGACCGAGGTGCCGCGCGAGCTGACCCAGGTGCTCCAGGCGATCGTGATCGTGTTCCTGGCGGCGCGACTGCGCTTCCCCCAAGGGTGGTTCAACCGTCGTAAGGAGGCGGTGTGATGTTCTTCGACTCCGATCTCCTCATGTCGGCGCTGCGCGCGCTGACGCCCATCCTGCTGGCGGCGCTCGGCGGGGCGATCTGCGAACGGGCGGGCGTCTTCAACATCGGCCTCGAGGGCATGATGCTGATGGGCTGCTTCACAGCGGTGGCCACCAGTTGGTTCACCGGCAGTCCCTGGCTCGGTGTGCTGGCGGCGGCGCTCGCCTCCGCCGCGTACTCGCTGATCCTCGCCGTGGGTGCGGTGACCCTGCGCGGGGACGCGGTTGTGCTGGGAATCGCCCTGAATCTCCTGGCAGTTGGCCTGACCAGCTTCCTCCTCCGTACCGTCTTCGGTGTGCAGGGCACTTTTGACGATCCGTCACTGGCCGGGCTGCCGTTGGTCGGTGGCTTCTCGCCGCTCGCGTATCTGGCGTGGGCGGCGGTCGGTGTGGCCGCGCTGATGCTGTCCCGGCATGTGTGGGGGCTCAGGCTGCGCGGGGTCGGCGAGGCGCCGGACGCGGCGGCCACGCTGGGTGTGAGCCCGGTCAGGTACCAGTACGGGGCGGTGCTCGTCTCCGGTGTGCTGTGCGGGCTTGCGGGAGCTCAACTCGCCCTGGGCAACGTCACGTTGTTCTCCGAGAACATGACGGCGGGGCGCGGCTGGATCGCCGTGGTCGCGGTGATGCTGGGCCGGGCGCTGCCGCTGGGCGTGCTGCTGGCGGCGCTGCTGTTCGGGCTCGCGGAGGCGGCCGGCTTCCGTCTGCAGGGCCTCGGTCTGCCGCAGCAGGCGACCGACGCCGCGCCGTACGTCGTCACGCTCGGCGCCCTCTTCCTGACGACGGCCCGCCGCCGTCGCCGTAACCCGTCCCCGTCGCCCTCCTCTCCCGCCGCAACTCCCTCTTCTCCTTCCACGTCCACTTCCGCTGGAGCCGCTTCATGACGCAGGACCTGTTGCCCGTCACCCGAATACCCCGCACGGGGCTGCCGCCGCGCGCGCTGGTCGTCGGCGACCCGCAGCGCGCCGCTCTCGTCGGCGCGAAGCTGGAGGGCGCCCGGGAGGTGTCGTACCACCGCGAATACCGTGTGTTCAGCGGGAGTTGGAAGGGTGTGCCGGTGCTGGTCGCCTCGCACGGGGTGGGCGCGCCGGGGGCGATCCTGCTGTTCCAGGAGCTGGCGGACGCCGGTGTGCGGACCTTCCTGCGGTTCGGTACGGCGGGTGCGATGAAGCCGGGGATCGGCGACGGCGACCTCGTGATCGCGGAGGCGGCCGTCCGGGACGACGGTGTCACCCAGCAGTTGCTGCCCCCGGAGTATCCGGCGGTGTCGTCCCCCGAGGCGGTGCTCGCGCTCCAGCGGGCGGCGCGTGAGGCGGGCGCTCCGCACCACCGGGGCATCGTGTGGACGCGGGCCGCGTTCCAGCCCGGTCTGCTCCCCCTCTTCTCCTATGACGGCGCCGGACTCGCCGCCATCGAGATGGAGTTGAGCGCGCTGCTGGTGACGGCCTCGCTGCGCGGACTGGTCGCGGGCGGAGTGGTCGTCATCGACGGCGCGAACGCCGACGAACTCGTGGACGAGACCGTGACCGGCGGCTACAACCCGCACCGGGAGGTCGTTGCGGAGGGCGTCGAACGCGGCGCGGTGGTGTCGCTGGAGGCGCTGCGCCTGCTGGCGGAGTTCGAGGCCGAGACCGAGTCCGGGGAGTACGGCATATGAGCGAGCCGATCGATCTGCTGGTGCACGGCGGTGACGTGCTCACCGTGGACGAGGCCGGAACCGTCGTTCACGACGGCGCGGTTGCCGTCCGGGACGGTGAGATCGTCGCCGTGGGTCCGGCCGAGGAGCTGACAACCCGGTTCACAGCCGAGGAGTCCCTTGACGCGGCGAACTGCCTCGTTCTTCCGGGCCTGGTCAACACCCACACCCATCTCGCGATGACGTTCCTGCGCGGCCGGGCCGACGACGTCACCCTCCAGGGCTTCCTGGAGCGCGTGCTGAAGTGGGAGGCCCAGTTGCTGTCGCCGCGCAATGTGGCGGCGGCGGTCCGGGTCGCGGTCGCCGAGAGCGTCCGCGCCGGGGTGACCTCCGCGCTCGACATGTACTGGTTCCACGAGGCGGCCGAGCATACGGCGCGCGAGACCGGCTGGCGACTGCACACCGGCCCCACCTTCATGGACGTACCGGAACCGCCCGACGGCATCGCCTACGAGGACCGGCTGGCGTGGGCCCGCCAGGACCTGGCCGCCCGGGGCACCCCCCGCCCCGGCCACCGTCCGATCCTCTTCGCCCACTCCACCTACACCCTCTCCCCCGAGCAGCTCGTCGAGATCGCCGCCCTGGCAAGGGAGTTCGGCGCCCTGCTGCACATCCACGCCGCCGAGAACGCGACCGAGGTCGCCACCGTCGAGGTGCGGTACGGCAAGCGCCCGGTCGAACTGCTCGACTCGCTCGGTCTGCTCGGCCCCGACCTGCTGCTGGCCCACGCCGTGGACCTCACCGGCCCGGAGATCGCGGCGCTGGCCCGTACCGGCACGTCCGTCGCCCACTGTCCCGTCTCGAACCTGAAGCTCGGCTGCGGTATCGCGCCCGTGCCCCGGCTGCTCAGCGCCGGTGTGACCGTCGGGCTCGGCACGGACGGCGCCGTCAGCTCCAACACGCTGGACGTGCTGGGTGCGGTACGGCAGGCGGCCCTTGTGCACAAGGCGGGCGGCGACCCCACGGCGGTCGGCGCCGAACAGGCCGTACGCATGGCGACCGTCGAGGGGGCGAAGGCACTGGGCCTGGGCGACCGGCTGGGCTCGCTGGAGCCGGGCAAGCGGGCCGACCTGATCGTGCTCGACCTGGGCGGCCCGCATCTGCGGCCCCTGCACGACCCCTGGTCGACGCTCGCGTACGCGGCGCACTCGGCAGACGTCCGGGACACCGTCGTGGACGGCAGGGTCCTGATGCGCGACCGGACCCTGACCACCCTTGACGAGGCCGCGGCGCTCGCCGACCTGGAAGCACTGCTCTGACGACTCTCGTATGGGCTGACATCGCATTTTTGTGTCCCGTTCAGCCCACTGAACCCCCATAATGGGCGAGACATCGGATGTCTGAACGACAGGGAGGCCCGCCATGGCAGTCACCGATGAGGCGATCGAAAAAATCAAGGGAATGATCGTCTCCGGGTCTCTGCGCCCCGGCGACCGGCTGCCCAAGGAGAGCGAGCTGGCCGCCGAACTGGGACTGTCCCGCAACTCCCTGCGCGAGGCGGTGCGCGCCCTGTCGCTCATCCGCATCCTCGACGTACGGCAGGGCGACGGCACCTATGTCACCAGCCTGGATCCCCAACTCCTGCTCGAGGCGCTGAGTTTCGTCGTCGACTTCCACCGCGACGACACCGTCCTGGAGTTCCTGGCCGTACGCCGCATCCTGGAGCCGGCCGCCACCGCGATGGCGGCGGCACGTGTCAGCGAGCAGCAGCTGGACGCGTTGTCCGCCCAGTTGGAGCGGCTGGGCGGGCAGCCGTCGGTGGAGGAGCTGGTCGCCGCCGACCTGGAGTTCCACCGGGGCATCGTGCAGAGCTCCGGAAACTCGGTGCTGTGTTCCCTTCTCGACGGTCTGTCCGGCCCCACCACCCGGGCGAGGATCTGGCGCGGTCTGACGCAGGAGGACGCGGTCAGCCGCACCCTGCACGAGCACCGGGCGATCCTGGGCGCCCTGCGCGACCGGGACGCCGAGGCGGCGCGCTCGTGGGCGACGGTGCACATCGCCAGCGTGGAGCAGTGGCTGCGGTCGACCCTCTAGCCGAATTCCCGGTTGCTCATGGTTGGTGTTCATGGGTGTCTATCGGGGCAGTGATCCGTTCACTCCCCCGTGCAAGGGGGCTGCGGGCGTCCTCGCCGCACGCCGTAAGGTTGGGTGGTCAAGCGAGGGCACGTCGGAAGGAGGCGCTGGGTGATCGAGCTGGAGGGGGTTCCCGAGCTGATCGACCCAGTCATGGTGGCCGCGTTCGAGGGTTGGAACGACGCCGGCGACGCAGCTTCCAGCGCGGTCGCGCATCTGGACCGGGAGTGGAAGGGCGAGGTGTTCGCGGCGCTGGACGCCGAGGACTACTACGACTTCCAGGTCAACCGTCCGACCGTGTGGCTGGACAACGGCGTACGCAAGATCACCTGGCCGACGACCAGGCTGTCCGTGGTCAGGGTGGGCGGCGACAAGCCCCGTGACCTCGTGCTGGTCCGGGGCATCGAGCCGTCGATGCGCTGGCGTTCCTTCTGCAACGAGCTGCTGGGCTTCGCGCACGAGCTGGGTGTGGAGCTGGTGGTGATCCTGGGCGCCCTGCTCGGCGACACTCCGCACACACGTCCGGTTCCGGTCAGCGGGGTCACGTCCGACGCGGATCTGGCCCAGCGGATGGATCTGGAGGAGACCAAGTACGAGGGCCCCACGGGCATCGTCGGCATCCTCCAGGAGGCGTGCACGCACGCGGGCGTCCCGGCGGTGTCGCTGTGGGCGGCGGTCCCGCACTATGTGTCGCAGCCGCCCAACCCGAAGGCGACGCTGGCCCTCCTGAACCGGCTGGAGGACCTGATCGACATCCGCATCCCGCTGGGCGAGCTGCCCGAGGACGCGCGGGCCTGGCAGGTGGGCGTGGACCAGCTGGCCGCCGAGGACAGCGAGGTCGCGGAGTACGTGCAGACGCTGGAGGAGGCCCGGGACACCGCCGAGCTGCCCGAGGCGACGGGCGAGGCCATCGCCCGCGAGTTCGAACGCTATCTGCGGCGCCGTGACGGCACCGGCCCGGCGGGCCCCGGCGCGGCCCCCGGCGGCCATGCCACCGCGGACGGCACGGACAGCGCGTCCTACCTCCGGGACAACCCGGCAGGACGCCCGAAACCGCAGCCGCCGAAGCCGCCCCAGCTGCCGAGCACGGACGACGAGGACCCTCCGGAGGAGTAGACGCCAGATACGGGGAAGGGCCGGTGCGCACCACGCGCACCGGCCCTTCCCCGTATCCGCCTCCCGGCGCCTGTCAGCGCTCCACGGAGACCATGGCGTACGTCGTCTGCGGCGTCGGCGCAGTCGTGAACCGGGCGTTGGGCAGGTACAGCCGGTTCCGGTACGCGGCGACGGTGGTCGGCACGTCGAAGTCCGGGTCGGTGACGCGGCGTTGGAAGACCCCGCGGCTCCCGTCCCCCGACAGTGTGAACACGTCGATCGCGTTCTGCCGGTTCTGTACGACGTACAGCGTGCGCCCGGCGAGCAGCAGTCCGTCGCCGTTGGTGAGCGGGGCCGCGCCGCCGAGGTCGACGAGCCTGGTGACGCCGGTGCGCGGGTGCACCCGGTGCAGTCCGCCGACCCCGGACTGGACGACGAGGAGCGCCTTTCCGTCGGGCGTGCCCGTGATGCCGTTGGCGTTGACGACCTCGCCGGGCACCTGGCTCCAGTCGCCGCTCAGGGTGATCCGTACGACATCGCCGGCGCCCGGCAGTGCGCCGCCCCGGCCCAGCGGAAGGGCGTACAGGGCGGGCTGGAAGGAGTCGGTGAAGATCGCCGCGTGCGGCGTCAGGAAGACGTCGTTGGCGAAGGTGGGCGTGGCGGTGGTGAGGGCGTAGGAGGCGAGGACCTCGCCCGTACGGGTGTCGACGACGCGGGCGCCCTCGCTGCGGGCGGCGACGAACAGGCGCCCCCGGCCGTCGAGTTTGAGCCCGACGGACGGGGTACCGGGGCCGGTCGAGATGATCTCGCCCGCGCCCGTGCGCAGGTCGGCCCGGTAGATCGAGCCGTCGCCGAGCGAGCCCAGATAGGCGTAGGGGCCGGCGCCGGTGGCGATGCCCTCCGGACGGAAGCCGTCGGGCAGGGATATCAGGGTCGGCAGGGTCTTCGGGGAGGCGGCGGCCGGTGAGGCGACCAGGGCGGCGGAGACGGTGGCGGCGCCCGCCGCGAGGAGTCCGCGGCGGCTGACGTGGCGTGCGAAGGAACCGTGTGTGGGTGCCACGGGGCTTCCTTCCGGGAAGGGACCGGCAGTTGGCCGGTCCTACGGGTCAACTGACCCTGCCACCACATCACATGACGACCGCTGCCACACCCGACCCGGGAGAGTCGACAGCACCTCGACAGCAAGGACCCCCGGGAACGCGAGGGGCGTTGGGCGGCTGAACCCGCCCAACGCCCCTCCGCACACGTCTGTACGCGCGCTCCTTACAGCGCCACGCCCAGCAGGGCGTCCACGGCGCGGGAGACGACGCCCGGGGCGCCCTCGTCCGTGCCGCCGTGCTCCGCCTGGAGGGCCGCCCAGCGGTCCACGGCGGCCAGTGCGGCCGGGGCGTCCAGGTCGTTGGCGAGAGCCTCGCGCAGCTCCTCGACGAGCGCGTCGGCGGACGGCCCGTCGGGCCGGGACACCGCCGCCCGCCAGCGTCCGAGCCGCGCCACGGCGTCCTCGAGCACCTGGTCGGTCCACTCCCAGTCGGCGCGGTAGTGGTGGGCGAGCAGGGCGAGCCGGATGGCGGCCGGGTCGACCCCGTCGCGGCGCAGCGCGGAGACGAAGACGAGGTTGCCCTTGGACTTGGACATCTTCTCGCCGTCGAGGGCCACCATGCCGGCGTGGACGTAGGCCTTGGCCATGGGGAACTCGCCGGTCAGCACCTGGGCGTGCGAGGCGCCCATCTCGTGGTGCGGGAAGACGAGGTCGGAGCCGCCGCCCTGCACGTCGAAGCCCATACCGAGGTGGTCGAGGGCGATGGCGACACACTCGATGTGCCATCCGGGGCGACCGCGGCCCAGCGAGCCGCCGTCCCAGCTCGGCTCGCCCTCCCTGGCCGCCATCCAGAGCATCGGGTCGAGGGGGTTCTTCTTGCCGGGCCGGTCGGGGTCTCCCCCGCGTTCGGCGGACAGCAGCCGCATCGCGGCGGAGTCCAGGTTGGACACCTTGCCGAAGTCGGGGTCGGCCTCGACGGAGAAGTAGACGTCCCCGTCGAGCTCGTAGGCGGCGCCCGCGTCCCGCAGCCGCTCGACGAGCGGGACGATGCCGGGTATCGCCTCGACGGCGCCGATGTAGTGCTTCGGGGGCAGCATCCGCAGGGCGGTCATGTCCTCCCGGAAGAGCGCGGTCTCCTGCTCGGCGAGTCCCGCCCAGTCGACTCCGTCGCGCACGGCCCGCTCGAGCAGCGGGTCGTCGACGTCGGTGACGTTCTGGACGTAGTGAACCTGCCGCTTGGTGTCGAGCCACACGCGTTGGACGAGGTCGAACGCGTTGTAGGTCGCCGCGTGACCCATGTGGGTCGCGTCGTACGGGGTGATGCCGCAGACGTAGATACGGGCGACGGGACCGGGGTCGAGGGTGACCAGAGCACCGGTGGCGGTGTCGTGGATCCTCAGGTCGCGGCCCTGACCAGTCAGGGCGGGGACCTCGGAAGCGGGCCAGGCATGCATGTCATGAGCGTAACCGGACGGATGTTCCGTATACGAGCCGGACGGGGTGCAGATGGCCTGGAATGCGGTCTTGCGAGATTCGTCTCAGTGTCCTAGCCACCGATTTCGGCGTGGGACTGTCGCACCGTGCGGCGCCACAGCCCCACGCGTCTCACACAGGCGGCCAGGGGATCGACGGCCACTCCCCGCTGGGCTCCGGATGCCTTCCAGAGGACAGCAGCGCGTCCACACGCACGCGCGTGGCCTCGATCTCGTCGGCGGTGACCAGCTCCGCCAGCCGCTCGGCCAGCGCCGCGCCCTCCGCCAGCGCGCTCCGCAGGCCGGTGAGCATCTCGACCGCCTCCGGGGTCAGCGGCTCCCCCGCCCACCCCCACAGGAGTGTCCGCAGCTTGTTCTCGGCGTTGAAGGTGACGCCGTGGTCGATCCCGTACAGCCGTCCCTCATCGCCGGGCAGCAGATGCCCGCCCTTGCGGTCCGCGTTGTTGATGACCGCGTCGAGCACGGCGAGCCGGCGCAGCCGCTCGTCGTCGGCGTGCACGAGCAGTGCCGTCTTCCCCTCGCCCACCTCGGCGAAGGCGATGGCCTTCCACCCGGGCGCGGGCTCCTCGCTCTCGACCAGGGCGAGCAGCCCGGCGCCGCCGTCCGCCGCCACGTCGATCCACAGCTGGCACATCCCCTCGCCGTACGGCCCCTCGCGCAGCACGGTGGGCGGTACGAGCCCCCAGCCGGTCGCCTCGGAGACCTCGTACGCCGCCACCTCGCGCTCGGCGAGGGTGCCGTCGGGGAAGTCCCACAGGGGCCGCTCACCGGCGACGGGCTTGTAGATGCAGGCGGCCTCCTGTCCCTCGTAGGAGACCGTGCAGTACAGCGCGGCGTTCGACGCCTCCTGGATGCGCCCGCGTACCGTCAGTTCGCCCTTGGCGAGCAGTTCGGCGGGCGTGCGGGGGGTCGTCACGCTCCGCGGCGGTATCCGTTCTGGCGCGGACATACGTGTCCTTCCGGGTCGAGCGGGAGGCTGCACAGCGGGCAGGGCGGCCGGCCGGCGTTGACGACGTCGAGGGCGCGCTTGGCGAAGGCGCGGGCCTGTGCGCCGGTGAGCCGGACGCGCAGCATCGGGGGGCCGTTCTCCTCGTCCTGGAGGAGCCGCTCCTCGGCCTCGGCGAGGTCCTCCTCGGAGTCGGCGTCGAGCTCCACCAGGGCCTGGGCCTCGACGATCATGCGCTGCTCGTCGCCGTCCCAGGCGAGGGCCATGGTGCCGACCCGGAACTCCTCCTCGACCGGGCTGTCGAGGGGGCGGGTGTCGGACACCTCGCTGGGGGCCACGGCCGGGACGGAGGCGTTGCCCCCGCTCCGGCGTACGACCTCGTCGAGCAGTTCGTCCATGCGTTCGGCGAGCGCGGCGACCTGGGTCTTCTCCAGGGCCACGCTGGTCACCCGGGGGCCGGCCGTGGCCTGGAGGAAGAACGTACGGCGCCCGGGCAGTCCGACCGTGCCGGCCACGAAGCGGTCCGGGGGATCGTAGAGGAACACCTGACGGGACACGTCCTGTCTCCATTGAATCGAATGGTTTTGGGCATCCGCGGCGCTACCGCGACCGCTTCACCCTACTGCTGACGACGATCACGGTGCGCCCGCACCGCCTCCGACCGCGGCGTCCTCGCTCGGCGGTTCCTCGCGCGGCGCGAGGGAGGCGAAGTCGCCGGTGTCCCCGAGGCGCACGAGAAACGGCCTGAGACGGGTGTAACGGATCGCCGTGATGGAACACGGTTCGACGGACACCCGTTGAAAGAGGTCGAGATGAAGCCCGAGCGCGTCCGCGACAAGGGACTTGATGATGTCGCCGTGCGAGCACATGAGGTAGACGGCGTCGGAGCCGTGATCGGCCTCCACGCGCGCGTTCCACTCGCGTACGGCCTCGGCCGCGCGCGTCTGCATGGTCCGCATGGACTCACCGCCGGGGAAGGCGGCGGCGGACGGGTGGGCCTGGACGACCTGCATCAGGGGTTCGTCCATCAGTTCGGCGAGCTTGCGTCCGGACCAGTCCCCGTAGTCGCACTCCGAGATGCGCTCCTCGGTGTGCGCGCGCAGTTCCGGCCGGGCTTCGAGAAGTGGCCGGATCGTCTCCTGGCAGCGCTGGAGGGGGCTGGTGACGATCTCGGAGATGGGCAGCTCGGCGAGCCGTCCGGGCAGCGCGGCGGCCTGCGCGGCGCCCCGCTCGTCGAGGGCGACGCCGGGCGTACGGCCGGCGAGCACGCCAGAGGTGTTGGCGGTGGAGCGTCCGTGCCGGACGAGGATCAGCGTGGGCATGCGGCCCAGGGTAGGCGTACGGCCGCCGGTGGCAGGCCCTGGTGCGTTTTCGGCCGGGTGGCGGGAGAATGCGCACCGTGATCGTCGACTGTGCCATCTACCGCGACGGGCGCCGTACGGACGGCCCCGCGGACTTCTCCGACGCCCTCGACGAATGCCGTGCGGACCGGGTCGGGGAGGCGTTCGTCTGGGTCGGCCTGCACGAGCCCACCGAGGACGAGTTCGAGCACGTCACGGAGGAGTTCGGGCTGCATCCCCTGGCCGTCGAGGACGCCCTCAACGCGCATCAGCGGCCGAAGCTGGAGGTGTACGACGACTCGCTGTTCATGGTGCTCAAGCCGGTCGGGTACGAGCCGAAGGCCGACATCGTCTCCTCCGGGGAGGTCATGGTCTTCATCGGCGACTCCTTCGTGGTGACCGTGCGGCACGGCCAGGAGGCGCCTCTCGCCGCCGTACGGCACCGGCTGGAGGCGGAGCCCGAGATGCTGCGGCACGGCCCCACGGCGGTGCTCTACGCGATCGCCGACGCCGTCGTCGACCACTACGTGGAGGTGGCGGGCGAGCTGGGCACCGACCTGGAGGAGCTGGAGACGGAGGTGTTCTCGCCGTCCGACGGCGGCTCGCGTCACACGGCGTCCCGCATCTACACCTTCAAGCGGCAGATCCTGGAGTTCCGCCGTGCGACGGGCCCCCTGGCGGCACCGCTCGGCAGGCTCGCGGGCACGGGCCTGTTCGGCACGCGCGTGCCCTTCGTCCACGAGAAGGCGGAGCCCTTCTTCCGGGACGTCAGCGACCACCTCACGCGCGTGAACGAGTCCGTGGAGGGCCTGGACCGTCTGGTCTCCGACGTGTTGTCGGCCCATCTCGCGCAGATGAGCGTCCGGCAGAACGACGACATGCGCAAGATCTCCGCGTTCGCCGCGATGGCCGCGTTCCCCACCATGGTCGCCGGGATCTACGGGATGAACTTCGAGCACATGCCGGAACTGCGCTGGGTGTGGTCGTACCCGGTGCTGCTCGTGGCGATGGTCGTGGTGGAGGTCCTGCTGTACCGGATGTTCCAGCGCCGGGGCTGGCTGTAGCGCGGGGGTGCCCCCAGACGTGCTCAGGCGTACTCGGGTGACGTGGTCGCCGGGCCGCCCAGGGCGTCGCGCCGCTCGGGCATCCGCAGAGTGACCATGCGGCGCCAGCCGACGGCCCGCTCGTACGCGTACCGCGCGCGGATGCCCGCCGCGAGGACGGCCGCCTTGGGGCGCGGCCAGCCGAGGACGCGCCCCATGTGGGACATGACCGCGAGGCTGACGTCCCGGTAGACGCGGATCTCGGCGAGCGCGCACTCGCGCAGCGTCCGCTGGATGGCGCGGCCGTGGCCCGCGGCGGCGAAGCGCAGGAGTTCCTCGTGGCAGTAGGCGAGGTGGTTGTCCTCGTCGTGGGAGATCATCCGTACCGCGCGGCCGAGGTCGGGATGGTCGCCGAAGTACCTGCGCAGCAGGTCCATCTCCTCCGAGGCACGCTGTTCGGTGACGCGGCTGTGGGCGAGGTAGGTGACGAGGTCCGGGACGGTCAGGGGTTCGTCGCCCTTGAGTTTCTCGTGCGCGAGACCGATGCCCCGGCGTTCCAGGAGCATCGTGTAGTCGGTGTCGGCCGGGACGTCGACGGGCTGCAGGCCGCGCTTCTTCATGAGGGCTCTGAAGATCCGCCCGTGCTTGTCCTCGTCGGCGCCGTGCCGGGTGATCCTTGGGGCGAGCGCGCGTTCGCCCGCCGGCACGAGCGCGGCGATCCGCGCGTTCTCCCAGCCGCCCTGGGACTCCCCGCTCGCCGCGATGGAGCAGAAGAGACGGAAGGAGTCGTCGTTGTCGAGGATCTCCTGGAACAGGCTCCTGGCCGAAAGCATCGGGGCACCTCTCGCAGATCTGCCGGGCTCCGCGAAGAACACGTCGGACAACGAGTCAAATGCGGGGCCGGAGGTGCCGCAACACGGGAGCCCGGCGACTGCGCCGAAGGGAGCAGCGGCGGGGGCGCCTTGGGGACATGAGTGCGAGGGCTTCGAGGGTGCTCGGGTGCGTAACCGCCGGGGGCCTGGGCGCGTTGTGCTCCGTGACGGCCGTGGCGGGGAAGACCCCCCGAGCCCCCACCACGGCCGCGGAACTTTCTCGCTGTCGCCTACGCGAGTCCGGCGCGCTCCAGCGCGTCGGTGCCCGCCCGGAGCGCGGCGATCCGCTCGTCGAGCGTGAAGCCGGCCGGGGCGAGGGTGAGCGTGGTGACTCCGGCCGCCGCGTAGGCCCGCATCCGGTCGGCGATCCGGTCCACCGAGCCGAGCAGCGTCGTCTGGTCGATCAGGTCGTGCGGAACGGCCTCCCCGGCGCCCTGCTTGTCGCCGGACAGGTACTTGTCCTGGATCTCGGCGGCTTCCTTCTCGTACCCCATGCGCTGGGCGAGCTGGTTGTAGAAGTTCTGCTTACGGCTGCCCATGCCGCCCACGTACAGGGCGGTGTACGGCCGGAAGGTGTCGGCGAGCTTGGCCACGTCCTTGTCGTCGCCGAGGGCGAGCGGCAGCGTGGGACAGATGTCGAACCCGTCGAGGGTCTTGCCGGCCTTCTCGCGCCCCGCCCGCAGGTACTGGATGGCGGTGTCCTCGATGTGCGCGGCGGACGGGAAGATGAGCAGCGCCCCGTCGGCGATCTCGCCCGTCTGTTCGAGGTTCTTGGGGCCGATGGCGGCAATGTACAGCGGGATGTGCTCGCGCTCGGGGTGCACGGTCAGCTTGATGGGCTTGCCGGGGCCGCCGGGCAGCGGCAGCGTCCAGTGCTCACCGTCGTGGGACAGCCGCTCACGGCTCATCGCCTTGCGGACGATCTCCACGTACTCGCGGGTGCGGGAGAGCGGCTTGTCGAACTTGACGCCGTACCAGCCCTCGGAGACCTGCGGTCCGGAGACACCGAGACCCAGCCGGAAGCGGCCGCCGGAGAGCGAGTCGAGGGTGGCGGCCGTCATCGCGGTCATCGCGGGCTGACGGGCCGGAATCTGGAAGATGGCCGAGCCGACGTCGATCCGCTCGGTCTGGGCGGCGACCCAGGTGAGCACGGTGGCCGCGTCCGACCCGTAGGCCTCGGCGGCCCAGCAGACGGCGTATCCGAGCCGGTCGGCCTCCTGCGCGACGGCCAGATTGTCGCCGTCCATTCCGGCACCCCAGTAGCCGAGGTTGATCCCGAGCTGCATGGCCGATTCCCCTTACCGATCAGTAACGTCCCTTGTAGGACCGACCCTAGCGCGTGGGTGGGGAGCCGGCGGTGGGGCGTAGGTCTCGCCGGCCGGGGAAACCGTTGTCCACAGGCAACCCACTTGGTCAGTTCTGGCCAGTAATCTCGGCGTCCATGGAGCAGAGGCATCTCGGCCGTACCGGCCTGCGTGTGTCCCGGATCGGACTCGGCACCCTGACCTGGGGTCGGGACACCGACGAACATGACGCCGCGGCCCAGCTGAAGGCGTTCTGGGAAGCGGGCGGAACCCTCGTCGACACCGCGGACGTGTACGGCGACGGGGAGGCCGAGTATCTGCTCGGGCGGCTCATGGAAGGGCTCGTTCCGCGCCGCGACCTGGTCGTCTCGACCAAGGCGGGCAGCGTGCCCGACCCCGAGCGCCGCGTCGACGGCTCCCGCGGCCACCTCCTCGCCGCCCTCGACGCCTCCCTCGCCCGCCTCGGCACGGACTACGTCGACGTCTGGCACATCCACGCCTACGACCCGGACACCCCGCTGGAGGAGACGCTCCAGGCCCTCGACCTCGCCGTCAGCAGCGGCCGCGCCCGCTACGCCGGGGTCTCCAACTTCTGCGGCTGGCAGCTCGCCAAGGCCGCGACGTGGCAGCTCGCGGCACCGGGCATACGTACGCGGCTGTCCAGCACGCAGCTCGAGTACTCGCTGCTCCAGCGAGGCGTCGAACGCGAGGTACTGCCCGCCGCCCTCGACCTGGGCATCGGGCTCCTCCCCTCCTCGCCGCTCGGCCGCGGGGTCCTGACGGGCAAGTACCGCAACGCGACCCCCGTGGACTCCCGGGGCGCCTCGGAACATCTCGCGCCCTTCGTCGCGCCCTACCTCGACGACACGGCGAGCCGCATCGTGGACGCGGTGCAGACCGCCGCGGACGGACTGGCGGTGACGCCGTTGCAGGTGGCGCTCGCCTGGATCCGCGACCGGCCCGGAGTGGCCGCCCCCATCGTCGGAGCGCGCAACGCGCAGCAGCTCACGGCCGCGTTGTCAGTGGAGACCCTTAGTCTTCCTGACGAGATCTGCCGGGCGCTGGACGACGTGTCAGCGCCCGTGCACCGCTATCCCGATCACGACTGGAGCACGCTGTGAGCACGGAGCCCGACACCACGGAGGAAGCCGAGCCGGGCACCCCGGGCGCCTCCGAGGAGGCCGCCCCGGAAGCGGCCGACGACTCGCCGGCCGACGAGACCGGGACCGGCGCCGGTGACCCCGAGCAGCTGTCCGAGGCCGAGGCCGAACTCGCCGCGCAGCGGGAGCTCCGGGAGCGGATCGAGCGGCGCAAGGCCGAGAAGCAGGGTCCGATCGCGAGCGGCACCAAGCTCAGCGGTACGGCCGCCGACCTGATGGCGGCGGTCCGGTCCGTGGAGAGCGGCGAGAAGCCCGCGTCGGCCATCGCCTTCCCCACGCGCGAGCCGAACCCCAGGGCCACGACCGGCGCCCCCGCCGCACGCCCCGCGGCCTCCCCCGCTCCCGTACGGCAGCCCCAGCCCGCCGCGCCGATCCAGCGCGACACGGCGGCCGTTCCCACATCCCCTGAAGCCGTCGAGGCCGTGCGGGGCGTTCTGACCGAAGGAGGCGCGCCGGACTCGCTCGCGCCGCAGGTCGTCTCGGCGCTGGGCGAAGGAGCGGACGGACAACTGCGCGCCGACCCATGGCAGTTGCTCCGGGTCACCGGCGTTCGACCCGAGCAGGCCGACGGGTTCGCGCGGGCGCTGCTCGGCGCCGAGTGCGGTCCGGACGACGAGCGTCGGGGCCGGGCGGTCACGGTGTGGCTGCTGGAACAGGCGGCCCTGGCCGGACACACCGTCCTGGACGCAGCCACGCTCACCGCCGCCCTCACCCAGCGCGGCGTGCCCGACCCGGACACCGCCGTGCAGAGCACGGTCGCGGAGGGCGAGGCCCTGGAATTCCAGGACCCGATCGAGGAAGCGGCGGGGCAGCCCGCCCCCGATCGCGAAAACAGCGAGGCCGAAGAGGGCGAAGAGGCCGAGGAACGTCCCGTACGGGTACTGATCGGGCTCGAGCGGTACGCGCTGGCCGAGGAGAGCCTCGCCGACGGGCTCGCCCGGCTCGTCAACGCGCTGCCCAAGGAGGCGTCCGAGGACTGGGAGTCGGCACCCGGGGCGTCGGGGTCCGGTTCCGCCGCCCAGTTGATCCGTGCCGTCGCGGGACACGGGCTCGTGCTGCACACCGGCGGTGACGCGGCACGCGCCGAACCGGCCGCCCTGGTGGCCGCGGCCCGTTCGCTGGGCCTGCGGGTCTGCGCGGCGGCCCACACACCCGCAGGCCGCCGCCGCTTCGCGGCCCTGCTGCCGTCCGGGGACCGCTCCGACCCGGATTTCGTCGTCACCGTCGCCGGGCTGCTGGCCGGGGTCGAGGGGCCCGGGCGGGACGCCGACGGGGCGTTCGAGGTCGATCTGCTGGTCGTGCTGGACGCGCCGCAGCTCGACGTGGAGAGCGCGGCGATGCTCGTGGAGTCACTGGCCGACGGGTCCAGACTGGTGCTGAGCGGTGATCCGGCGGTGCTGTGGTCGGCCGGCCCGGGGCGGGTCTTCGCGGATCTGGCCGGCACGCGCACGTGCCCGCACATCGTGTCGCGCACGCCCGACCCCGGCCCGATCGGCGAACTCGTCTCGGGTGTCTCCGTCGGCGAGCTCACCCAGGTCGAGGCGCCCGGCAAGGAGGTCGTGATCGTCCCCGTACGGGACGCGGGCGAGGCGGTGCACCGCACGGTGCAGCTCGTCGCGGACTCGGTGCCCAGAGCACTGGGGGTACCGGCCGAGCAGACCCAGGTGATCACACCGGGGCACGGCGGCGCGGCCGGCACCCGCGCGCTCAACTCCGCGCTCAAGGAGCGGCTGAACCCCGGCCCGGGCCGTTTCGGCGGCTTCGACCCGGGCGACCGGATCGCGTACTCCCCCGCGCCCGGGCGGACAGTGCCGGGGCAGGTCGTCAAGGCCGACGCGGAGGGACTGCACCTGGACTGCGAGGGCGTCCCCGTCGTCGTACCGAAAGAGCGGGTCGAGCCGACCGTGCGGCACGGGTGGGCGCTCACCGCGCACCAGGCGGTCGGGCTGCACTGGCCCGCCACCGTCGTGGTGCTCCCCGGCGACACGGCTTCGTCACTGACCCGGCCCTGGGTGTACACGGCCTTCGGCCGCGCGGAGCGGCATCTCTCCGTGGTGCACGGCGTGGACCAGGCCCTGGCCCGCGCGGTCGCGGAGGTCCCTGCGAAGGCCCGTACGACCCGGCTGCCCGGCCTGTTCAGAGCCCAGGTGCCGCCGACCGCCTGAGCCGCCGGGCGGGCTGCCGCCGAACGCCAACGGCGGTCACGGAAGGTGTCCCTCCCGTGACCGCCGTTCACAGGCGACCGGTGACCGTTTCTCGGCTATCGCCGGTGATCGGCGTCGAGTGGTTCCAGGTCCTCGTCCTCGTCCAGGCTCACGACCACCAGGTCCGGGTCGAGCTCGTCCTCCAGCAGGTCGTCGTCCTCGACACCGTCGTCCGCGTCGTCGTCGAAGACCGCGCTGACGTCGAAGCGGCAGACCACCCGCTCCGCGTCGACCTGGTCGAAGGGCGCCTCCAGCCACTCGCCGGGGTCCGCCGCCTCGTCCGCGGCCGTCACCCACAGCGTGGAATCGCCCTCCTCCAGGCCGAACTCCTTGTGCCGGGAGGCGATCTCGTCCGGCTCGAACTCGCCGAACAGGATGCCCAGCGCCCCGTGCACCGTGCCGGAGACATCGGCGCCCCCGCCGTCGTCGTCCGCGGCCTCCACCCGCTGCGCCTGCGCCAGCAGCCGCTGCGGCTCCACCACGGCGTAGTCGCGGCGGATGAGCACACTCAGCGCGTTCGGCTCCTCGGGGCCCGCGTACGGCGGCAGCGCGTCGTCCGAACCAGGGATCTCGAAGGGGGTGACCTCGTCGTAGCGGTCGTAGAGCAGCTCGTCGTACACCTCGGCGGCAGCGGCCAGCTGGTTGAACGCCTCATAGACATCGGGGTCGTCCTCCCCCGACCGGCGTTCGACCGCCGCCAGGTGGCGGTCGAGGGCGGTCTTCACCGCCTCGGCGGCGGCGCGTACCTCGGCAGCGGTGGGCTGCGCAGCATCAGACATAGTGCAGACGCTATCCGTACCGGGCCTCTGCCCGCACAATAGATGCGATGCCGGAATACGAATTTGTCGACGTGTACGTACCGCGCGGGGTCACCCGCAAGGAAGCCACACGTCTGCTCACGGACCATGCCGAGTACGGACACTGGGAGTTGGACCGCCTGAGCCTGCTGCGCGACGGCAGCCGCCGAGTGCGGTTGCGGCGGCGGATCATCCGCCAGGTGCGGGCCACGTGGTGAGGTGACGCCGCGAAACGGAGCGGGCCCCGCCACTGCGGGGCCCGCTCCGTTCAGCACGCCGCCGGGTGACCGCCCGGCGCGTTCCTTCCGTTCGTACGGAATCTCCGTACGGGTCTACGCCGAGGGGCGCGCCTTGCGGTAGAGCACCGTGCCCGCGAGCAGCATGCCCGCGCCCACCGGCAGGGCGACGCCCAGCGGCAGATCACCGCCGGTGTGCGCGAGCTGCGCGCCGCTCCGGGGCTGCGGAACGGTCCGTGCGTCGCTCTGGTCGACGTACGTCGGACCGGCCGGAGGCGTCACACCGTGCGAGACACCGGGCGGCGCGATCGGGGAAGCCGGCTGGGCCGGGGTCCCCGGGTGGTGCGGGGTGACCGGCTGCCCCGGGTTCCCGGGCGCCTGCGGGTTCCCCGGGAAGTGGGGAGTGCTGGGCTGCTCGGGACTGCCGGGCTGCTGCGGGCCCCCGGGCTGCCCGGGGCCGCCGGGCTGCTCGGGACTGCCGGGCTGCTGGGGGCCTCCGGGCTGCTGCGGGTTTCCCGGATGTGCGGGGCCGCCCGGAAGCTGGGGGCTTTCCGGCTGCTGCGGCTGGCCGGGCTGCTCGGGGCCGCTCGGTCCGGGCGGGGGCGGGGTCTCGTGCTCGCCGCCGGGAGTCGTGCACGGTTCGTCGGTCTCCGGAGGGGGTGCCGGGTGGCCGCCGCCCGCGTGGTCCCCGGTGTTCGCGCAGTCGTTGCCCGCGACCGCGTTGCCGATGCCGATCACGTCGACGGTGTTGCCGCACACGTTCACCGGTGCGTCGACCGGGGCCTCCACGTGGTTGCCGGATCCGACGCCCGGGGAGTTGGTGGCGTATCCGCCGGCGTACGAGCCTTCCCAACTCTGCCAGTCCGCCCAGTCGGCGGAGCCGCCGGGGCTGCCCGGGTACCCGAAGCCACCCGGGACGCCCGAGTCTCCGTACCCGCCCTGACCACCGTGACCGCCGTAGCCGCCCTGGCCACCGTACCCACCCTGGCCACCGTAGCCACCCTGGTCGCCGTAACCGCCGTAGCCTCCGTATCCGCCGTGGTTGCCGTAGCCGCCGGGCGAGCCATGCCCGCCGTAACCGCCCTCGTCGCCGTAACCGCCGGACGAGCCGTGGCTTCCCTGACCGCCGTGGTGGCCCTGGTTTCCATGGCCGCCCTGGTTTCCGTGACCGCCGTGGTTGCCCTGGTTGCCGTGGTTGCCCGAGTTGCCGTGTCCGCCCGGGGAGCCGTGGTTGCCTCCGCCGTTGGCGCACTTGTTGCCCATCGCCGGGTTGAGCAGACCGACGACGCTCACGGTGTTGCCGCAGGCGTTGACCGGCACGCTCACCGGCGCGCTCACCGAGTTGCCGGACAGCACACCGGGCGAGTTCGAGGCGGCGGCGTTCGCACCCGAGTCGGCATGCGCCTGGGCGCCGCCCGCGGCGGCCATCACGCCTGTCGCGGCGGCCACGGTCATCAGGCCCTTGCGGGTGACCTCTCGCATTACTGCATCCCTGCTTTCAAATGATGTGTCGCGAACCTTCCGGAACGACCTGTCGGCCCCGGCACGCATGACGCGTTCCGGGGCCGACAGGCTCAGACTCACTGGGAGTCGAAACCTCACGAAGTGAGGCGCAGCATCAGTTGTTGACGCAGGTGTTGCCGAAGGCGGGGTTCAGCAGCCCGATCACGGAGATCGTGTTGCCGCAGACGTTCACCGGGATGTGAACGGGAACCTGAACAACGTTGCCGGACAGAACACCCGGGGAGTGCACGGCAGCACCCTGGGCACCCGCGTCGGCGACGGCCAGGCCCGCACCCGCGAGAACCAGACCACCAGTGGCAGCCGCAGCGGCGACGACCTTCTTGATCATTATTCCTCCTTGTTGGCAATGCGATCCCGAGTAGCGGACCGCATCACCAGTAACGAGGAGGGGGCATTAGGGCTACGACCCTATGAGCGCATTCACTCTTCTCAGTCAGCCACGCACGTGCGGACGATTATTGGAGTGTCGTTCAATCGGGTAATTCCGGGCGGATTCACGGGCGTTGGGAGCCCGGCGAACCGCTCGGAACACAGACCCGGCGCAGGATTCAGGATGCCTCGATGAAGCGGTCCAGCACACGCACCCCGAACTTCAGCGCGTCGACCGGCACCCGTTCGTCAACACCGTGGAACATGCCCGCGAAGTCCAGCTCCGGCGGCAGCTTCAGCGGCGCGAAGCCGAAGCAGCGGATGCCGAGGTCCGCGAAGGACTTGGCGTCGGTGCCGGCCGAGAGCATGTAGGGCACGGCCCGGGCGATCGGGTCCTCGGCGACCAGCGCGGTCTGCATGGCGTCCACGAGCGCCCCGTCGAAGGAGGTCTCCAGCGCCTTGTCGGCGTGCACGTCCTCGCGCTTCACGTTCGGGCCGAGGATGCGGTCCAGGTCGGCGAGGAACTCCTCCTCGTAGCCCGGCAGGTAGCGGGCGTCGACGTGCGCGGTGGCCTGGCCCGGGATGACGTTGACCTTGTAGCCGGCGCCCAGCTGGGTCGGGTTGGCGGTGTTCTGCAGCGAGGCGCCGATCAGCTTGGCGATACCGCCGAGCTTCGCGAGGGTCTCGTCCATGTTCTCGGGGTCCAGCTCGGTGCCCAGCGCGTCGCCGAGCTCGTCGAGGAAGTGCCGGAGTGTCTTGGTGACCCGGACCGGGAACTTGTGCCGGCCGAGGCGGCCGACGGCCTCCGACAGCTCGGTGATCGCGTTGTCCTTGTGGATCATCGAACCGTGTCCGGCGGTGCCGTCGACGGTCAGCTTCATCCAGTGCATGCCCTTCTGGGCCGTCTCGACGAGATACAGGCGCAGCTGCTCGTTCACGGTGAAGGAGAAGCCGCCGACCTCGCCGATCGCCTCCGTCACGCCCTCGAACAGGCCGGGGTGCTTGTCCACGAGGTGCCGCGCACCCCACGTACCGCCCGCCTCCTCGTCCGCGAGGAAGGCGAGGACGATGTCGCGCGGGGGCTTGCGGCCGGTACGCAGCCGGTCGCGGACGACCGCGAGGGTCATCGCGTCCATGTCCTTCATGTCGACCGCGCCGCGGCCCCATACGCACCCGTCGGCGATCTCGCCCGAGAAGGGGTGGTGGGTCCAGTCCGCCGCGTTGGCCGGTACGACGTCGGTGTGGCCGTGGATGAGCAGCGCCGGCCGGGACCGGTCCTCCCCCTCGATGCGTGCCACGGTGGACGCGCGTCCCTGGTGCGACTCGAAGATCTGCGGCTCCAGACCCACCTCGGCGAGCTTCTCGGCGACGTACTCGGCGGCCTTGCGCTCGCCGGGTCCCGAGTGGTCGCCGAAGTTGCTGGTGTCGATCCGGATGAGTTCGCGGCAGAGGTCCACGACCTCGTCCTCGCCGGTGACGTACTTGGCCGTTTCCGTGCTGCCCGTCCCGCTCACGGTGCTACCTCCCACTGTTCCTGCTGGTGGTCATCCCTCATCCTCCCTCCCCGGCCCACCGTGCCCCAAGGCCGGGCCGGGCCCGTCACACACCGTTCACGCCGCGACAGGGGGTGATCGGCCACCCCGGAAAGCCTGGTAATGTTTCCTTCGTCGCCACGGGGGGAACCCCGCGCGACAGACACCTTGTCCGGGTGGCGGAATGGCAGACGCGCTAGCTTGAGGTGCTAGTGCCCTTTATCGGGCGTGGGGGTTCAAGTCCCCCCTCGGACACCAGGCAGGACCCCAAGATCCCTTGTCGATCGTGGGGTCCTTTGTTTTTGGCGACTCATACTGCGGCGACCGTCCGGCCCCAGACGGACCGTCGCAGGACGCGACCGCACCCGCCTGGATACGCTTGGCGAGCAGGGTCATCAGGGGTGCGGGAGCGGGCGGGGGAGAGCTGGCTGTGGGCAATGCGGGGCGGGGACCCACCAGGACGACGACACTGGAGCTGCATCAGATCCGTGAGGCATTGTTCCGGGGTTACCGGGGGCTCATCGATGAGAGTGACCTCCAGCGGAACTCCGAGGTGGAGCGGGATCGCGCGTTCCTGTCCCGTGCGGTTGCAGCGACCGCCGTACGCCGGGTGACCGGCTGGGATCACAAGGCGTGCGCGGCAGCTGTGATCGACGGCAGCCGGGACAACGGCATCGACGCTGTCGCCGTGACCGACGGCGCTCAGGTCTGGCTCGTCCAGGCCAAGTGGAAGGACTCGGGTACCGCGGGCTTCGACACCCACGCCGCGCGTGCCTTCGTCGACGGGTTGAGTCTGCTCGAGCAGCGACGATTCGATCTCTTCAACAACAAGCTGGCACCCTTCACCGCGCGGCTGGACTCGGCTTTCACGGACACTCGGCTCAAGATCACCCTGGTGATCGCGGTCGTCGGGAACGATCCCCTTCACGCGGACACGGAAGCCGTCCTTGACCGAGCTGCCGACGATCACTTCGGTCTCGGGCCGATGCTGGACTACCGGCTCGTGGGAGCGGGTGAACTGCTCCAGCAGTTGAAGAACGACCGTGCTCCGGAACCGGTGGACATCACGGTCCGCATGCCGCAGTGGACCAAGAGAGACATACCGTTCCTGGCCTACCAGGGGTCGGTCTCAGCCTCCGATGTCGCGCAGTGGTACGAGGAGCACGGAGATCGGCTCTATGACGAGAACATCCGTAAGTCCCTGGGGCTCACACGCATCAACTCTGGCATTCAGACCACCCTCAGCGAAGAGCCGGACAATTTCTGGTACTTCAACAACGGCATCACCGTCCTGTGCGACGAGATCGAGCCCACGTGGCCAGGGAGGCGCCGCCCGGACGAAACGGTCGAGCTGCGGCTGACGCGCGCCAGCGTCGTCAATGGCGCGCAGACAGTGACCGAGATCCACAAGGCGAGGCAGGTGACTCCGGAGACTGTCGACGATGCCGATGTCACCGTGAAAGTCATCTCGCTCGGAGCCGAGCGAGGGCTGTACGCGGCTCGGATCACGGAGACCACGAATACCCAGAACGACGTGTCCCAGCGGGATTTCGTAGCCCTGGACAACGCCCAGGAACTGATCCGCGAGGACTTCGATCTCTCTCTGCAGAAGCTGTATGTCTTCAAGCGAGGGGAGGCCGATCCCGCGCCGGATTCAGGTTGCTCCGTGGTCCATGCGGCGATCGCCCTGTCCTGCGCGCATCGGACTCCCGAGCTCACCGTACGCGCCAAGCGAGACACGGATCTGCTGTGGGAACGGGGTGCCGGCGGAGCATATCCCCGGCTGTTCCGCGAAGTCCCGAGCGCGTTCCGGATCTGGCGCAGCGTGTGCATCCACCGGGCGGTGGGAGAGGCGCTCGACGCCTTGCGTAAGCGTCTGTACGGGCGTGCCGCGGACGCGGCTCAGCGGGGTGACCTGCTGGTTACCCACCTGGTGTTCCAGCTTCTCGAAATCGAAGAGGACATCGACGAACCGAAGTACGACCTGGAAGCGGCGCTCGCACGGGTACCCGCCCTTGCCGAGGCCGTGCTCTCGTGGCTGATCCACCATGTCGATGCGAGCTTCGGTCCCACCTCCTTCCTCACCAGCACGTTCACGAACGAGACCAAGTGCCGGGAACTCGCCCGTCTCGTACTGCCCGACGTGCGCAGTGGCCGGCCCGTACCGGAACTTCCCGAGAACTACCAGCCGCCCGCTCAGCGGAAACGGAAGGGGAGGCGTCCGGCTACAGTGCCGACGTTGATCAACGCGAAGTTGCTCGCGGAAGGCACTCCGCTGACGTACGTTCCTGGCAACGTTCCCGAAGCTCGTGCCGTGCAGGAGTGGATCGCGGTCGACTCCCAAAGGGCGCAGGCGACCTGGCAGAACAACCGGAGCAAGCCGTTGCTCTGGGCCTACGACGGTCAGCTCTACTCCGCCAACAAGTTGGTCCTCCGCATCTGGGAACTGGCCGGATGGGACGAGGCACCGACCTCGGTACAGGCACCCGCACGCTGGACCCCTGACGGCAAGCGGAATCTGTACGAATTGGCCACCGAGTGGCTCGACAGTCAGAACGACGAGGACTGACAGGACGGTTGCGTCAATGGAGCGGCGCTTGTGCGGCCAGGCCCTTACGCCGCCTCAGGTACTTACTCGAATCGCCTCAGACGCTGGATGAACCCGTTGATGTCGGCGAGCTCTGGAGCCCGCAGCCCGCGATATCGTCGCGTCGCATCGCGGAGGGTGATCGCGGCGGCCTGCGCCTGTGAGAACCGCTCGGATCCGGCCTCCAGCCGCATGATCTGGGCGAGCGCTTCCAGATGACGGTCGACGGCGTCTTCGTCGTCCTCGTCCGGGGCTTCCTGCGTATACGAGGTGAAGGCGGTGACTGCGGCCGTAGCCTCGCCGAGTTCCATGCGGCACTCGGCCTCGTAATAGAGGCATCGCCGCGCTTCGACGTCGTCGGTTCCGAATCGTCGGGCGAGACCCTTCCGTGCCGCCTGGAAGAGGCCAAGCGCCTCGCTGAACGTCCCGGCGAGGAATTTCACGTGCGCGAGGGACAGGGTCAGGTCGTCCGTCAAAGCATTGTCCGTGGCCCTGGCCAGCACGTCCGTCAGCACGTCGGCGGCCTGTGTGAACTGCTTCTGCGCAACGAATTCCGACGCTCGGTCGGCCGCTTCCTCAGCCTCGGCCTCACTCAGGGGCAGTGTGGAGGGGGCTGCTTCCAACGAGGCGTCCGGCACGGTCGGGGTGTATGCCCTCGGTCGCCCGCGCCCGCGGCGGACTGATCCGCCGAACGGCCGGGTGAAGGGCGTACACGGATCGAGTTCGAGCCCGCCGTCGGCGACCGGAGGTGAGGTGCCGGCCGGAATTCCCTGGGTGGCGAGCGGCAGCAGGGTCTCGTAGACCGTTGCCGCCGACAGGCGGTCTTCGGGGTCCTTCTCCATCATGCCGAGCAGAAGCCGCTCGAGGTCGCCGGGCACGTCGGGGCGCAGTTCGCCGACTGCCGGGGCATCACTGTTCACCTGGTGCCAGGTGACGGACTTGCCGTCGGCTTCGGTGAAAGGCGTGTGTCCGGTGAGGAGTTGGTAGATCACGCAGGCGAGGGCGTAGATGTCGGCGGCCGGGCCGACCGCGTTGGCCAGGCTCTGCTCAGGGGACATGTAGGCGGGGGTGCCCACGGTCATTCCCGGCTGGGTCAGATGAGGGTTCGATCCCGAGCCGACGAGGGCCGCGACTCCGAAGTCGAGTACCTTCACCACCCCGCCCGGGGTGAGCATGAGGTTGGCCGGTTTGATGTCGCGGTGTACGACGTCGTGGCGGTGCACCTCGTCCAGAGTGGAGGCGATCTGTGCTCCGATGGCCGCCGCCCAGGCTAGTGGCAGCGGCTCGTAGTCGTAGTCCGTCTCGTTGATGAGGGTCTGGAGTTCTCGTCCCCGCAGCAGTTGCATCACCACGTACAGCCGGCCGCTCGCCTCGTCGAATCCTGTGTCGTAGACGGCGGGGATGCCTGGGTGCTCGTGGAGTCCGGCGGTCGTGCGCACTTCCCTCAGGAACCGCCGGCGCCGGGTCTCCATCGCCTCCCGGTGGGCGGCGGTGCGGACGGCGTACACGTGCGGCTGCTCGTCGAGCATCATCTTGACGGCGACACGCCGGTCGAGGCTTTCGTCGTAGGCCTGCCAGACCTCCCCCATGCCACCGGCTCCGAGGAGCGTGCTCAGGCGGTACCGCCCGGCCAGTCTTCTCTCGGGCTGCCCCTCGTCCTGGGCCGGCGCCGTCCCGTCCCCCATGCCTCGCACCTCATCTCACTAGTGGTGACCGTCAGTGCAGGTTACGGTGCGGGAGGCGTGGTGGGCCTGGATCCACGGCTCTTCAACTCCGCCGCCCGTTCGGCGGTCGCCTGCCGGTCGGCCTCGCGGCGGGCGGGGCGGCGGATCAAGTTGTACGACTGGGCTGTCGCAACCCGCCGGAAGAGGCGGTTGACCTTGTCGTCGTCGAAGTACCGGACCATCAGGGCGTCGTTGGAGTGTGCCTGCTTGATGACGAACTCGTCCATGTCCTTGGCGAGTTCCCGGCCGTAGGTCTCCTCGTCCTGGGCGAGGGCAACCTCCTGCATGTCGGTGTTCTCGGCGATCGTGACGACGAGTTGGCCGAGCAGGATCTGGTCCGCCGTGGACAGTCCCGTGCCCAGCTCGTCGTTGATCGACTGGATGACCTCGGCGAGCGACTTCTCCTCGATCTCGGCCGCCGCACCTGCCGCCTGAACCACCAGGCCCGGCAGCACCTGCGCTCCGAGCGCCTCCAGCCTCAGCTCGGGGGTTCCGGTCTCCTTGACCAGCATGTGGCTGGGCACCGTCTCCCCTATGTCGGCGGCGGCGGTACCGTCGGGACGCGGAAGCCGGCGCAACAGGAACCGCCCGTACTGGAAGAGCCGTTCGAGTTCCAGGTTCTCGAAGCCGATAATGTGCGAGAGCCAGCCGTACGCCTTGACGTACGACTCCAGGGCCCGGCGGAACTCCTCGGCCTTCCCCGGCTCGTGGGCCGCGAGGCCGTTGAAGCGGTCCACGGCGGGGGCCGTGTAGTGGTAGAGCCGTGCGTGGGCCTTCTTGACCTCGCCCTCCGTGGCACTGCCGTCGCCGAAGGCGGCGAAGTACGCCTTGACCAGAGCGTCCATCTCGGCTTCCACGAGCAGTTGGTACCCCATCACCTCGTCCTGCCGGTCGAAAAGCAGGTTGGGGTCGGTCGGTTCGGTCAGTGACGTCTCGTAGTAGGCCTGGAATGCCTCCCGAACAACCTCGAACTTGTTGGCGAAGTCCAGGACGAACAGATCCTCCTGGGACTTCAACGGGTGTGTGCGGTTGAGGCGGGAGAGCGTCTGCACAGCGGCGACGTTGGCAAGCGGCTTGTCCACGTACATTGTCGTCAGGAGCGGCTGGTCGAACCCGGTCTGGTACTTCTCCGCGACGACGAGGATGCGGTATTCGGGCTTCGGTACGGACGGCGGATTCGGGTCGTCCACGCGTACGTAACCGAAACGGGCGGGGAGTTCCTTCTCGGGGAAGCCGTTGAGCTTGGACTCGGTGTACTCGACCTCCTCGACCGTCAGCGCTCCGGAGAACGCGACCAGAGCGGCGCAGTCCGTCGCTCCGCGCTCATCCACGTACTTGCGGATCGCCAGATAGAGCCTTACCGCATGCTCGCGGCTGGGAGTGACGACCATGGCCTTGGCCCGGCCGCCGAGCCTGCCCGCGCTGTGGGACCGGAAGTGATCCACCATGATCTTCGCCCGCTGAGCCAGCGACGCGTCGGACAGCAGCGCCGCACGCACCAGTTTGGAGCGTGCCTTGCGCGGGTCCACCTGCCGTTCGACCTCGTCTGCGGCGTCGTTCTGCAGCTTGAAGTAGGTGCCGTACGTGATGAAGGTGTCCAGCACGTTGAGGATGAAGCCCTCGTCGATGGCCTGGCGCATCGAGTACACGTGGAAGGGACCCGGCCGCCCGGTGACCGGGTCCGCCGTACCGAAGAGTTCGAGCGTCTTGGGCTTGGGGGTGGCGGTGAACGCGAAGAACGACATGTTCGGCTGCTGGCCACGGGCCAGTGCCTCGGCGGTGAGCGGGTCGCCGTCCGCGTCTACGGCCTTGGAGCCGAGAGCCTTCTTCAGCGCTGCCGAGCCGTCGCCGCCCTGCGAGGAGTGCGCCTCGTCAATGATCACGGCGTAGCGTAGTTTTCCTAGGCCGCCGACCTTCTTCAGGACGAACGGGAACTTCTGCAACGTGGTGATGACGATGCGCGCGGTGGATCCGGTCAGTGCCTCGGCGAGCTGCACGGAGTCCTCGTCGATACGCCGTACGACACCTGGTGTGTGGGTGAACTGGAAGATGGTGTCCTGGAGTTGCTTGTCGAGGACGCGGCGGTCGGTGATGACGACGACCTTGTCGAAGACCGGCTCGTTGGGTCCCGCGCCCTTCGCCCGGACGGCTTCGGCGAGCTGTGCCGGATCCTCCGGGGTGTGCAGGGACGACAGGCGGTGCGCGAGCCAGGCGATGGTGTTGGACTTACCCGAACCCGCCGAGTGCTGGACGAGGTAGTTCTCCCCGGAGCCATGCCGGGTCGCGTGGTCTGTCAACTGCCGCACTGCATGCCACTGGTGGTAGCGAGGGAAGATCAACGGCTGGGTGTGCGCGCTGCCGGGGCGGTGCGAGGGAGCCTTGCCGGCCTTCGCCTGCTCGTCCTCGACGTGCAGGTAACGCTCCAGCAGTTCAAGCCAGTTGTCGCGGTTCCAAATCTGCTCCCAGAGGTACGAGACGGGGTACGTGCCGTCGTCCTGTCCCTCCGTGGTCTGCGGGTTGCCGGCACCGCCGGTGACACCGGGGCCGCCGGAGCCGGTGTTGAACGGCAGGAAGCGGGTCCTTTTCCCGGCGAGGCGCGTGGTGAGGAACGTCAGGGTCGGGTCCACCGCGAATTGCACGAGTGTCCGCCTGGCGAAGAACAGGTCCTTCGGGTCGCGGTCGGTACGGAACTGGCGCATGGCGTCCTCGGCGCTCTGCGGGTGTTGCGAGAGGTGGCTCTTCAGCTCAACGGAGGCGGTGGGGATGCCGTTGACGAAGAGCGCCAGGTCCACGGACTTGGCGGGAGTCTTCGCCGAGTAGTGGAACTTCCGTACAAAGGTGAGCCGGTTGGCGTCGTACTCGTTCAGCGCGTCGGCGGCGAGCGTGTGGGCGGGCCGGAAGTACGCGAGCTGGATCTTCACGTTCCGGTCGTTCACCCCGCGCCGGAACACGTCGAGTACGCCACGGGCGTCGATCTGCTGCGCCACGCGTTTGGCGAACCGGTCGAGAGATGCCTTCTCACCTTCGCCATACTCGGCCTGGAGGCGCAGCCAGGCGTCGTTCTGCGAGGCGCGAAGGAACGCTTTCAACTCGTCGATTTCGATGCCGAGTTCGTGCTTGTAAGTCCTGGCCAGGCCCTGCTCCCAGCCGTGCGCGAGAAGCCCTTCCGCAACGGCGTCCTCGAACGCTTCCTCGGTTTCTACACGTTCCACGTGCGCCATGGGGATCAGGCTCCTCGTTTTCCGGTCATGAGGTAGTGGACGTCACGGCAGAACTTGTCGAAGGACGGGGAGTTGGCGCGGGCCAGTTCGAGATCCATGGCGCTGGTGAGGGGAGCCTGATCCGCCGTGGGGCTGTATGGGCGGTGTTTGCCTCGCTGGTGGGTCAGCCATCCCTTGGCGTCGCGCGGCTTGGTGTCGGGCTGCTCAGGTGCGGTCATGGAGACGGGGAAATCCCTGACACCGGCGAGGGAGTCGGCCGCCGCGAGAAACCATGACTCGTACTCGCGCGAGGGCAGCACGACGGCAACGGCGATATCGGAGCACGCTTGTTGCGCGCGTGCGAGCAGTTCAGGTCCCAGAGTGGCTGGGCAGTCGTCATCGGCGTCGAGCAGGACGAGCACACCGCCCATGTGTCCGCGTACGAATTCCGCCTGCTTCAGTACCGCGTTCTCGATGCCCCCGGCCTTGACGATCTGGCTTCGAGGCACCCGCGCGGGACGTGGGGTGCTGATGCGCCAGACACCCAGGGCTCCGGCGATGCGGTGCAGCAGCTTCGGTACGGCCTGGATCTCGCCGTCACCCTCGACCACGGATGCGATCACAGGTGGGGCCGATGAGTTCGTCATGGGCGAGGTCCGCTCTCGGGCCACACCTCATTGGGCGTCAACTGGTCGCCGCGCATCAGGCCGCCGATCGTGTCCAGGCCCTTGGCCAGCACACGCCGGGCAACCTCGCCAAGCGGCTCGATCACCGTTGCTCCGTCCACGACCGTGACCGTACGCACCCAGTCCGGATCGAACTCGTCCCGGTCCAGGAGGTCCCCGCTCTGCGTGGCCACGATGACCTGCACGTGCTTGGCCGCCTCCGTGAGCGCGTCGAACATCACCCCGGCTGCGGCCGGGTGAAGCCCGAGCTCCGGCTCGTCGACACATACGAGGGAGGTCCAGCCTTCGAGCGCGTCAGGCTGGAAAAGGGCGGCAAGCAGTCCGGCGGCGCGGAGTGTGCCGTACGAGAGCTGGTCGGCGCCGAAGCGGATGATGTCGGCTGTGTCGTCGTCCCGCATCCTCAACTGCACGGAGGAGTACGCGTCGAGGGGGCGCTCGTCGATACCGATGGCGCCGGGGACGATGGCTGCCAAGTAGTCGTCAATGCGTTGCTTCACCTCGGGGTGAGCGGTGGCCAGGGTGCCCAGGATCTGGCCCAGGTTTGACGCGTCCGGGAGCAGTGTGTCCCCTGAGGTGGCACGTTGCGGTTCGGCGATCCGGGCCGGGACGGGGGCGTAGAGCGACATCGTGGAGAGGGCGTGGAGGACACCGGCGTACGTGGCGTCGGTGGCGGCGGCGAGGCCCAGCCATAGGCCCTGGTCCGTGGACATGACCGGGCCCAGGGGGGCGTCACCGTCGAGAGGCGTGACGGTGTCGCCTTCTCGCCTGAATCCGCGGGGGGTGCCGTGTTCAGGCGTCCTGACCTCCAGCCATTCCGACTCGACAGCGACGAGCTGCCGGCTACGGACGGCGTCCCGAACGAGACGGAATCCATACATGGCGTGGACAGGGCCGGGCGAAGGGGAGTCACCCTCAGAAGAGCGGAGCGTGAGGTAGACCTCGACGGAGAGCGCCTCGGCCGTTTCGGCGTTCGCCTGATGAAACAGCACGTCTGTCCCGCCCCGTGCCGTCACGGCCTTCAGAGGGCGGCTCTCCACGCAATCACGGATGAATTTCAGGGCGTCCAAGAGATTTGACTTGCCCGAGGCGTTCCGTCCGATCAGGACAGTCAATGGACCGAACGTCACGTCGCACTCGGCGAAGGATCGGAAGCCGCTCACGCGCAGGCGGTTGACGAAGGGCACGGTCGGCATGGTGTTCGTCGTCAGCCAACGGGTTGCCTTGTCGAAGGTCATGTGGCGTCAACTCCCCGACCGGAGGCGCTGGAGACGTCGAACTGGCCGGTTACGGCGGCGGTGATCAGGGCTTGGCGACGCTCGGCGAGTAGGGCGAGTTGGCGGTTGAGCAGCGTACGCGCCTCTTTCGCTCGACCTGCGGCTTGATCAAGCTGAGCAACCAATTGGCGCTGGACGTCAACGGGCGGAAACGGAAACCTTTGGGGCTCCAACTGCTCGCGGGTGAGGTGTGTCATGGTGCTGGTGTTCCCCTGGACCTGAAACACCCTGAGCCGTTCCGCCGTGACCAGGCAGTAAAAGAGCCATCGCGGAATTTCTGACCCAATGGCACGAATCCGATGCAGCGCCTTCTGGTAGTAGATTTCCGAGATCTCTCCGTTCCAGATCGCCGCCCTACCGGGCCAGCTTCCACCTTCATTGACGAGCAAATCCCCCGACTCTAGGCGATATCGCTCCTGTTCGCCCGGCGGAAAATTCATCAGGGCGAGATCATTGATATCCACGTGATCCCACTGGACGTTAGCCACTCGAAGATAGGGTCGGAGGTATTTTCCTCTTGTCCGTTCCTGATTGAGCATCTTACCTAGGGCAACATCAAAGTAGTGCGAGACAGCGCCAACACGCCAGTCTGCAGGAATAGATCCCAACCACTTCAAGCCACTTTCCTTGCGCCTGCCAGGTACGTGAGCCCCGCGCACGACATTATAAGTCCTACTGAAATCAGCTTCCTCGACGAGTGAATACTGTCGTGCCCTCAGCTCGCGTAGTTGGTCGATGCGAGCGGTCTCGATGTCGAGGAAGTCGGCGATTTGGCGCTGTTCCTCTACTGGAGGCACGGGCAGTTGAATCTCCCGTGCGACATCGAGGTTGATTCGGGCACGAGTTGAGCCACGTGTCAGCGTCTGCACTTGGCCAGATACGAAGGATGAGCTGAGGGCCCAAGCCGCATATTGATGGGAGATCCGTCCTTCGTCGAGCCGGGCGCGGAAGCAGTCTGCCTTCACGATCGCCGGGCCCAGTCCAGGGGGGGCCACGCACGCACGCCCGACAGGATTGTTAGTGTCGCCGAGCCCTGCGATAATCAAGTCTCCGGACTTCACTTCATGCTGTCTCAGCTCTTTAAAATATTCCAAAGAGATGTAAGCGGCGTCAGCTTCCTTGAAGCGAGCTGCGCCGATGTTCCCTAGCCGAATTACGCGAGCACCTTCTGAAGCGTAGTGACTACTGGTCAAGGAGCTACCGAACGGCCCATCGGCGATCTCTCGAATGAAACGCCTCAGAGGGACGCGCGGGTACGCGATTTCCGCAGTGCTCACGAAGTCACCTCGCCCAGCAACGCCTGGATCTCGTCCTCAAGTGACTTGATTTCCTTATCGATCTCCGCGAGCGGTCGTGGCGGTTCATATACGTAGAAGTGCCGTGTGAAGGGGATCTCGTAACCCACCTTCGAGCGTTCCGCCAATCTTGTCTTGGGGTTCTTGAGTTCAGCGATCCACGCATCCTTTACGTGTTGCCTAACCTCTTCCGCGAGGTACTCGTCGATGTCCTGGTCCATCGGTACGTTCTCGGCGTTGCGGAGCTCGGGATCGTGCTCGGGCTGCTTCGCCTTCGCGTACTGAACCTCGCCCTTCGGGTCGCGTACACCCACCGCGTCGCGGAGAGCTTTCTGGAAGGCCGCACCAGACGGCCAGATCAGGCCAGCCGCCACAACAGCCTTGTGCAGGGCGTCCCATGCTTCCGACTTGGTCGGCCAGACCTCCCCGGCCAGCGGGCGCAGCGCCTCCACGAACTGCTCCTGCCGCTTGGCCACTTCCTCCTCAGCCATCGTCTTGTCACCCAGCACCTTCTGGAGCGCCGCAGAAGTCGCGAGTTCCGTAAGCGTGTCCTCGGTGATTTCGAAGCGGAGCTTCAGCGGGCGGTCCACGGTGATGCGCTGGTAGCCGTACTCCTCGTTGCGGAGGATCTTGACCTTGGCGTGCTGCGGGTGGTTCTCGTCCGCCGCGATCTGCTCGGCGTCGCGATACATCGCGCAGATTTCGGCGATCTGCGCCTCAGAGATCTCCTTGCGCTTCTCACCGAGCGACTTCCGCCGCTTCACCCACTCCCCGCGCGCGTCGATCATGATGACTTTGCCCTTGCGGTGCTTGGGTTTGCGGTTGCTGAGGATCCAGAAGTACGTGGAGATCCCGGTGTTGTAGAAGAGCTGGTCGGGGAGGCCGACGATGGTCTCCAGGTAGTCGTGTTCCAGGATCCAGCGGCGGATCTCCGATTCACCCGACCCCGCGCCCCCGGTGAAGAGCGGGGAGCCGTTGAAGACGATAGCGATGCGCGAGCCGCCGATCTCTTCGCCGTTTTCGTCCTTCTTCAGTGGCTGCATCTTGTGGAGCATGTGCTGGAGGAAGAGGAAGGAACCGTCGTTGATCCGGGGCAGGCCGGCCCCGAAGCGCCCGTCGAAGCCACGGTCGTCGTGCTCCGCACGGACCGCCTTCTCCGACTTCTTCCACTCCACCCCGAAGGGCGGGTTGGCCAGCATGTAGGTGAAGCGGCGGTCCTCGTGCCAGTCGCGGGTGAAGGTGTTTCCGAACCGGATGTTCTCCGCCTTATGCCCCTTGAGTAGCATGTCGGAGCGGCAGATCGCGTACGACTCCGCGTTGATCTCCTGCCCGAACAGGTTGACCCGGGCGCTTGGCTTGATGTCCTTGATGTGCTCCTCGGCGGCCGCAAGCATTCCGCCGGTGCCGCATGCCGGGTCCAGGATGTCGATGACGGCGCCGGGCCTGCGGATCAGTTCCTCGTCGGGCCCCAGGAGCAGTTCGACCATCAGCTTGATGACCTCGCGCGGGGTGAAGTGCTCACCGGCCGTCTCATTGGAAGCGTCCGCGAACTTGCGGATCAGCTCCTCAAACACGTACCCCATGTCGTGGTTGCTGACCTTGCTCGGACTGAGGTCCATCGCCGCGAACTCCGGGACCACCAGGTACAGCAGGTCGGCTTCCTGGAGACGCTCGATCTGGACGTGGAAGTCGTACCGGTCGATGATCTCGGTGACTTCGGGAGAGAAACCGCGGATGTAGTCCTTGAGGTTGGCATAGACGTTCTTGTCGTCACTACTGATGGTTCTGAAGTTCTGTCGGGAGGTGTTGAAGAACGGGAGTTCGGAGACGCCGAGCAGGAGCGCGTCCTTGCGGTCGCCCGCGAACGACTCGTTGCGCTTCCACACCGCCTCACGCGTGCCCTTCTCCTCCATCACGCAGTCGAAGCGGCGCAGCACTGTGAGCGGCAGGATGACCTTGGCGTACTCCGAGCGTTTGTAGTCGCCCCGCAGCAGGTCGGCCACCGACCAGATGAAGTCGGCGAGTTCCTGGTTGGTGTTGCTCACTCAGCACCTCTCGTGTTGCGTCTTCGTAGGTCACGGTGGGGAATTCTTCCGTCGGCGCAAGGGTCCCGTATGCCAGCCCGTAGCAGGCCAGGCGTGCCGCTTGATCGCCCATCCTGGCAAGTTCCCTCAGCTTTCGCTCGAACTCGCCCAAGCCACGGAACACCGCCCCATTACCAGCGTTGCTGTTCGATGTCCATCTGCGGCGGCTGGGCCCCGCGCAGGTCCGTGCGGTGGGTGCCTGTGGCGGAGGTGTCGCGGCGGGTGTCGCCCGCGCTGCGTAGGAATTGCCGCAGGTAGTCCATGTCGAGCTGGTCGCTGGTGGAAGCCGCCTCGCCGTCTTCCACACCTACCAGATCTGCCAGGACCGGATCGCCGACCCCCACCGTGGTGATCTGGTCCGGCGAGCCCGCTCCCGTCTCCCCAACGTCAATCAGCCCAGCTGCGCGACGAACGCGCACCAAGCGTCACGGCCAAAGGTGATCGCGGGGGCAGTGGCGCGCCACTTGCTGTCGCGGACGGGGACGAGGTAGGGGAGGTTGTCGGCAATTTCGACGCACTCCCCCTGCCCGCCGCTGTAGCTGCTGACGCGCCATACCGCTTCAGTGAGATCGCGCAGAGGACGGCGGTCCTGGGTCATGTTCTGTGCTCCTTGGCGGCGCGTCGGATCAGTCCGAGCGATTCCGTTGGCGGCAGCGCCGAGGTACGAGCGTCGTCGAAGAGCTCGCGATAGCGGGCGACCTCAGACTCCTGTTCCATCCAAATGTTGCCGGTCGGCGTCTCAGTCAGTACTAGGTCCACCGCCGACACCCTCGGAAAGCTCAGCAACAGGTATGGGCCGAACATACCTGAGTGCGCCCCGCGCGAGAACGGCAGCACCTGGACGGTGACGTTGGGCCGCTCGGCCATGTTCGCAACATGCTCCAACTGGTCACGCATCACTGTCGCGCTCCCCACCTGCTGACGGAGCACTCCTTCGGTGAGTACGGCCCAGAATTCCAATGGGACCTCGTCGACGAGCCGTTCTTGCCGGGCGATCCGAACCTGCACAAACTGGTCAATCTGCTCAGCGGTCTGCCAGGCGCGCGAAGCAACGGTGACAGCCCGCCCGTATTCCGGGGTTTGGAGCAGTCCAGGGATCAGTTGCGCCTGGAACGTCTTGATGCCATCGCAGATCGACTCCATCTCGATGTAGTCGCGGTACGTGTCTTCGAGCACGGAGCCGTACTGGTGCCACCAACCCTCACGTCGGCGGCGATTGGCCCTTCGGGCCAACGCTCCAAGGCGTTCGCGCGCCTCCGGGTCCTCCACTCCGTATGCCTGCATGAGGGCGATCAGATCTGGCGTTCGGACGGGTACGTGGCCGTTCTCGATCCGGCTGATCTTCCCCTTGGTGCAGTCCAGCACCTCGGCGGCAGCAGTAGTCGTGAAGCCCACCGCCTCACGAAAGCGCCGTAGTTCATCGCCGAGCTGGCGTCCGAGCACGGTGGAAGGCTTGACATTTGGCATGGACAACTCTCTATCAGGAGCTGATGCGCGATGCGACGAGATTACACAGAAGGATGAATTTAAGGCTGGACAAGCATTCAACGTTGCGCGAAATCGTCGCCGCGCGGCACTCTCCTCAGCATGGGTGTCACGACGCCCGCCGAATCACAGGAAGTTGATCACCAGCTACCTACCTCCAGGGAGCGTCATGGCAGACCCCTCCAGCACTCGCGAGGTCACCTTCCGGCTCGCCCGGCACCGCCGCAGTGTTCCTCGGGTGCGAGCGCTGTTGCTCGCCGTACTCCACGGCTGGGAAGCCGGTCAAGAGGTCGCCGAGACCGCGGAGTTGGTGCTCTCGGAGCTGGTCACCAATGCCCTGCGGGTGCGGGCGCCGCAGGATCGGCAGGTCGGTGTCCGGATCGCGCACTCGGCGGACGAGGGGCTGCTGCGGCTGGAGGTGAGCGATGCCGGGGCGGGCACTCCCGAGGTGCGGGCGCCCGGCGCGGACGAGACGGGCGGGCGCGGCCTGCTGCTCGTGGACGCGCTGACGCTCCGCTGGGGCGTGACGGGCCGCGCGGCCGGGATCGGCAAAACGATCTGGGCGGAGCTGAAGGCCACAGACCTTGCACCCGCCCGTACGGGAACCGAGGTCGCGGCAGTCACGGTCCGGGCCGGACAGTGCGTACAAGCGTGGGACGCATGGCGCACGGTCCGCAGTGTGCGGGGCGAACGCTACGCCTCGGGCGGGCCCGTCGTCGTACTGGAGCTGGACGAGGGCCCCGCGCTGCGGCTGCACGCGGCCGAGCCGGTGAACGTACGGGACAATGGGGAAGACGGACCTCGGTGAAGTGAGGGTCATCACCACCAGGTCGCGGCCCTCACTCGTTGTGTGTGGGCGATGTCTCTCTCCGTAGCGCGCCCGCACGAAGATCACCAGGTCAGAAGCGGTCAGCCACTCCCCCAGGCACCCTGAGCGGCCCCCGAACAGCCCTTCCGCATGGCAGACGGACTACCACGACCCTAGTCTCGTACTAAAATTTCCGGCTTGTTACGGAACGGAGCTGGAGCCGGACAACCCCAGGCACACCTGCGGGCCCCGCCAGCGACCCGGAGGTTTCCGGGAACGAGACGCGAGGACTGATGGCAGCCATACACGAGAGCAGCGCTCTCGGTCTGCTCGAAGAAGAGATCCGCGAGCGGTTCGGCGACACGGCACGTTTCTCCGCGGGGCCCGCCGCCTCGCCCCGCACACTCGTCGACGTCTTCGACGCCGCCGTACGTTCGTACCCGACCGAGCCCGCCCTCGACGACGGCACCACCGCGCTCACCTACCGCGCGCTGGCCACCGAGGTCGAGGTCGTACGGCGCCGGCTGAGCGCCGCCGGCGTGGGGCTCGGGGACCGGGTCGGGGTCCGGGTGCCGTCCGGCACCAACGAGCTGTACGTGACGATCCTGGCCGTACTCGCCGCCGGCGCCGCCTATGTTCCGGTGGACGCCGAGGACCCGGACGAGCGGGCCGAGCTGGTGTTCGGCGAGGCCGGTGTACGGGCCGTCGTCGGGGCCGGTTACGAGATCACCCTTCCCGGCGCCCCCAGTGAGCTGCCCGCGCGGCGCCCCGGGGTCGAGCACGACGCCTGGATCATCTTCACCTCAGGCTCCACCGGCAAGCCCAAGGGCGTCGCCGTCAGCCACCGCAGCGCCGCCGCGTTCGTGGACGCCGAGGCCGCGCTGTTCCTCACCGACGATCCCGTGGGACCCGGCGACCGGGTCATGGCGGGCCTCTCCGTGGCCTTCGACGCGTCCTGCGAGGAGATGTGGCTGGCCTGGCGCTACGGGGCCTGTCTGGTGCCCGTACCGCGCTCCCAGGTGCGCAGCGGCGCCGATCTGGGGCCCTGGCTGGTCGAGCAGGAGATCTCCGTGGTCTCCACCGTGCCCACGCTGGCCGCGCTGTGGGAGCCCGAGACCCTCAACGACGTACGGCTGCTGATCTTCGGCGGGGAGGCCTGCCCGCCCGAGCTGGTGCAGCGGCTGGTGACGGAGGGGCGCGAGGTGTGGAACACCTACGGGCCCACCGAGGCCACCGTCGTCGCCTGTGCCTCCCTGATGACCGGGGAGGAGCCCGTGCGGATCGGGCTGCCGCTGAACGGCTGGGAGCTCGCCGTCGTCGACGAGGCCGGGGAGCCCGTCGCCATGGGGGCCAGCGGGCAACTGGTGATCGGTGGGGTCGGGCTCGCCCGGTACCTGGACGCCGAGAAGGACGCGGAGAAGTACGCGCCCCTCGAGTCCCTCGGCTGGGAGCGGGCCTATCGCAGCGGTGACCTCGTCAAGGCCGAGCCCGAGGGGCTGATCTTCCTCGGGCGGGCCGACGAGCAGATCAAGCTCGGCGGACGCCGTATCGAGCTGGGCGAGGTCGACTCGGCACTCCAGGCGCTGCCCGGGGTCGCCGGTGCGGCGGCCGCCGTACGGACCGCCCGCAGTGGCAACCAGCTGCTCGTCGGCTATGTGGTGACGCAGGAGGGCTGGGACCAGGCCGCCGCCGTGGAGCGGCTGCGCGCCGAGCTGCCCGCCGCCCTGGTGCCGTTGCTCGCGCCGGTCGCCGAACTGCCGACGCGGACGTCCGGCAAGGTCGACCGCAACGCCCTGCCGTGGCCGCTGGAGGGACTGGAGACCGGTCCCGCCGCCGAGCTGTACGGCACCGAGGCGTGGCTCGCCGAGCAGTGGAGCGAGGTCCTCGGTATCCCCGTGGGCAGCGCGAACGACGACTTCTTCGCGATCGGCGGGAGCAGTCTCGGCGCCGCCCAGCTGACCACCCGGCTGCGGACGCGCTACCCGAGCGCGGCCGTCCTCGACATCTACCAGCAGCCCGTGCTGCGCAAGCTCGCCCGGCATCTGGAGAAGTCCGCGCAGGACGACAGCAGTGGGCGGGTCGTCGCGCCGGTTCCGCTGCGCGCCAAGGCCGTTCAGCTGCTGCTGCTGGTTCCGCTGTTCACGCTGATGGGGCTGCGGTGGGCGGTCGCGCTGGCCGGCGCCGCGAACGTACTGCACTGGTTCGGGGCCTATCGGTGGGCGCCGGTGACGTCGTGGTGGGCGGTGGCCGCCGGGGCCGTCGTGCTCTTCTCGCCGCCCGGGCGGCTCGCGCTCGCCGCCGGTGGGGCGCGGCTGCTGCTGCGAGGTGTGAAGCCGGGGCGGTATCCGCGCGGTGGCAGTGTGCATCTGCGGCTGTGGACGGCCGAGCGGCTCGCCGAGTTCAGCGGGGCGACCTCGCTGACCGGGGCATGGCTGGAGCGGTACGCGCGAGCGCTGGGCGGCAAGGTCGGCACGGACGTCGATCTGCACTCGCTGCCCCCGGTCACCGGGATGCTCAAGCTGGGGCGTGGGGCCGCCGTCGAGTCCGAGGTCGATCTGTCCGGCCACTGGCTGGACGGGGACCGGCTGGAGATCGGGCAGGTCAAGGTGGGTGCCGGCGCTGTCGTCGGGACGCGCAGCCTGCTCTTCCCGGGCGCGCGGGTCGGCAAACGGGCCGAGGTGGCGCCGGGTTCGGCGGTCGCCGGGACGGTGCCGACCGGGCAGCGCTGGGCCGGGGCTCCGGCCGTGAAGCTCGGCAAGGCCAAGCGGAACTGGCCCAAGGAGCGTCCGCAGCGCGGACGTGCCTGGCGGGCGATGTACGGCGTCACCGGGTTCGCGCTCACCGCTCTGCCGGTGCTGGCGGGCGCGGTCGCGCTGCTGGTCGCGGGCCTGTTCGTCGACCCGGACGCCGGGCTCGGGACCGCTCTGCGGGGCATCGCGCTCGCGCTGGTGCCGGCCACCCTGGCGTTCGGTCTCGCGTACGCGCTGGTGCTGCTGATCGCCGTACGGCTGCTGAGCCTTGGCCTGCGCGAGGGTACGCATCCCACGCACAGCCGGATCGGCTGGCAGGCCTGGACGGTCACGCAGCTCATGGACCGCTCGCGCGAGACGCTGTTCCCGCTGTACGCCGGGCTGATCACGCCGGTGTGGCTGCGGCTGCTCGGGATGCGGATCGGGCGGGGCGCCGAGGTGTCGACCGTGCTGGCGCTGCCGAGCCTGACGACCGTCGGCGAGGGCGCGTTCCTGGCCGACGACACGCTGACCGCGCCGTACGAGCTGGGTGGTGGCTGGCTGCGGATCGGACGGGCCGAGATCGGGCGGCGGGCCTTCCTGGGCAACTCCGGGATGACCGCGCCGGGCCGGTCGGTGCCCGACGGGGGCCTGGTCGGGGTCCTCTCGGCCACCCCGAAGAAGGCCAAGAAGGGCAGCTCGTACCTCGGGCTGCCGCCGATGAAGCTGCCCCGGGCCGCGACGGGCGGCGATCAGAGCCGTACGTACGACCCGCCGGCGCATCTGCTGTGGGCGCGGGCGCTGGTCGAGCTGTTCCGGATCGTGCCGGTGTTCTGCTCGGCGGGTCTCGCCGTGCTGACGGTCGCCGCGTTCAGTGTGCTGGGCGGCTGGTTCTGGCTGGCGGGCGGGCTGGTGCTGCTGGGCGTGGGGGCCGTCGCATGCCTCCTGTCCATCGTCGCCAAGTGGGTACTCGTGGGGCGTCACCGGGCCGGTGAGCATCCGCTGTGGAGCGGGTTCGTGTGGCGCAACGAGCTGGCGGACACCTTCGTGGAGGTCGTCGCCGTACCGTGGATGGCGGGTTCCGTGCCGGGTACGCCGGTGCTGTCGGCGTGGCTGCGGGGGCTCGGCGCGCACATCGGGAAGGGGGTCTGGGTGGAGAGTTACTGGCTGCCCGAGACCGACCTGGTGACCCTGGAGGACGCGGCCACCGTGAACCGGGGATGCGTGCTGCAGACACACCTCTTCCACGACCGGATCTTGCGGACGGATACTGTGGTCCTCCGAGAGGGCGCGACGCTGGGTCCTGGCGGAATCGTCCTGCCCGGTTCAACGGTCGGGGCCCGGTCCACTCTGGGTCCCGCGTCGCTGGTCATGGCGGCGGAGTCCGTTCCCGACGACACCCGCTGGCTGGGCAACCCGATCGAGTCATGGCGTTCCTGAAAGCGGTGAGCGCGGCTCGTTCGGGTACCGGAGCGGGGATGGGTTCATCTCCGGCACCACGTTCGAGCACAGCGCAGGGAGCAGACTCAGCAGTGAGCGTTCAGCAGACAGTGGGTTCGGACCCGTACTTCCCGGCCAACGGTGACGCCCGTTACCGGGTGCACCGGTACGAACTCGCGCTGGACTACCGTCCCGGTCCGAACCGGCTGGCGGGCACGGCCCGTATCAACGCCATAGCGGGCCGGGCCCCGCTTGCCGAGTTCCAGCTGAACTTGGGCGATTTCAAGATCGGCCGGGTCCGGGTGGACGGCAAGGCCGCCCACTACACCCACCGGGGCGGTCGGCTGCGCATCCGTCCCGCGAAGCCGCTGCGGACCGGGGCCGCGTTCACCGTCGAGGTGCACTGGGCGGGCAATCCCAAGCCGGTCGCCAGCCCCTGGGGCGGGCTCGGCTGGGAGGAGCTGGAGGACGGGGCGCTGGTGGCGAGCCAGCCGATCGGGGCGCCCTCCTGGTACCCGTGCAACGACCGGCCCGCCGACAAGGCGTCCTACCAGATCTCGATCACCACACCGTCGGCGTACGCGGTGGTGGCGGGCGGACGGCTGCTGACCCGGACGGCCAAGGCCTCCACGACGACGTGGGTGTACGAGCAGTCCGCGCCGACGTCGAGTTATCTCGTGGGGCTGTCGATCGGGAAGTACCAGACCGTGCTGCTCGGTGATCCCGGGCTCGGCGGTGTGCCCCAACACGGGCACATTCCGGCCGAGTTGCTGCCCGAGTTCTCCCGGGACTTCGCGCGCCAGCCCGCGATGATGGAACTGTTCCAGGAGCTGTTCGGGCCGTATCCGTTCGGTGAGTACGCGGTCGTCGTGACCGAGGAAGAGCTTGATGTGCCCGTCGAGGCACAGGGGTTGTCGCTGTTCGGCGCCAACCATGTGGACGGGGCGCGGAGTTCGGAGCGGCTCGTCGCGCACGAACTGGCGCATCAGTGGTTCGGGAACAGTGTGTCCATCGCGGACTGGCGGCACATCTGGTTGAACGAGGGGTTCGCCAAGTACGCGGAGTGGTTGTGGTCGGAGCGGTCGGGCGGGCGCAGTGCGCAGCAACTCGCCGCGGCCGCGCATCGGTTGCTGGCCTCGCAGCCGCAGGATCTGCGACTTGCCGATCCTGGGCGCAAGTTGATGTTCGACGACCGGTTGTATCAGCGGGGTGGGCTTGCTGTGCACGCGGTGCGGTGTGCTTTGGGGGACGAGGTGTTCTTCCGCATGTTGCGGGGGTGGGCCGGGTTGCATCGGGGTGGGTCGGTGAGTACGGGGACGTTCACGGCGTATGTTTCGCGGTTCGCTGTGGAGCCGTTGGACGAGTTGTTCACTGCGTGGCTGTTTGAGCGGGCGTTGCCTGTCTTGCCCACGCCGGTTGTGGGAGGGCCGCGGGTGCCTGCGCGGCCCTCTTATCCGCCGTCCACTGGTTAGTTTGTGCCTGCGGGTGCGTCGTGGCTTGTCGCGCAGTTCCCCGCGCCCCTATGGGGCGCGTCTCAGCTGGTCGGTACTTTTAGTTTGTCCCAGCTTGTTTTGCCTGGGATTCCGTCTGCGGCCTTGCCCTTGTAGTTGAGTTTTTGTTGCCAGGCCGCGTAGGACTTGCGGTCGGCCTCGGTCCATTCGGGGCCGGGGCCTGTTTCGTAGCGGCCGCAGCCTTCGGCCACCAGGCGGCGGCCCATGCGGGTGATCAGCGGGGACTTCTGGCCCACGTGGAAGAAGCCGGCTCCGGGGAACGGGACGTAGGACGGTTTGGGCGGTGTCGGGGCGGGTTCGGTGTCCTTGCCGCCTCCGGCGCCTGCGAGGCGTTGGCGGATGCGGGCCCGCATGCTGTCCATGGTGAAACCGCGCGGGTCCACCTTGCCCGGCTGCCATTCCTTGTGGCCGATGACCGAGCGCTCGCTCCAGCCGTGGTAGCGGCAGATCGCGGCGGACACCTTCTCGATGGCCTCCTTCTGGACCTCGGGCCAGGGGTCCGTGCCATTGCCCAGGTTGACGCACTCGAAGCCGTAGAAGTGGCGGTTGCCGTCGGTGTCGGCCTCGTTGTCGACGGGCAGCTTCGACTCGTTGATCACTGCGCGCAGGACGTCGTTGTCGCCGAGGCCCGCGTGGTTGGCTCTGCCGTTGCCGACGAGGTGGATGTGGCCCTGTTTGTCGATGACACCGTGGCAGAGGGGGCCGGGCAGGTTGGCGTGGCCGTCGTAGCAGAGGGCGACGGAGTTGTTGGTGCCGGAGGTCACGGTGTGGTGGATCATCACGCCGTTGACCGGGCCCCATGGACCCTTCGCGTTGCGGTTGTGGTTGCGCCAGTTGCGGACCTCGTGGACCGTCAGGCCCTCCGCGCGCAGGATCTCCAGCAGCTTGGACGCGCTCAGCGGCTTCGCCATTACTTCTCTCCCTCCACTGCTGCCTCCGCTTCCGCGGTCGTCTGGGACCTCCCGTGGGAGGGGTCGGTGTCCGCCGTCTGTTCCTCCCGGCGGGCCTGGGCCTCCGTCGCGAGGGCCGCGTCGTCGGCCGCCGGGATGCTGCTCGCCGCCCACCCGAAGGCGCGGCGCAGGTCCACGGTGCTGCCCTCGCCCTGGACGAGGGCCAGCGGGGCGAAGGAGCGGGCGATGCCGGCGGGCGCCTGGAGGAGGGGGCGGCGGGCCTGGTCGTGGGGCCATTCGACGCTGCCGGTGGCGGTGCGGGCGGGGACGAGCCAGTGGTCGCCGGTCGTGTAGGCGGCGCCCTTGGCGAAGTAGACCTCGATGCCGTCCTCCAGGGGCAGCCACTCCCCCTCCGTCACCGGCACGGCTCCGTTGCGAAGGGTTGTCGTGCGGCCCTTGCGCCGGGGGCCCTCGTGGTGGTCCCAGCGGCGGAGGAACGGGTTGAGGCCGGGCAGGCGGCCCACGCCCGGCTCCGGTTCGGCGGACAGGCGGACCCGGCGGCCGGGCAGGTCCAGTTCCTCGACCCGGAGCAGGGGCAGGGGTTCGAGGCGCGAGGAGTACGCGGTGTCCGTGAACTCGACGCGGTCGCCGACGTCCAGGTCGAGCTTGGCGTCGTGGCCGAGGGACGCCAACTGGACCCACGTACCGTCGAGTTCGTCGACCGGGAAGACGACGGAGCCGTTCTCCCGGGACCACTTGAACGAGGCGTCCTTCGCCTCCCCTCCGTCGTGGATCTCGACGCGGTACAGCTGGTTCTCGAGGCCCCGGTAGCGGGCGTCCGGCCTGACCAGGCAGGGGTCCTCGTCGGCGTGGTCGGGGCGTTCGCTGCGGGCGGCGAGGCGGGCCGTGGGCGTGGACTGCTTCAGGGCCCACCGGTCGAACGCGTCGCTGACGGCGGCCTTGGACGGCTCGCTCTCCTCGATGTCCAGCGCGGCCAGCGACAGCGGCAGCACCTGCCATACGACCTTCACGCGGGCCGCGGTGTCGGGCAGGGCCGCGCCGAGGGCGACCTCGCGCAGCGCCGGGTCCTCGGCGGCCGTCACCGAGCGCTCCCACACCTTCAGGTAGACGAGGAACGGCGACTGGGCGGGCGAGGGCAGGCGGTCGGCGGGCTTCTCCGGGTCGCGGAAGCCGTCGGGCTGGTCCCAGTAGGTCCAGTACGCGGGCGGCTCGGCGCCGCTGTCCGGGTCCGGCTCCTGGGTCTCCTCGTCGTCGGCCGGTACAGGCGTTCCGGGGGCCGGGCGGTCGGCGTCGAGGAGGATGCCGTCGACGTAGTACCGGCCGCCGTGGATGAAGAGGGTGTCGATGTCGTGCCGGCCGCCCACGTACTCCACCCGGAAGCCGGCCGAGCCGATCGGCCCGCCGTGCGGTCCGATGAGGTCGGCGGCGAGGGTGCGGGCCTGGTGGAGCTGGATGGCGGCCTGTTCGTTGGCGTCGGCGTCGAGCTGGACGCGGCCCTGCTGGGCGATGACCGCGGAGTAGTGGCGGTCCGGGCGGAAGGTGAGTCGGGAGAGATCGGCGTGCATGAAGGGGGTCCCCCAGGGTCGATAAGTGTGCGGGTTCGCGGGGTCTGGCGGGTGCCTCGGTGGCTGGTGGCCGGCGGCTCAGGTCACGAAGAAGATCCCCGCGTCCGTTCCGGCGGGCGTGTACTCGGCGAGCCGGGCGCGCAGTCCGTCCTCGCGCTGCGGGCGGTACAGGTCGTGGAAGGCGCCGAGTTCGGCTCCGTCGTCGGCGCCGCGCCTGATCTCCTCGGCCGTCCGGTCGGCCAACTGCCCGTACCAGGGCGTCCCGTAGCGCTGGGAGGCGAACAACGGCCGTACACGGGCGGCTTGTTCGGGTCCGGCCAGGTCCGGCTGGCAGCGGTACCGGCGCGGGGTACGGGACCCGGTGGGGACGTACGAGTGGCGCAGGCAGCCGATGCCGCGGCGGGCCACGTGCAGTCGGCCGGTGAAGAGGGAGTTCTCGGCGATGCGTACCGCGTGGGTGTGGATCTCGCCGATGACGGTGGTGCGGTGGAGGTGGAGTACGGCGTGCGCGTGACGGCAGTCGGGGGCGGAGAGGGCCTCGCGGGTGTCGTCGGTGGCGTCGAGGACGCTGTCGCGGAGGTGGATGTCGAGGGGGTCCTCGCTCACCTCGTCGCCGATGACCTCGATGGTGCCGAGGACGCTGTGCTCGATCTGCAGGCAGGCGGTGGTGCGTTCGAGGACGATGCTCGGTTCGTCGGGCGAGTGCGGGTCGCACTCCGGCTGCAGCGACCAGCCGGGGACGAGGGTGGAGTGCCGCAGGACGACCGCGCCCATGGGGCCGGTGACGTTGATGCCCCGGCCGGCGACGAGGAGTCCGTCGAGGGTGATCCTTGGGCGCTCGTGCGGGGCGCAGTCGTCCGCCACGGCACGGATGTTGAGGGCGTCGGGGCGATTGCTGTACCAGTCGAGGAGGCGGATCACCGGGCGGGTGCCTTCGGCGGCGCGGAGTTCTAGGCGGTCGCCGGGGTCGAGGTCGAAGTCCAGCTGTTCCTGGTAGGCGCCGCTGTGGGTGATCTCGATGATGCCCTCGGGGCCGGTGCGGTCCGCCCTGCGGTCGTGCTGCCAGGCGCGGTAGGCGTCCATGATCTGGCGGTACGGCTGTCCGGGGCCGACCCGGTAGAAGGCGGCGTCGGGGCGGTCCTCGCGGTCGGCCCGTTCGTACTCGCCGCCGCCCATGTCGGCGCCGAACGCGTAGTGGTGGTCGACCCAGACGCCCTGGCGGGGTGCGGAGCGGGCGCCGAACGCGATCCGGCCCAGTTCGGGGTCGACGGCGACCTGGCCGCGCTTCGGGCGGTAGCGCCAGTCGGACAGGTCGGTGACCACGATGTCCGACGGGGGGACGGGCTTGTCCTCGCCGTCGCGCCGGATCACGAAGCTCTTGCCGGGGCCGTAGTAGTCGGCGAGGCGGTCGTGCAGGAGCCGGCGGGTGATGAACGCCGGCAGGTTGTCGACGGCGGCCAGGTGGGCCGGGGACGGTTCCGGGACCGGCTTGGTGACCAGGGGGCTGTCGTTGCCGAGGATGGAGAAGGTGTAGAGGTTGCGGGCGCGGTCCACGCAGTACGCCGGGGACCGGGTCAGCGAGTACGCCTTGAGTCGCCAGACGAAGAGACCGACTCCGGCGGGGGTCCGACCGCCTTGCGTGCGGCGGGAGTTGGCGCTGCGGACGTCGACCGTGCGGGCCGCCGTCTCGAAGGGGCCGCCGGCCAGGGCGAGCGCGGAGCTGTTCCGGAGGTCGAGGAGTTGGCCCCTTCCCGTGTCCCGGTGGAGCTTGACCGACTGGTTGTGGGCGACCAGGCGCGACAGTTCGACGGCGCGCGCGGGCCAGTCGGCGACCTGTTCGGAGATCTCCTCCAGGAGGTGCAGGGTGCCCTTGCGGCGGCGGTTCGCGACGGTGGCGGCCACATCGGCGCGCGGGGCGATCGCCTCGGCGAGCGCGGCCCGGCCCCCGTCGTGCAGGCCGGTGGTGAGGACCCGCTCATAGCCGGGGAGCGTGCGGTAGCCGACCAGGTCACCGAGGTACGGGAGCACCCAGGGGGCCGCCGTCTCGACGAACAGGTCCTCGTAGCCCTGCTCGACGCCGTCGCGTACGCGGTCGAGCTGCTCGGCGATCACCGCGAGGAGCGCGCGCAGCGGTTCGCCCTCCTCGGCGTCGCGCAGCAGGTACCAGCGGGGCAGAAGGGCGGCGAGGCCGTCGGGCTGCCGGGCGCTGCCCTGGGTGGTGCTCTCGAACTGGACGTCCGGCGGGTGCGCGGCCATCACTTGACCTCCGTGAGTATCAGGGTGTCCGCGGCGCGCGGGGACAGCAGGGCGAGCTGGGCGGGGCGGATGCCGCGGAAGACGTACACCGTGCGGCCCTTGGCGAGGCGCCGGGTGTCGGTGATGTCGGGGTTGAGGCGCAGGAGTTCGGGAAGCGGGACACCGTGGCGGGCGCAGACCGAGGAAAGCGTCTCGCCGTCCGCGTCGCGCACCGTGTGCGTCCGCTCCTCGTACGTCGCCGGGTGCGCCGGTACCGAGGGCCTCGGCGTGCCCGGGTGGGCGAGCAGCTCGGTGAGCCGGTCGGGGGTGGCGGAGGCGGGGACGCCGGTGAAGACGTCGACGTCGATGTAGTCGACGCCGGGCACGGTGTGGGCCGTGGCGAGGACCTCGGAGAGGCGGGCCGGGCGGCCCAACTCCCGTCCCTCGAAGCCGAGTCGCCGCAGAAGTGCCTGCCGCAGGCGGGGTTCGACGAGTTCCCAGGCGTGGTCGGGGGCGGCCTTGACCCTCGCGGCGACGAGCAGGAGGACGAGTTCACGGACGTCGACGCGGACGGGGAGGTTCGGGTCGCCGTACTCGGTGAGGGCACCGCGCAGGGAGCGCAGGGTCTCGGAGTCCTCGGCGATCGGGACGTCGTCCGTTCCCGCGATGGTGACGTGCAGCAACCGCCTTCGCCCGTCGAAGAGTTCGCGGGCCACCGCGCGGCCGATTCCGGCTCGGGAGCGGGTGAAGTCCTCGTAGTCGGTGTCGGAGACCAGTCGGTCGAGGGCGGATACGGCGAGCGGGGCGGTACTGCGGGTCAGGCCGGGTCCGTCCGCGTCGGAACCTCCGGTGGCGGGGCGGGGGTTGGTGACCTGGCTGACGCCGAGCGGCCGGGTGAGGGGCTGGGTGATCCGGTTCGCGGCCGTGTTGGCGGCCCTGCCGGTGCCGAAGCGGTAGCGGGCGCGGACGTTCTCGTGGCCGGTGGGCAGCCGGGCGCCATTGACGCCGTCGCCGAAGGTCACCGTCGTACGGCCGTCGGAGGTGGTGCCGGTGATGTAGACGCGGTCGCGGGGGCCGCGTCCGGCGAGGCTGTCGACCTCGTGCCAGCGCAGGCCGTCGACGCTGATCTCCAGGACCGGGGTGGCGCCGAGGGGGTTGTCGTCGGCGAGCCAGGTGAGCGGGGACTGCCAGAGCGCGAAGGTCTGGTTGACGCGGTCGGAGTCGCCGCTGCCGATGGCCTCGTCGCGGCTTTCGCCGTGTGTCGCCTCGACGACGTTGCCGAGGACGCGGACGGTGTCCCGGCGGTAGCGGTGGGCGAGGTCGGCGGTCAGGGTGAGCCTGGTGTGGACGTGGTCGCCGGGCAGCCGGGGATCGACGGCCGGGTCGGCGGCGGCGAGGGTGACGACCTCGGTGGCCTGGACGCCTGCCGTGCCGGGGATGTCGGTGCGTTCGCCGGTGACGATCAGGGTGCGGCCGGGCCGCAACCCGTCGTACAGCAGGGCGAGTTCGATCTCCTTGCCGTGCACGTCCTCGCCGAGGGGTTCGTCGGCGAGGCGCAGGGGTTCGCCGGCCGCGTGCACGGTGGTGTCGCGGATGTGCGAGAGCAGAACGTCGAACTCGTCCAACCAGGGCTCGGCGAGGGTGAGTTCGGTGCCTCGGCCGGTGATGCCGTAGTTGGTGTAGGCGGCCGTACGGGCGGCGACCACCTGAGTGGTGACGAAGGCGAGCTTCGGGTCGCCGGGAATCTTGCCCTGAACTCCCTTTGCGGGGCGCTGGATCGCGACCCAGCTGCCGACCGTGATGCCGGTGTGGACGGCCTCGAGCTGGAGGAGACGGCGGTTGACGGCCTGCGGTTTGCTCGCGATGACCACTTCGACGTTGGGCTCGGCGGAGCCCAGCGTGTAGCGCAGGCTGACCTCGTAGTCCCCGTGCGTGAACTGCTCGGTGACGCCCGGCCGCAGGGTGACCTCGTGGGTGGTCCCGTTGTGGATGCCGACGTGCACGAGTCCCTCGTCGTCGGGCCGCGACACGAACAGCGTGCGCTCGGGCAGCCCCGAGTGCAGCCGGGCGGTGACGCCGGGCTCCTGGGAGTCGGCGGGGCGCCGGGTGAGCCAGTTCAGGTCGCGGTCCTGGCCCGCGCGTACGGACAGGTCGACCTGCCCGGTTCCCAGCGGGAACGTGACGAACTGCGGGACGGGCAGGTTCTCGGCCCGCTGGTCGGAGCTGCTGCCCTCGACGTACTGGAACTCGGCCCTGACCGGGACCTTGCCGGCCGTGTCGTAGACGACGCGCATGCTGGTGAGTGCGGCGCCGGTGAGCGGCCAGTCGGCGGTACGGATGACCCGCCCCCGCTCGTCCTGGACCGGCTTGAGGGGTGCGGCGGCACCGAAGGGCGCAGTGGTCACACGCATCGCGAGCAGCTCGCGCAGCAACTGGGGTGTCGTACCGGGAGCAACGGTCCGCCAGGCCGGGTAGAGGCTCCCCAGCCCGGGATTGAGCGCGGACAACAGTCGAGCGGTATCACCCCCGGGCCGCCGGGCACCTTTTCCGCCGGGTACGGCCGACGTCTGGGTCCGCAAAGCGGGCAGAACAGCGGCCAGCGCCTGAAAAGCAGCGGTACGAGAATCTGACCTCAGGGGCGCGGGGAACTGCGCGACAAGCCCCAACGGCGCAGCACCCGCAGAACCACCTACAGCGGCACCCCCTTCATCACTCTGCACCGGCGCCAACTCCAGCGCACGTGAACCGAGTTCACCCAGCACCGCCTCCAACTGCTCGAACCACTCCGCCACCTCCTCGTACGGCGCAGCCAACACCTGCGCCTCCCCAAGCCGAGCGACAGGCTCGGCCAACCTCGCAGCGAACTGCTCCGGCGTCCGCACGCCGTCCAAATCCCCCCGGAGCGGCGCAAGCACCTGATCGTCGAAGTCCTCGATCAGCCGACTCACCGGACGCGGGTTGGGGACCTCCGGCGTCGGCGGCTCGTCACCGGGCTCCCCCGGGTTCTCGGGTTCCGCGGTCCACAGCCGGACCTCGTCGACGAGTTCCTTGAGGGTGGGCGGCGCCGACCTGGGCAGCGAGATCGCCGTGACGTCGTCGTCCCGGTCGATGCGCACCCGTGCGACGGGCAGCAACTTCCGCTCACCGCCCGCCTGTTCACCGAAGACGAAGAGCAACTGGTCGCCGACGCGCGGCGAGTTCGCGGTGCCTGCGACAAAGATCTGGGAGCGGCTCTCCAGGTCGTGCGGGGTGAGCAGGGAGGGACGCCGACGGCGGACGCCCAGCTCGTTCCAGTCCCAGCGGGCCGTCAGCTCACGGCTCGTCTCGAAGGTCTGCGACTGTTCGTCGGCGGACGCCGGCACGCTGTTGCTGCGCGCCCCGCGCGGGATCAGCACGGGCAGCGTCTCGGCGCGCGGGTCGCGTTCGAGGGTGTACGCGAGATGGGTGGCGGCGGCGACGCCGGGGCGCGGTCGGTGGCCGACGAGCCGCCCGAGCAGGACGAGTGAGCGGTGCTCATTGGCCGTACGGACATAGGCCTCGTCGGCGATCCGCTCGGAGTGGAAGGTGAGCATGTCCCCGAGGACGGCGGTGGCGTCGAGCAGGCCGATCGCCGGGTCGTCCGGGGTACGGACGGTGAGGCCTCCGAGGGCCGGGTACGCGGGTGAGGCGAGCCGGTCGAGGAGGGCGGCCCGGAAGTCGCCGTACTCGCCCACGCGGTAGTCGAGGGCGGTGCGGCCGGGCGGGTTGTGGAGCGGGGCCGGGGCGAGGCGCTCGTCGTGGCCGGTGCGGCAGGCGCCGCCGCAGCCGCAGTCGTCGGCGAAGCCGTCTGCGAAGTCGCCGCCCTGGACGGGTATGCCGGTGGTCATCGGGCACCTCCAACGGGCGTCAGGGATATCGCCAGGAGGCCGTTCTCCGGCCGGTCCGGGTCGTTGTCGCAGGTCGCGATCTCCAGCGGGCCGAGCCGCAGCACACCGTCCTCCCTCTCTCCTCGGTCCTGCTCGAACAGCCGCCGCAGTCGGGTGACTTGGACGCTTTCCACCCCGGGCACCGCGGCGGCGACGGCCACCAGGCGGCTGAGCCGTACCGGTTCGCCGAAGGTCAGGGCGTCCGGGTGGAAGAAGCCGAGCCGCCCGTCGGGCAGTCGGCCGGTGCCGAGTACGCGGTACAACTCGGCGAGGATCTGCCCGTGTTGGTGGCCGGGTGCGGCGCACACGGTCAGCGCGAGGTCCAGCGGTACGTGCCGGGCGGCGCCCACGACGAGGTCGTGGCCGATACGCCGGTACACCTCCAGGGCCTGGGCGACCGAGGTGAGCAGCTCGGGCGGGGGTGCGCCGGTGCCGTACGCGTCGATCGCGAGGTGGGCCTCCTGGGTGCTGCCGGTCCAGCGGATCTCGGCGGCGGCGCGCTGGACGCCGGGGAGGGCGGTGGCGAGGGCCGCGTAGTCGTCGGCGGTGACCGCGCGCAGGCGGGTGCGGCGCAGGTCGAGGGGGGCCAACTGGCGTACCTGGTCGATGGCTTCGGGCTCGGTGCCGCCGGTTGCGGGCAGCGGGTTGCGGACGACGGCGACGGGCGGTGACTCGCCGTTCCCTTGCGCTTCCTGGTGGTTGACGATCAGGTGGTTGATGGCCTCGGCGCCCACATTGCCTGCGGTGCCGCCGCCGAGGCGGTAGCGGGCGGCCAGGCGGGTGCCCGGGACGGGACGGGCGCCGTGCGTCCCGTCGCCGAAGCGGAGTGCGAGCCGTCCGTCGTCCTCCAGTTCACCGACGAAGTGCCGGTCCCGGGAGCCGCTGGAGAGCAGGTCGCGGCGCGGGTGCCAGGTGTGGTCGTCGGTCTGTTCCCGCAGGTGTACGGCGGGCAGGGCGCGGCGTGGGTCCTGGGTGAGGGCGGCGGTCGCGGAGCCGCGCAGCGCGGGCTCGTCCGGGTGCAGTCCGGCCGCGTACGCCGGGCCCCAACTGTGCGCGATCTCCCAGGCGATGTGCCCGTCGAGGACGGTTCCGGCGCGGGCCCGGGCCGTGAGGATCTCGATGCGGCGCAGCTTGCCGTCGAGCAACTCGTCGTTGCGGAACAGGAGTTCGCGCAGGGCGCGGACGGGGTGGCGGCGCAGCTCGAACCGCTCCAGCGCCTTCAGGCCGTACACGACGGCGAGTTCGGCGATCTCCTGCTCGTCGAGGCCGTCGCGGTCACGGGCGCTGCGCCACAGTTCGACGAGCCGCAGCCGTACGCGTTCGGGGATGGCGGCGATCCGCTCGGCCTGGCCGGCGGAGACGGTCGCCGGGTCGGGGAACGGTACCGCCTGGACGATGGGGGCCCGGCCGAGGACCGGTCGGAAGCGGGGTGCGATGCCGGGGTAGACGGACTGTGCGAGCAGGGTGCGCAGGGCGGCGGCCTGGGCGTACGCCGTGCCGGGCACCACCCGTTCGTGGCGCTGTCCGGCGCGTTCGAGACCGAGTCCGGCACGGTTGGTGGCGGCTTCGCCGAGTACGTCGAACAGTTCGCGGATGTCGTCGGGCGTCAGCGCCTCCCCGTTCTCCGTCTGGTCCGCGAGGGAGTTGACGAGGCGGGCGGGTGCGTTGCCCTCGGCTCGGTCTACGCAGCCGAAGGCGGGAGGGTCGCAGGCGGCCACGACTGCGGGCACGGGCGGCACGGTGAACGTCTCGGGAAGTCCTTCGCCCGGCAGGGAGCGGCCGTGGTCGACGAGGACGACGTTGCCGCGGGCCAGGGTGACGTCGTGGACCGGCAGGCAGTCACGTCCGCCGCGGGTGCTGAGGCACAGCGGGAAGCGCAGGGCGTCCTCGGCCGCCCAGGTGACCTCCAGGACCGGCTGGTCCTCGATGCGGTCGAGGGCGGGGGTGACGGAGGTGAGGCGGACGGCCTGGCGGTGGGCGGGGTCCGCGTCGCCGGGGGTGCCGGTGCGCGGGCCCTTCACCTCCTCCAGGACCAGCAAATCCCCAGCCCTGAGGCCGAGTTGCCGGTCCCGGCAGGTCTCGGGGTCCTGCCACTCGTCCCGCAGGGTCGCGGCGGTGGCGCCCTTCGGCAGGGCGTTCACCTCGCCGCCCCAGGTCCACAGCCGGATCGCGTTGTGGGCGACCCTCAGCTCCAACGGGTCGGCGGCCAGGACCGGTTCGAAGACCTCCACCGAGCCCCGCTCGTCGAGGTCGGCGAGTTCGTGGTCGTCGACGACGGTGCCGGGCTCGGGCCGGTCGTGCGGGTCGAGGGTGCGGACGTCGACGGAGGCGAAGCGGAACGTGCCGGGGGCGAGCGTGTGGTCGCCTGCGGTCTCGACGGTGACGTACGCGCGGGCCGTGCAGCCGTCGTGCATCGCGTAGTCGATGAGCCGGACGTGCCGGCGTACGGAGACGCGGCGGCGGGCGGTGTCGAGGTAGGCCTCGGTGGCGACCGCGTCCTGCCGGTAGCTGATCTGGTCGCCGGTGTACGCGAGGAGTTCGACGAGGGCCATGCCCAGGTCGGCGGGGTTGCGTTCCACCCAGTCGGGGGTGGTGAGCGCGAGCCGGTCGAGGAGGAGCTTGCGGATCGTGTCGTAGTCGCGGGCGGTGTAGTCGACGACGGGCGCGTCCGGGAAAACGGGCTGTGAGCCGCCCTGGTCCTCATCTCCCCTGCAGTCGAAGGGAGTTGGGCGGTCGGGACGGAAGGAGAAGAAGGCGCTGTGGTAGCGCTGGTCGAAGCCGCGGTAGGGCTGGGTGCCCGGGCGGTCGTACGGGTCGGTCTCGACGAGGGAGAGCCGGTAGCGGGAGGTGTCGCCCGCCTTGTCGAGGGTGACGTACAGCCGGTCGTCGAGCTCCGGGTCGTCCTCGCGCTCGACGCTCACATCGACGGCGGTGATGCCGGTGATGCGTCGGCCGCCGTCGATCCGGATGTTCTCGGGGCAGAGGCCGTGCGGGGCCTTGCCGAGGAAGGTGACGGTGAGCAGGAGCCCGTCGTCACTGACCTCGACGGCGTCAACTCCGTTGAGCTGGGCGGCCCTTACCTTGGCGCGGCGGGGAGCGGCGACGCTGCCGGTACCGCTGGTGTCGTCGGTGCTCATACGGCGGCCCGCCCTTCGAAGACGTCGTCGCGGCGGGCGCCCGTGGCACGCACGGCGTACGAGAGATGGACGCGGACGACGTTGTCCTCGCCGATCACATCGAGGGCCAGTACGTCGATGAGGTCGCCGAGCCAGCGCTGCAGCGAGGCCTGCACGGAGAGTTCGAGGGTGCTGATCAGCTCCGGGCTGCTGGGCGCGAAGACCAGGTCGAGGAGTCCGCAGCCGAAGTCGGGGCGCATCACACGCTCGCCGGGGCTGGTGAACAGGAGCTGTTCGATCAGGTCGTGGACGTGCTCGGCGTGACCCGCGTGCGCGGTGCGGCCACGCCGGTCGGCGTGGAAGGGGAAGGCGATGTCGCTGCGCGGGCGGGTGGCCCGGCTGGTCGCGCCGGGAGTGGTCGGGCGGCTCATCGGACGATGACCTTTCGCTGCGCGGCCTGGACGACGGGCGGTCCCTGGGGGACGAAGGCCGAGGTGAAGCACTGGGCCGCGGAGGTGTCGAGCAGCGCGGGCGCGCCGTCGACCAGGACGCCCGTGCTGTCGCCGGCCCAGCGGACCGAGACGCAGGGCGATGGCACACCGTCGACGGTGTGCGGGCAGCCGGTGACGACGACCGGGGCGTGCGCGGCCGTGACGACGGCGGCACCCGCGATCCGTACCCCGCCGGTGGATGTGGTGGCGGCGCTGACACGACCGCCGTGCGGGCAGCCGATCACTGCGCTCGCATCGAGCAGACTCCCGGACACTGTTCCTCGTCCCCCGTCTTCTATCGCTTCGAGAGCACGGTCAACTGGCCCTCGTTGATGATCACTTGGTCACCACTGAGCAGAACCTCGGCACCCGCGCCGTTCGCGATGACGATGACTCCCTGGGTGATGCGGATATAGGCGCCGCCCTGGGCCTGGAGGAGGATCCCCTGCTCGGCGCCGGGCGTGTCGTTCATGACGAGCTTGTGCGCGAGCGGTGTCTGCACGACGACGGGCTTGTGGGCCGCGTCGGCCGCCAGTTCGCGGCGCGCGTCGGGCGGCAGTTCGTCCGCGGTCCCCCACCAGCACCCGGTCCAGATGGGGAAACTGGGGTCCCCCTGCTCGAACTCGACCCACACCCCGGTGTCCTTCTGCGGCACCACGAACTGACCGGACTCGGGACCGGTGAACGGCAGACAGGGCAGCGCCCACGTCGACGGCTCGTCGCCGAGGACGTCCGGGACCTCGACCACGAGACGGCCGATGCGCAGGGGGTCGTTGTTGTCGACGACCCGGCCGCGGAACTTGCCGAGGTAGCGATTACTGGGTGCCGCCATGCTGAACTGCTCCTGGGGTGTGGACTGTTGCCGTTGAGATGTCTGGGGTCACGGCCGGACGTAGTCGCTCAGCGCCTCCAGTCCCTCCCGGGAGAGAGTGAAGTTCTGCTGGTACGAGCCCGGACGCAGGTTGTGGGTCACGGACTTGACGTAGTAGTCGCCGTCGTACGCCCGTCCCGAGCCGCGTACGCCGACGAGCTGGCGGGGCTGGAGGATGTAGCCGTGCCGGTTGACGTCGAGCGAGCCCGAGCCGGAGACGACGTCGGCGGAGACGGCGGCGCGGGCCAGCAACTCCGCCTCGGCCTCGGCCCGTTGCTGCTTGGCGGTGCCGGAGAGGGTGCGGCGCTTGAGGGCCGGGGTGGGCCGCTTGCCGAGCGGTGGGCGCAGGGGGCTGATGGGGGGCTGGGGCAGCAGCGTGGAGACCCGGGTCTCCGGGTCCTGCCAGCGGGCCTGGGGCTCCTCGCGCGCCGTACCGTCGTACGCGAATGTCAGCTGGTCCACGGTGGAGTTGGCGTCCATGTTGACGTTGAGGGCGTGCTGGCGGATGCCGAGGCGCACCTCGGGGCCCCAACGGGCGGAGGACTGGCCGGGGTTGGGGCCGGGCTCCAGATAGAAGGTGTAGCCGTTGAGGCGGGCGAGTTCGGTGACGTACTGGAGGTCGGTGCCGGTCTGGTAGTGGACGCGGAGGTCCTGGTGCGGTGGCTGGGCGATCTTCTCCGCGTAGACGTCGGGCCGGATGCCGTAGTCGGAGTAGCGGCGCAGGATGGCGAGGACGCGTTCGGAGGGCGGGAGGTTGGGGTAGCGGGCGGTGCGTTCCTCCAGGTCGAGGAGGAGGGTGAGGTCCTCGCCGGTGAGGGTGAGGGTGGAGTGGCCGGGCTGGTTGCTGGCGCCGACCTCGTGCCGGACGATCAGGCCGTCGAACAGGACGTCGGGGGTGCCCTTGACGGCGACGGTCACGATGATGCGGGTCTTGGGGTCGAAGAAGCCCTCGGGCAGGAGCCGTCGGCTGATGATGCCGTTCTTGGTGAGGTCGAAGGCCAGCTGGAATCCGCTGCGTTCGCCCGCGGTGGCGGTGATCTGGGCGGACAGCAGGGCCTGGGTGACCTCCGCGGGGACGGGCTGGACCAGCTTGGGCCCCATGAGGAGCGTGATGTGAACGGGGCCCTGCCCCACAGGCAGATCAAACACGCCGGTCACCTCGCGGCAGCCCGCCGAGGGTCGGTACGTCGATGACCCGGCCGGCCTCGGCGGTCAACTCCCGTGGGTCGAGTACGGGGTTGGCGTCGGCGAGCTGCCACCACTGGGCAGGGTCGCCGAAGTAGCGCTGGGCGAGGAGGTCGGGGCGCTCGCCGGCGCCGACGGTGTGGGGGTGCGTGTCGTCGTGGAGAGGGGGCAGCAACCGGCGCTTCACGTAACGGACTTCGGTGCCGTCGGCCTGACGGTGGATGCCGAGCTCGGCGTCGTGGTAGCGGCTGGTGCGCGGATAGGGATGGGCGCCCGGGATGGCGTCCAGGGCGTTCTCGTACGGTTCGATGTCGGCCATGGTGGTTCCCTCAGCCCCTTCCGCTGAACGCGCCGAAGCCGCTGCCGGCGGTGCCTGCACCGCCTGCACTGCCGCCGATGCCGCTGAGCCCGAGCGCCCCGAGGCTTCCGCCCCGGGCGGCGGCCGCGAGTTGTTCCTTCTGCGCGAGGTGGGCCATGTAGAGGTCGGCGCCGCGATGCCCGGCGGGCAGGTCGCTGACGGTGAGGATCTTCATGCCGATGCCGAGGGAGGCGCGGATCGGGTTGAGGTTCACGTCGAAGGCGGACTCGTTGACGGAGAGTTCGGTCAGCCGCACGGGCATGACGCGCTTGCTCCCCCAGGTGAAGAGGGTCAACGGCATCTCGATCGGGCTGATCTCGATGGTCCCGCTCTGCGCGAGACGGCCGGCGGCGCGGAGCTGGGCGGTGGTGGGCTGCACCAGCATTTCGAGGGTGGCGAGTTGGGGGTGAATACCGTCGGGCGCGGCGATCTCCAACTGATCGGTGGCATCGATCTCGGCGGTGAACTTCCAGGTCTCCTGAGCGGGCCCTTTGAGCCGCAGGGCTTCGTTCTTGTCCCCGCCACCGGCTCCGCCGCCCCCTCCGGAGTCGGCGCTGTCGCCGGCGGTCTGGGGGGCGACGCTTCGCTCCAGGGTGTCGGGGTTGAACTGGAGGACGATGATGCGTTGGGGGGTGCCGGTGTCGGAGTTGACTACGACTATTCCGGAGCGGATGGGTTTGGGGATGTCGGGGTAGCGGGTCACAAAACTCACTCCTTAGGGATTCACCAGTTACACGGAATCGTCAACGCTATCTCCCTACATTCCGGCAGCTTCGTACGCCCGCAGCACGATGGCGGCCCTGGCTCGCACCTGCTCCTCTGGGTCGTCCGCCTTGATCTCGATCAATAGAGGTTTGAATTCCCGCCATTCCACGTAAGCGATCGACGAAACAGCAATGTCTCGGACGCGATATTCGTCATTCTGACGCGCAGCCTTTCTGAAGGCCTCGAAGAATTCTTGGTCGAAGTCTCGCGGCGCACCGAACCCCACACGCACGAGGGCCTGGGCGAGCCGTTGAGGATTATCCTCGCTCGTGATTGCGCGCAACAGATCGGAGACATCCTCGATTTCATCCTGCAGGTCGTCATCCATCTGCCGCATGACCCGCTCTGCAAGTTCGGGATCGTGACCGACGGCAACGATGCAGCAGTCGTTCGAGATATGACTCTCCAGATAGCCGAGTACTACCTGCTTGGTCACCCCCCAGTTGACCTCACGTCCCTTGGCTTTGTCGAAGTCCCGATCGGCTTCGTACACGACAGGCCAGCCATACGACTGCGCCAACTCGTTGATTTCGTCGGCCATCGGACTGTGCAGAAGCACTCGCCGTCGTGTCCGGTACACCATGGACTGTCCCTTGCTATGTGTCAGGCGGTCATGTCATCAACGTCCGTAAAGCTCTTCCATCTTCTCCCGGATCACACCTTTAATCTTCTGCAGTACTTCGCGCTTCGAAGCCGGGTCGTCGACCACCACGTTGAGGTGGCCTATCCAGGCTCTTATGATGTCCACTTCTCGTTCGGCGATCGATTCCGCTCTGTCGATGCTGGCCTGCGATTTCAGTCCCCTCTTGCCGAAAAGGTAGGATCTAAGGTTGTCCGATTCCTGAACGGCGCCCGCCTGAGTCTGGATCCAGCGCGGTTTGCCGTTTCGCGAGAGAATCGGTTCGCCTTCCGCGTCGAGCAGACGCTCACGCTTACTAGCCTTGGACATCGGCATCATATCCACGGCCTGACCCCAGTCCGCCTTACCCTTCGTGGCCAGATCTACCGCCATCGCTTGGGTGACCATCGCGGCGGGATTCCTGGAACCCTCCGCCAGAATCACCCACGTACCCACGCCTCTGATGAAGTCGTCGTCCAGACCTGCACCGGTCGCATGCGTCGTATTCTTCAAAAACTGCCGGAGACCACCGTTGATCTTACCCAGCCGTCTCGGATTATTCTTGAGCTTCGCCATCCATTTCTTCAGCTGACCGTAACTCGGATCCGTCAGTTCGCCGGTGAAGGGATCACGCACCGAAATGAGAAAGTTCCTCGGATTTCCACCCTGCTTCAGATTCCGCTCCACCTTGGTAGTGGACGACTGAGGCGGGTTGCCGATGAAGTTCAGGTTGTCTATGTCTCCCTGCCGGCGCCGCTTTCCGAGTTCGGCATCCGACTGCGGGTCGGTCGCGGTGTCGAGGTGCTCGGCCAGGGCTCCGGCCGAGGCCCCGCGTACCTCGCGCTCAACTTCGAAGCCGCTGCCGCCGCGCGGTGTGATCCCGCCGAAGGACACAGGCTCGCCCGTACCAGGCTGAGCGTTGCGCTCCCGGTCCGTCTTCGTCCTCAGCTCCGCACCCAGTTGTCTGATGAACTTGAGCAGTTCGTCGCGATCCACCTCGGCACAGCCGTCGAGTATCTCGACATCCGGGTTGAGCCGAGCCCTGACGCTGAAGAGGGCGGATCCAATGGCGTCAAGGCCGGCGAGCCGATACCAGCGCTTGAGCGCGGCGAGAGCGATATCGAAGACGCGCCGGTCGGCCCCCTTGTCCAGTTGACGCTTCAAAAGCGGACGTATCCGCGCGGCGATCTTCTGAAGACGCGTTTCCTTCGATTCCTTGGACTTCTCGTCCTTCCTCCGCTGGTCCTGGTTCTGCCTCTTCTGCTCCTGCTGCTGCCTCTTTTGATCCCGAAGTCGGTCCCTCTTCTTCTTGAAGGCGTCCCGCAGCTTCGACGCGCCGTTCTTCAGCGCCTTGCCGACCTTGGTCTTCTTCAGCTTCCTGCCGAGGGTCTTAGCCGCGTTTGCGGCCTTCTTCAGGGCGGACTTGACCGCGCCCTTGGCCTTCGCCAGGGCCTTGCCTGCCGGTGACTTGGGCTTCTTGGGCTTGGTCGGCTTGGGGCCCTCGATCTCTTTCTTCTTCTTGGACGGGGCCTGGGACTTGTTGTCCGGAGCCTTGTCCTTGGCGGGTTTCGCGGGCTCCGGCTTGGTGTCCTTCGGCTTAGCCGGAGCCGCATCCTGCTTCGCCGGCCCCTTCGGCGTGGCCGTGTCCTTCGGTTTCACCGGGGACTTAGGCCCAGGAGAAGGCGCAGCCCTCGGCTTCGAGGAGACCGCTGGCTCCGCGACCTTCTGCGTGGCGTTCCGCAGCGCCCCCCGCGCCTTGTTGACCGCCGTACCCGCCGCCGAGCGTGCCCCCTTGCCGGTCCTCTTCAGGCCGTCCATGATCTTCTGGGACATGGCCTTGAGCCGCTTGCCCACCCCCTTCGTCGCCGAAGAGAGCCTGATCATCAGGAAGTTGGCGATGAAGTCGAGGAGCGCCACCACGCCCGCCGCCACCGCTTCCGCGAACAGGCACGCCGCCGGGCCCGCCTTCACCGCCTTCAGGTACGCCCAGAATTTCGAGAAGGCCGACAGGATCGAGCTGATGGACTGCCAGGCCGCCATCAGGCCCTGGACGATCGTGAGGATCGCGCCCGCCGCCGGGACGATCATCGAGACGACCTTCTCGATGACGAGTGACGCGATCATCATCGGCAGGGACGCGATGATCGCGTCCCAGGCCATCTTGCCGATCTGCTTGAGCGAGACGCAGCCCTTGACCAGGACGTTGATGACCGCCTTGCCGAGGCCGAGGATGCCCTCCACCTTGGTGTCGAACCACCGCTTCACGCCCACCTTGATGGCGCCCCACAGATGGTCCGTGATGCCGGTCTTGGCCGAGCTGCCCGCCTTCGAGATCCAGCCGCCCGGGTCGGGGGCGATGTCCGCCACCAGGGCCGCGAACTTGCCCAGCGCCTCGATCGCCGCCTGGGCGAACTTGATCGCGCCCTCGATGATGCCCTGGAAGGCCTTGATGGCCGCCTTGACCCCGGCTTCCAGGACGTCGAGCAGCGCGTTCAGACCCGCCGCCAACGCGTCCAGCAGCGAGTTGACGGCCTTCTTCAGTCCGTCCGCCAGCTGATTGACCTTGGCGATGGCCGCGTCCCGCAGGCCTTCGATCGCGTTGCGGAACTTGTCGCGCAGTTCCGGGAAGGCCGCCAGCAGCACATCGCCGATCGCGATCAGCGCGTCGGCGAGCGCGTTGATCGCCGCGACAGCCAGATCGCGGACGAAGTCGATCGCCGCGTTGGCCCACTCCTTGAACTTGTCGATGATGCCGTTGACCAGGGCACGAGCGGCCTCGAAAACCTTGGTCACCGCTTCGAGCAGGCCCTTGAAGAAGTCGCCCACCTTGTCGGCGACCCAGCCGAGGAAGCCGCCGGAGGGCTTCTCCTCCTCCTTCTTCTTCTCGGCCTCCTTCTCGGCGTTCTCACGCTCGGTGTCGATCTGCGCGTTGTCCTTGTCCTTGCGCGCAGCGACTTCCTTGTCCTTGTCGTCGCGCGCCTTGACGATCTCCTTGTTCTTGGCGCCGTGCTCTTCCTCGGACTGCTGGTCCGCGTCCTCGATCTTCTTGTCCTGCTGGGCCCGCCAGTCCTCGCGCTGGGCCTGCGTCTCCCGGGCGACCCTGCCCCGTTCGCCGGTCTGCTTCTCGGTGTTCTGCGCGACCTCGCGGTCGATCTCGGCCTGCTTCTCCTGTTTGGCCTGCTGTTCGCCCTGGTTCCGCTCTTGCTCCTTGGCCGCCAGATCCCCCTCCGCCTGGCCGGCCGCGCCCTGGATCTCGGAGCCCTTCTCCTGCTTGGCGACGGCTCCGACCCCGGCCTTGGGCGCGGAGAGTGTTCTCAGGGCGCCGCCCTTGCCGCGACCGCGACTGCCACCGGCGGCCTTGCCGGTGAGTTGCTCGCGCGGTGCGTCGGGGAAGATCTGGTCCTCGCCCAAAGACTTCGCCGCGTCGTCGCGGCCGGTCTGCTGGATGTCGGACTGCTTCTCCTTCAGGGCTCGCTGCTGGTCGTCCGTCCGGGTCGGGTCGCTGGCGCCCTCGAGGCGGATCTTCGGCGCAGGCCCGACCGTCTTGTTGTCCAGGGCGGGGTCGTGCGTCGGCACGGCGTCGGCCGCCGCCTCCACACTCTGCGCCTCTGCATCACTGAGTCCCTCGGCGGGCACCGCGGGAGCGGGCGGCGGCGGAGCGGTCGGCTTGGCTCCCGTGGCCTTCTCACTGCCCTTGGCCTTCTGCTTCTCGCCCTGGTCCTCCGGGCCGAGCCGCTCCACCTTGCCGGTGACCTGGGGGGCGGCCGGGGCCGCCTCGGGCGTCGCCGAGCGCGTCTCGGGCGCGCCCGAAGGGCGTTCGCGGGTGGGCGCGTTGGCGTCGAGCCGCTGCTGCTCCTCTCCGATCTTCTTGTCCGCCGCCGCGTCGACGCCGGGCATGGCGGCCGCCGCCTGGTCGGGCGCCAGCTTGCTCACGGTCCGTACGGCGGACTTGGGGTCCTGCCCGGAGACGTCCGGCGGCTCCTCCTGCTTCTCCTCGGGCACGGCCCCGTCGCCGCCCCCGCAACTGCCCGCGCCGCCGTCGTCCTTCTCGGCGGCGGGCTCGGGCGGCGCGCAGCCTCCGCCGTCCTTCTCCAGGGAGGCCTCGGGCCTCGGACCGCCGCTGTCCACGCTCTGGCCAGGCGCGTCGGTCTGCTCGGCGGCCGGGCTGACCGCGGCCTGCGCGGCGGACGGCGCGGCACCCGGCCCGGCGGCCGTCGTCGGCCCGCTCCGCTCCGCGCCGCCGACCGCGCCACGCGGCGCCGCTCCGGGACCGGTCTCCTTGGGGATACGGCTCTTGGCCCGGGGCGCCTCACGTTCGGGCTTGGGCGGGTCGGCCTCGCGCCGGGCGGCCGGGGAGGGGTTGCGGTCCTCGACGAGCGCCCTGGGAGTCTGCGCACCGGCGGGCCGGGACACGGCGGACGCCAACATGCTGGTGGTGGCCGCGGCCGGGCTCGCCGTGGCCGGCGCCGCACCCGCACCCGCACCGGACCGGCTCTCCGTCCTCGTACGCTCCTGCCGTTCGCTCTTCTCGTCCTGCGCGTCCTTGGCGTCGGGTCGTTCGTCCGCGCCCCCGCCCCCGGCCTCCCCGGAGTCGTCGGCGTCCTCGCTGTCCTTCGCCTGTTCCTGCTCCTGCTGCTGCTCCGGGTCGGGCTTCTCGGCCTCCGGTTCGGGCCGCTCCCTGTCCTCGGTCGCGGGGTCGGGGCCGACCTCCTGGTCGAGCGGCTTCCCCGACTCCTGCAGGTCCTTGGTGCCCCGGTCCTGCGCCTGTGCGGCGGGTCCGTCCTCGGGCTGCGGCGCCTCGCCCTCGACGGGTCCCTCGTCCTGGCCGGGCGCCTTCGGCTCGGGCCCGACGGCCTCCTCGTCCGCCTCCTGTTCGTTCTTCTCCCGCTCCTGCTCGATCTTCTCCGCCCTGGTCGGCGGCGGGGTGGGGAAGGTGGGCGGTGAGGGCTCGGCGGCGCCCGGCCGGCGCTGGTCCGCGGTCGGTACGGCGGAGAGGTCGAGGTCGGCCTCGGGCAGATGGTCCTCGGGTTTGATGGCGGGCTCGCGCCCGGCGTCCGGCGCCCGTTCGGCTTCGGCCTCGCCGCCCGCGATCTCGCCGTCGGCGCCCGCCTCGAGGCCGAGCGGCTGTTCCTCCTCGCGCGGGTCGCCGTCCGCTCCCCCGTCCTCGTCGTTCTCGTTCAGCCCGTGCTCGGACAGCGCCGAGTCCCGCTGTTCGGCCCGCTCGTCGACCTTCTCCGGCCGTACGGGGCCGGGCTGGGCCTGCTGCTTCGGGTCCAGCTCCTCCCGCCGGGACCCGGCGGCAGGCTGGTTCTGCTGGTCCCTGCGCCCGCGCTTGTCGGCGCCGGGGGCATTGGCCTGCTCGGGGTCGGCCTCCTCGCGTTCGCGCTGTTCCTTGCGCTCCTCCTTGGCCTGCTCGACCCCCTGCTGCTGCCCCTGGACCCGTTCGTCGGCGGCCTCGTCGGTGCGCTCACGGTCGGTGGCGGCCTTCTCGTCCTCCTGCTGCTGCTCCTGCTCGGCCCGCTGCCGGGAGGCGTTGCGCTCGTCCTCCTGCTCGGTGCGCCGGGCCGCCTCCTGGTCCTTGGTGGCCGCGTCCGCGCGTGCCCGGCTGCGGTCGCCGCTCCTGTCGTCACGGGCCCTGCCGTCCCGCTGCTCCTCGCGGGCGTCGGCGGCCCGCTGGTCCCGGGATCCCCGGTCGGAGGTCTGCTTCTTCTGCCAGTGGGTGCGTTCGACGCCGAGTTCCGCGAAGAGGTCGATCTCGGGCAGCGGTACGTCGGCGGGCTGCAGCTCGACCGGGCCGGGGCCGGCCCGGTCCGCGAGGTCCAGGAGACGTTCGTACTCCGGTGTGAGCAGCCGGTCCTCGAGCCGCTCGATGACGGAGTCCTCCAACTCCTGCGACATACGGGCCAGTTGCAGACGGACCCGGCCGGAGGCGTCGGTGGGGTCGCCGCGCAGTGAGCGCAGTACACCGCCCGCGAGCCGGTCCACGAGGGTCGCCGGGTCGACGGCCTCGGCCCGCATCCGGTCGGCGTCGACGGTGGCGTAGCGCAGCCACCCCGGTGTCGCCTGCCCTTCCTCGACCGCCCCCGCCGTCTCCGGCGCGGCCTGCACATCCGCGCGTACGAGCTCCCGCGCCGCCGACTCCGCCTCCCGCTCGATCGCCTGCTGCGGCACACTCACCGCGCCCGGTTCCCGCCCGGCCCGCAGCGCGCCCAGCCCGTGCGGGTTCTGGACGGTGTGCAGCAACTCGTGGGCGAGCAGGCGCTGTCCGTCCGCCGTGCCGGGGCGGTAGGCGCCCGCGCGGAAGAAGATGTCCTGGCCGACGGCGACCGCGTCGGCGCCGAGCAGCTCGGTCAACTGTCCCGCATCGCGGTCGGTGTGCAGGCGGACGCGGCCGAGGTCGTGGCCGAGGCGTTCCTCCAACTCCCGTCGTACGCCGGGGTCGAGCGGCTGTCCGGCGCCGCTGACGATGTCCTTCGCGGACGGGGTACGGGACTTGGCGCCCCGTTCCCTGCGCTTGCGCCGGCGCTGTTCGGCGGCCGACTGCTCCGAACGGGCGTCCTGGGACTGCGCGTTGCCGCTCATCGGGTCACCTCCCCCTGCCCGCTGAGCCCCTGATGCACGGCGCGTGCCAGTTCCTGGCCGAGGCGGCGGGCGGACAGGCCCGCGGGCAGGGGCGGCAGCCCGGTCAGCGCGTCGACGCCCACCGTGCCGTCCGCCGCGAGGGGCACGCCCGATTCCCGTACCAGGCGGGCGAGTTCGTGCTCGAAGGCGGCCGACACCCGCTCGGGGTCGGCACGGAACCCGTCAAGCACAAGTTCCCCGATGTCCACGCGGATCGCCGAAGGCGTCGCCGCACCCGGCCGCTCCCTGTTCACACCCATCCGCGGACCTCCGTCGGCGTGAGGGAGCGTTCCAGCTTGAGGTACTCGGTACGGGCAGCCGCGAGCATGTGCCGCATCTGGAGCCGGTCGCCCTCCTCGGCGGCGAGGAACGCCCCGGACAGAGCGATGTTGCGGATCGAGCCGCCCGCGACGGTGAGCTGGGCGAGGAGCGCGGAGTCGATGTCCTTGACCGGGGCCTGCGGGGGCAGTACCCGGCGCCAGATCTCGGCGCGTTCGTGCTCCGCCGGGAAGGGGAAGTCGACGACGAAGCGGATGCGCCGCAGGAAGGCGGTGTCCAGGGCCTTCTTCATGTTGGTGGTGAGGACGGCGAGACCGCGGTAGGCCTCCATGCGCATCAGTAGATAGCTGACCTCCAGGTTGGCGTACCGGTCGTGGCTGTCCTTGACCTCACTGCGCTTGCCGAAGAGGGCGTCGGCCTCGTCGAACAGGAGGAGCGCGCCGCCGCGTTCGGCGGCGTCGAAGACCCGGCGCAGGTTCTTCTCGGTCTCCCCGATGTACTTGCTGACCACCTGGGAGAGGTCGACGATGAAAAGGTCGAGGCCGAGTTCCTTCGCCATGACCTCGGCGGCCAGCGTCTTGCCGGTGCCGGACCCGCCCGCGAAGAGCGCGGTGACGCCGAGGCCGCGCCGCAGGGTGCCCGCGAATCCCCACTCCTGGTGGACGGTCGGGCGTTGCCGCACATGGGCGACGATCTCGCGCAGCACGCTCGTCTGCCGTTCGTGGAGCACGAGGTCGTTCCAGCCGGCCTCCGGTTCGATGCGCCGCCCCAGCTCGTCCATGCCGATCCGGGCCTCGTCGAGCCCGGCCCGCCACGCGAGTTGGGCACCGTCCAGCTCGTCCTCGCCGGGCAGATCACGCCGTACGACTGCCGCCGCCGAACGCACCACGTGCGGGGGCAGCTGGAACTGGGCGACCAGAGACCGCAGTTCACCTTCGTCGAGGTCGGTGACGTCGTCGAACGCGTCCGCCCAGAGGGCGAGTTGCTCTTCCTCGTCCAGCCGGGGGACGGTCACCCGGGTGCCGTGCGGGCGGTCGGTGCGCAGCGGGTCCTCGCTGGACACGACGACGGGTACGGCGGCCCCGGCGAGGAACGCCTCCGTCGCCGCCCGCTGGTCGCGGTCCGGTTCACCCACGTCGACGAGGAGCGCGGCGGGCAGCAGGATCGCCTCGCGCTGCCAGAGCCGGGCGAAGCGGTCCCGTTCGGCGGGCTCGCCGGGGATGTCCTCGGCGCTCACCGAGTAGAGCCCGAGCCCGGCGCGGGCCGCCGCGGCGGCGGCGATGTCGGCCCGGCTGCGCAGATCGCCACCCGTCACCTCGACGAGCAGCGGCGCGTCCGGGCTCGGCCCGCTCGTCCAGCCGGCGGCGACACGGCTCGCGGCCAGATCGTACGAGTGGGGCAGCCGGTCCGGCACGGGCGCGCGGCGCAACTGGCCGTGCAGACGGGCGTCGAGGTAGGGCGAGCCGAGGAGGAAGTGCAGGATGCGTTCGTCAAGGCGGAGCCGGGTGGTCGTCAGCCGTGTCTCGTCGTCGAGTTCGACGATCCGCCAGCGGCGCAGCGGCGCGACCGGGGTGAGCGCGCTCCAGTGCGGCTCGGCGAGCGCGGCAAGGGCGAGCGAGAAGGTCGGGTACGTCCGCTCCGGGTCACCGCTGGCCGCCGCGCATCGGGCGGCGGCGGTCGCCTCCAACTCCTGGGCGGCGGTGAGGAGTACGAGGTCCCGTTCGAAGGCGGTGAGTCCGAAGCAGGCGAGCAGGGCGTCGAGGGGCGCGGTGGCGGGACCGGCGGGCAGCGACGCGTCGCCGGGCCCCGGCTGCCCGGCGGGCTCGGTTCCCTGCCCGGCGTGCGCCGCGTGGGCGTCGACACGGGCAAGGACGCGACGGATCTCCGCCATGAGCGTCACCGGGCCCGTGGTGTGCGTACCGGTGGCGTGCGGGCCTGTGGTGGGCGTGCCTGTGGTGGGCGTGCCCGTCGTACCGGTCCCCTCGCGCTTTCCCATGTGCTAGCTGCCCCCGCTCGTGGTGTCGCCGTTCCCGGGTCCGTCGGGCGAGGCGGGCGTGCGCTTGGCCGCGCCCCGCGCGCCCCTGCCACCCGCGCTCGCGCCCGCGCCGGTACCCGCACCCGCATCCGCACCCGCCGCCTTGGCCGGCTGCGCGGCCTTGCGGGCACGGGCCGGCGCCTTCGCCACGGCCTTCTTGGCGGCGGCCTTCGGCACGAGCGCCTTCCCGGCGGGCTGGGACGACGGCTCGGAAGACGGCTCGGGGGTCGGCTCCGAGGTCGGATCCGGAGTCGGCTGCGGGATCCGGTCCGGGCCCGGCACTGCTGCGCCTCGGCCCGAACTCCCGTTCCCCGCAGCCTCGTTGACGGGCAGCGCCCGTCCACCCGGTACCGGCGCACCCGGCGCACCCGGCGCACCCGGCGCCCCAAACGGCAGCACGCGCACATCGGTCCGCTGGACCGGCTTCGCCGGGACGGGTGTCTCGCGGCCCTCGATGAAGACGAGGGCGGCCTGGTAGACGACCGACAGCGAGTAGGGCGTCTGATAGAGCATTCCCCAGAGCTTCGACGTCTCGTCGACGTCCATCACCGTCGGGGTGAACCGGACACGCTGGGCCGATTCCAGGAGGTCACTGCCCGTCAGATACGGCTTCTCACCAGCCTGTTCGATGACGTCCTTGGGCAGGATCGGGATCTCGTGCAGGGTACGGACGACGGACCCGATCAGCCGCTGTCCGACCAGTTCGTTCTCCTCGCCGTACGCGCTGATCAGGTAGTGCAGATCCAGCGCGGCGGCGGGCCGCTTGACCAGGGTGCCGTCGGCGGCGCGGGTCGGCAGGTCGTTGTTGCGCTGCGAGGTGTTGGGCGTGACCTGGTAGAGGAACACGTTGATGGTCGGTTCGCCGGAGGGCTCGGTCGGCGGCTTGCGCGTCTCGACCGTGACGGCCGCGTCGAACTCCGGCCCGAGGTTGTTCTCGATCAGGGCGGCGAGGGCCTGGGTGACGTGGGCGATGGCAAGTGCGTTGCTCATGACGTCCGTTCCTCGGTCCTCGTCTCGGTCGGCCTTGTCGCGTGGTTCACTCGCGCCCCCGGGCCAGGTAGTCGGCGAGGCTCACGGTCGCCGCCGGGCGCTCGGCGGGCGCCGGGCGGCGCCGCGTGGCTCCGGCGGGCGCGGCCGCGGTGACCTCGAGCCGTCCGATCCGCACCTCGACCACCTGCTCGGGCGCGCGTCCGGGTCGCCGGGCGGCGGCCTGCCGTACGGCCTCGCGGGCCGCCGCCGTGTCCGCGGCGCTGGGACGCGGGGCTGCGGACCCGGTGGCGCGGGAGGCAGTCCCGGGGCCCGACAGGCTGGTCACGGCCGCCGTGGTCCGGGTGGAGTCGCTCGCGGGGCGCTGCCCGCCCGCCGTGCGGAGCGCGGGGCGCCCGGCCGGTCGCGGGCCGGGCAGCAGGGGCGTGACCGGCCGGAGCAGGGGCCCCTCGGGGGCGGCAGCGCGGGGTGCGGGCAGGGTGGGCTGCTCGCCGTACACCTGTTCAGTGCGTACGACGGTCCGCTCCCGTTCCGGGCCGGGGCGGGCCCCGGAGACCGCCGGGCGCGGCCGGTCCGGGGGCGCTGCGACGGCAGCCGGTGACGCGGGGGCGGGCCAGAGCGGGGACTGTCCGTCCGGGTCGGACACCGGGGCCCGTACCGCCTCGACCCGTTCGAACGGACCGGGCAGCCGAGGCCGCACCCGGGCCGCGCCCGTGACGGCTCCGGCGGTGTGCCGGGCGATCAGCCGGTCGAGGAAGTCGGGCTCCGGCGGGCCCGACGGCCCGCTTCCCGTAGGGGAGTCAGCCGGGTGGTCAGACATCCGCACACAGCTCCAGGTAGTAGCGGCGCCGCAGCGGGCTGAGCGCCAGAATCTCCGGCTCGCTCCAGCCGTAGGCGGTGGCGAGCAGATGGACGTCGAGGAGGAGGTCCCGGGCCCAGGCGTCCAGTTCGGTCCACAGGTACGAGGCGATGTCGAGCTCCGCGCGCGTGGCCCGGCCGCACTCGGGGCAGGCCACGTTGAGCGCCAGGTCGGCGCCGGGGTCGGCGGCCTCGACCGCCTCGGCGATCCAGCGCTGCACGGCGGGGGGCAGGTCCTTCGCGGTGACGGCGGCGCCGTCGTTGGCCGCCGACACGAGGCACCGCGCGAGCAACGCCCCGCGCGGATCCGCGGCCCGGGCTGCCGCCGCGAGGTCGGCAACCCCGGGCAGCCTGAACTCGACGTCCCAGCCGCCCTGTTGAACGCGGACAAGCGAATCCCCGCGTCCGGCTCCGGACCCGCCGTCATGCCTGGCCGGCGAACCATCCGCCCGACCCGGCGCCTCCGCGACCTGCCCGGCCCCAACCAGCGCATCGCGCCCGCCCGGCAAACCACCAGCCTCGCCCGCAGCCAACCCGCCAAGCCCGACCGATCCACCCACCGAGCCCACAGCCTGCCCGGCCACGGGCACCTCATCGCGCCCGACAGCCGAACCGCCCACCCCGTCCGACCCGATCGCAACCAGCTCGTCACGCCGGATGGACGAACCACCGCCCCCGCCCGCAGCCAACCCGTCCCGCCCGACCGACAACGCGGCCGATCCACCCGCCGAGCCCACAGCCTGCCCGGCCACGGGCACGCCATCGCGCCCAACAACCGAACCGCCCACCCCGTCCGACCCGTTCATCGACCCCGCAACAGGCCCGGTCCCAATCAGCTCATCGCGGCGAACCGACGAACCACCGCCCCCGCCCGCAGCCAACCCGTCCCGCCCGACCGACAACGCGGCCGACCCACCAACCGAGCCCGCAACCTGCCCGGACACCGGCACCTCGGCACGCCCGACCGGCGAACTACCAGCCTCACCTGCAGCCGACCCGTCCCGCCCGACGGGCGCCCCGGCGTCCCCGACCGTCCCCGGCCCATCCCCCTCGGCCGGTGATCCGTCCGCCCCGAGCGACGACCGACGCGGCTCCTCCCCCGAGAAGCCCTCGCCCTCGCCCCCGTCCAGCGACCGCGCCAACTCCCCGGCGTTCAGTTCGAACTCCATGTCCTCGCCGCACGCCGTGCACCCGAGCCGTACCTGCATGCGCTCGCCGAACAGTGCCCGGCGCAGGGCGAACAGATCCACCTCCCGCTCGCCGACCGGAAGCCGCGTCAGCAGGCCCATGTCGACGTCCGGGCGGGCCGTGCGGTGCAGCAGCAGCGCACGGCCGGCCGGTGCCTCGGCAAGTCCCGCCTCCCACGCGGCCAGCAGTCCGGCCGCCGAGGTGATCGCCATACCCTCCCCCGCTTCGGATTCCCTCGACTACCGCCGCCTCAGGCCGGGTTGAGGAACGACGGTTCCTCGGGCTCGGGCACCTCGTAGTCCCGCTCCCAGCCCTCGCACTCCAACTTGAGCGACTGGATGGCCACCGCGTTGGCGTTGGCGTCGAGCTCACCGAGGACCTGGTACTCGCTCGGCCAGGTCCGGTACAGCTTGTGCGAGACGGCGACCTGGCCGGCCTCGTTGAGGACCTGGATCACGATGTCCTTGCGGAAGTCCGCGAGGGACACCTCGGAGCCGAGGCCCGCCCCGACCTGCCAGACCTTGTTGGCCCAGCGGTCGAACTCCGGATCGTGGGTGACCCCGCGCTCCAGGGTGATGCCCTCGAACTCGGAGCGTCCCGGCGACTTGCGCGGGGAGGAGGGGTCGCCGCCGTGGCGGTGCTTGACGACCTCCGTGGTCCGCTTGAGCGGACTGATCTTGCTGATGCCGGCGACCGTACGACCGTCCCACAGGACCAGGAACTTGAAGTTCTTGTACGGATCGAAGCGCTGGGCGTTGACCGTGAACTCAGCCATCGGATTCCTTCAACTCTCCACAATGCTCGGGGACTTCGAGGCCCTAGAGGGCGGACTGGCCCGACGTCTGCTGGATCCTGACGATCACGAATTCCGCCGGCCGCACCGGCGCGATGCCCACCAGGACGTTCACCACCCCGTTCGCCACGTCCTCGTCGGTCGTGGTCTCGTGGTCGCACTTGACGAAGTAGGCCTCGCGCGGCGTGCTGCCCTTGAAGGCGCCCTGCCGGAAGAGGGTGTGCAGATACGAGGACGCGCCCAGCCGGATCTGCTGCCAGAGACTCTCGTCGTTGGGCTCGAACACGACCCACTGCAGGCCTCGTTGGAGGCTTTCCTCGACATGCAGCGCGAGCCGTCGCACGGGTACGTACTTCCACTCGCTGTCGAGCGCGTCGGCGCCCTCCAGGGTGCGCGCCCCCCACACCAGCGGACCCGCCATCGGGAACGTCCGCAGACAGTTGACGCCGAGCGGGTTGAGCAGCCCGGTCTCGCGGTCGGTCAGCTCGACGGTGAGGGAGTGGACGCCCGCGAGACGGGCCTCCGTCCCGGCCGGCGCCTTCCACACCCCGCGCTCCGAATCGGTCCGCGCGACGACGCCGGCGACGGCGCCGGACGGCGGGAAGGCGCGCAGCCGTCCGGTGAGCGGGTCGGTGAGCTGAAGGTGCGGGAAGTACAGGCCGGCGTGGTTGCCCCGGACCGCGTCGAAGGCGGCGAGCCCGGCCCGGGCCGTGTCGACGCTCACCCAGGTGCTGGGCGCGTCGACGAGCAGGAAGATCCGCCGCTCCTCGCACAACCGCTGGGCCGCCGAGACGACGGTGAGCATGTCCTCGGTCTTCTCGTACGCGGCCAGCTCGGGCAGGGCCAGCAGATTGACGTCGGCGACGCCGCGCAGCGCCTGGATGCCGGACTTGTCGGCCTCGGAACCGATGAGGTCGCGCGGGCCGGGGGCCTCGCCGTCCTCACCGCCCTCCAGGGGGAAGACGGGCGGGTTCACGGAGGCTTCGAGGCCCAGGTCGTTGGCGCACTGGCCGAGGAAGCGGACGACGTCCTCGGGGTCGGTGGAACCGGCCACGACCTGCAACCGCCGCCCGAACGCGGTGACTTCGACGCCCGCGTAGGCGTGCTTGCCCGGCGCGTCGGGCAGTGCCCGCAGCTTGCGTTCGAGCAGCAGCGCCAACTCGGCGACGGAGCAGGGGGCTTCGCCGTCGCACTCGGGGTCGTAGAGCGTGAACTCCCGCTCCACGTCACCGATTTTGACGGTCACGTCGACGGCCAGATCGGGCAGTTCGTTGCCGAAGGGCTTGGACACGGTCCCGGACGGATCGGGCCGCCCCTCGCCGACCGCCTCGACCCGGATGAGCCGCGACCCGGCGTTGATCACGGTCGGCGCGTAGCGCCCGTGTGCCGAGTCCATCGACAGCCCGGTGTAGGACTCGCGGGCCTCGCCCTTCGCGTCGTACACGCGCAGGTTGAAGGTCTCGTCGCAGTTCGGGGTGTCGTAGTCGACGGCGACGCGCAGACCGTTGCCCCACCCGCCGGGTTCCTTGGCGTGCACCTCGAGGACGCGGGCCTCGCTGTGCCCCTCCGTGGACTCCAGGGCGACGCACGCGGCCTTGCCGCTGCCCGCCTTCGCGACCCGGACGATCACGGCGACGGAGCCGCCGTTGCCGAAGAACTGGTGGACGGCGTAGGCGACGGCGCTCTGCGAGGCGAGCCCGCCGAACCGCCGCTCGAATTCGGTGAAGCCGGTGACACGCACGGGCTCGTTCAGCGGACCGCGCCGGGTGTGCCCCACGAACGCGGTCACCGACGTGGTCACGGCGGAGATGGTACGAGTGCTGCTGGGAAGCTCTTCGACGTAGACGCCGGGATATGTCGGCCTGGCCGCACCCACTGCTGTCGTCGGCATTCCCCCTCCAATCCCTATCCGGGCACCGGGTCAAGGCACCAAGGAGGTGGCGGAGGGAGAGTCGTCCGGTCCGGTGCGCACGGAACTGTCCGGCGCGCGGGACGCGCCGGCCCATGACACCTCATCAGCTTTCCCCCGTCAGTACCCCGGCCGGACGGCCGCCCGGGGCAAGCGACACGCTTGCGACTCCTGATGCTCAAGTGCGTAATCCACCTTTGGGGGTGGGCAGTTGGGCCAGCAAGACGCGTTCACGCCACCCCTGGGGAAGGTTCGATGAAGATCGCCGCGCACGACCCGCACGCGATGTGCGCGTGTCGGGTCAGCGACTTCACAGAATGCGCACAGCACACGATGCACGTGGTACAGCAGAATGGCGGGCATGTCCCGACGTACTGCGCATCTCAGGCGGCAGCGCCCCTCCACCCCTGTTCAGAGCTCCACATGTCCGTGCGGTCTTGCGGAGACGTACGACACGTGCTGTGGCCGATTCCTCCCCCAGTCTCGAACCAACTCGACCGGGGGGACCCCCACGGGTGCGGCCGCCGCGCCGACGGCCGAGGCGCTGATGCGTTCCCGCTACAGCGCTTTCGTGAAGTGTGACGAGGCGTACCTGCTGCGCACCTGGCATCCGCGTACCCGCCCCGCGCGGATCGAATTCGATCCCGGGATGCGGTGGACGGGCCTGGAGATCCTTGAAACGGGCGAGGGCACGGCGTTCCACACCACCGGGACCGTGACCTTCCGGGCCTCCTACCGGGGAGGTTCGCTGCGGGAGCGGAGCCGGTTCGAGCGGGTCGACGGGGCGTGGGTGTACGTCGACGGGGACATCGACGAGGGCGACAACGGCGGCGAGGGCCACACGGGAACTCAGGACACCCGGGGCGTCTAGGGCGCGAGTATGTCCAGTTCCTGAAGGGCCCCGACCGCGATCTCCCGAGTGAGTCGTTCCGCCCGTTCGCCGTCACCCTCGCGGACCGCCTCCGCGACCTGTACATGCAGGGTGACGGCGGCCGGGTCGGGGTCCTCGAACATGACCTCGTGATGGGTCCGGCCCGCCAGGACCTCCGCGACGACATCGCCGAGGCGGGCGAACATCTCGTTGCCGGAGGCCTCCAGGATCACCCGGTGGAAGGCCATGTCGTGGACGAGATAGCCCTCGAGCTGATGGCCGCGCGAGTTGGCCACCAGGCCCAGCGCGCACTCCGTGAGCCGCGCGCACTGCTCGGCGGTGGCGAACTTGGCGGCCAGACCTGCGGCCACCGGTTCGATCGCGGAGCGCAGGACGGTGAGGGAGCGCAACTGCTGCGGGCGGTCGGCGCCGGCCAGCCGCCAGCGGATGACCTGGGGGTCGTACACGTTCCACTCGGCCTTGGGCCGGACCGTGACGCCGACCCGGCGGCGGGACTCGACCAGGTGCATCGACTCCAGGACGCGGACCGCCTCCCGCATCACCGAGCGTGACACGTCGAACCGCTGTGCGAGTTCGTCCGTGCGCAGAACGCTGCCCGGCGGGTACTCGCCCGCGGTGATCGCAGGTCCGAGGGTTTCCAGTACATGGCCGTGCAGCCCTCGGCCCGATGTGCTCATGCACTCAGAGTACGGGGCACGTCACGCTTCCATAAAGTCAGACTTATTAAGTCTCGGCTCTTGAATTTGTCTTACGTAATGCGTTTCACTGCGTCCATGCAGCAGACGCGTACCCCACACGTCGTCGTGATCATGGGGGTCGCGGGCACCGGGAAGACCACGATCGGTCCCCTGCTCGCGGCTCGGCTCGGCGTTCCGTACGCCGAGGGCGACGACTTCCACCCGCCGGCCAACATCCACAAGATGACGGCCGGGACCCCGCTGACCGACGAGGACCGGTGGCCCTGGCTGGACGCCATCGGCGAGTGGGCGCACGGCCGGGCCGGCCTCGGCGGGGTGGTGAGCAGTTCGGCGCTGAAGCGGTCGTACCGGGACCGGCTGCGGGCCGCCGCGCCCGGAGTGGTCTTCGTGCACCTCACCGGCGACCGGGCGCTCATCGAGGACCGGATGGCGCACCGGCAGGGTCACTTCATGCCGACCGCGCTGCTCGACTCCCAGTTCGCCACGCTCCAGCCACTCGAGGCGGACGAGGCGGGCGTGGCGGTGGACGTGTCCGGCAGCCCCGAGGAGATCACCGCCCGCGCGACGGCAGCGCTCGACGACGTCGATGACCGCTATGACGTCGATGACCTCGGCGGGCCCGAGGAGAGCTGAACCCCGCCGGGCGCGCCGATAGGCCCTCCCCCAGAAGTACTCCAGAAGTACTCCACAAGACAAAAAGACAAGGGAACCACCGTGACCAGACTCAGCGTCGAGATGCTGGCAGCGGACACCGTCGAGCCGATCACCTCGGCCGGCCACGCCCAGTTGGGCGTCGCCGTACTGGCGGGCATCGCGCTCATCGTCCTGCTGATCACCAAGTTCAAGCTGCACGCCTTCCTGGCCCTGACCATCGGCTCGCTGGCGCTGGGCGCCTTCGCGGGCGCGCCGCTCGACAAGACCATCGCCAGTTTCACCACCGGGCTCGGCGCGACGGTGGCCGGCGTGGGTGTCCTGATCGCCCTGGGCGCGATCCTCGGCAAGCTGCTCGCCGACTCCGGCGGCGCGGACCAGATCGTCGACACGATCCTGGCGAAGGCGTCGGGCCGGACGATGCCGTGGGCGATGGTTTTGATCGCCTCGGTGATCGGCCTGCCCCTGTTCTTCGAGGTCGGCGTCGTCCTGCTGATCCCGGTCGTCCTGATGGTCGCCAAGCGCGGCAACTACTCCCTGATGCGCATCGGCATCCCGGCGCTCGCCGGTCTGTCCGTGATGCACGGCCTGGTGCCGCCGCACCCCGGTCCGCTGATCGCGATCGACGCGGTCGGCGCCAACCTCGGCGTGACCCTGGCGCTCGGTGTCCTGGTCGCCATCCCGACGGTGATCATCGCCGGTCCGCTGTTCTCGAGGTTCGCGGCCCGCTGGGTGGACGTTCCCGCCCCCGACCGCATGATCCCCCAACGCCCCTCGGAGGACCTGGAGAAGCGTCCCGGCTTCGGCGCCACCCTCGCCACGATCCTCCTCCCCGTCGTCCTGATGCTGTCCAAGGCGCTCGTCGACATCATCATCGACGACCCCACGCACATGGTGCAGCGCGTCTTCGACGTCGTCGGCTCCCCGCTGATCGCCCTGCTCGCCGCCGTCCTCGTGGGCATATTCACGCTGGGCCGCCCGGCCGAGTTCTCCCGGGAACGCATCTCCCGGATCGTCGAGACGGGTCTCGCGCCCATCGCGGGCATCCTGCTGATCGTCGGCGCGGGCGGCGGCTTCAAGCAGACGCTGATCGACTCCGGGGTCGGCAAGATGGTCCTGGACATCTCCGAGGACTGGTCCATACCGGCCCTGCTGCTGGCCTGGCTGATCGCGGTGGCGATCCGGCTGGCGACAGGTTCGGCGACCGTCGCCACGGTCTCGGCGGCCGGCCTCGTGGCTCCGCTCGCAGTGGACATGTCGACGACCCACGCGGCCCTGCTGGTCCTGGCCATCGGCGCCGGTTCGCTCTTCTTCAGCCATGTCAACGACGCCGGATTCTGGCTGGTCAAGGAGTACTTCGGCCTGAGCGTCGGCCAGACCCTCAAGACCTGGTCGGTCATGGAGACGATCATCTCCGTGGTCGCGGGCGGCCTGGTCCTGCTGCTGTCACTCGTGATCTAGGGGTACGGGAATGAGTCACCCTCTCTTCGACATCGGCGGCCGTACGGCCCTGGTCACCGGGTCCAGCCGGGGCATCGGCCTCGCCCTGGCCCGGGGACTGGCCGAGGCGGGCTGCACGGTCGTCCTCAACGGACGCGACACCGACCGGCTCGCCGAGGCCGCCGCCGAACTGGCCTCGGCCTCCGGGAAGATCCACACCGCCGCCTTCGACGTCACCGACGGTCCCTCGGTCGCCGCCGGGATCGCGGACATCGAGGAGCGGGTCGGCCCGCTCGACATCCTGGTCAACAACGCGGGCATGCAACTGCGGGCCCCGCTCCTGGAGTTCACCGACTCCGACTGGCACCGCATCCTCGACACCAACCTCACCAGCGCGTTCCTGGTGGGGCGGGAGGCGGCCCGGCGGATGACGGAACGCGGGCACGGCAAGATCATCAACATCTGCTCGGTACAGAGCGAGGTGGCCCGGCCGGGCATCGCGCCCTACACGGCCACCAAGGGCGCGCTGAAGATGCTCACCAAGGGCATGTGCGCGGACTGGGGCCCGCACGGGGTCCAGGTCAACGGCCTCGGCCCCGGCTACATCGAGACGGAACTGACCCAACCCCTGGTCGACGACCCGGAGTTCAGCGCCTGGGTACGGCGACGCACCCCGGCCGGCCGGTGGGGGCGTACGGAGGATCTGGTGGGCGGGGTGCTGTTCCTCGCCTCCCCGGCGGCGGACTTCGTCGGCGGACAGGTGCTGTACGTCGACGGCGGCATGACCAGCGTCCTGTGACGCGGGCCGATTCAGTCACTCGGAAGGGGTTTCCCGATGCTCGGTTGCGTGATCCACGGTGCGGGTGACCTGCGGGTCGACGAACTGCCTGTGCCGTCCCCCGGTCCCGGTCAGGCGCTGGTGGCCGTCCGGTACGGCGGGGTGTGCGGGTCGGATCTGCACTACTGGCGGCATGGCGGGGTGGGGGACTTTCGCCTCGCGGAGCCGATGGTGCTGGGCCATGAGGTGGTGGGGACGGTGGTCTCGTACGGTGACGGGGGTGGTGACGGAGCGTCAGATCCTTTGGTGGGTACGCCGGTTGCTGTGCACCCGGCTACCCCGTGCGGGGTGTGTCCGGAGTGTGCGTCCGGGCGGCGCAATGTCTGCCGGGACACGCGTTACCTGGGGAGCGCCGCCCGTACGCCCCACGTCCAGGGCGGCTTCGCGGCGCGACTGGTCGTCCCCGTCGATCAGTTGAGGGCCGTACCGGCGGAACTGCCGTTGCGGCGGGCGGCTTTGGCGGAGCCCCTGTCGGTGGCGCTGCACGCCGTGCGCCGGGCGGGGGATGTGTCGGGCAGGCATGTCCTCGTGACCGGCGCGGGGCCCATCGGGTGCCTGGTCGTCGCGGCGGCGAAGGCAGCGGGTGCGGCTCGGGTGACGGTCACGGATCTGCTTCCGCAGGCGCTGGCGTACGCGGTTGTCGCGGGCGCCGACAAGGTCGTGCGGGCGGATGATCCTGGCGACGCGGGGTGGCCGGCCGAGGTGGATGTTGCCGTTGAGGCGTCGGGGGTGGCGGCGGGGTTGGACACGTGTCTGAGGTTGGTGCGGCGGGGTGGGGTGGTCGTACAGGTCGGCCTGCTGCCGCCGGGGCCGAGTCCGTTCGCGGGGAATCTGGTTGTCACTCGGGAGATCGAACTGCGGGGGGCTTTTCGGTTCGACGGGGAGTTCGACGAGGCGTTGGGGTTGTTGGGGGCTGAGCCGGCGCTGGAGGGGTTGGTCAGTGCGGTGGTGCCGGTGGGGGAGGCGGAGTCGGCGTTTGGGTTGGCGGGGGATCGGGAGAGGGCGTGCAAGGTGTTGTTGGACTTTGGGGGGTAGCTCCGCCGGGGGGTGTGGGGAGGGGTGCGTTGTTGGGTGCGGGTGTGTTGGGGCTGGTCGCGCAGTTCCCCGCGCCCCTGAAAGCGGCCGGTTTCCGGGGGCGGCGGAGAAAGCGAGCTGGTCGGCTGCCGGTGCGTTGTTGGGTGCGGGTGTGTTGGGGCTGGTCGCGCAGTTCCCCGCGCCCCTGAAAGCGGCCGGTTTCCGCGACCGGCGGAGAGGGCGAAAGCGGCCGGTTTCCGGGGCCGGGGGAGAGGGCGAAAGCGGCCGGTTTTCGGGGCCGGCGGGGAAGGGCAGGCAAGTCGGGTCAGTGGTCCTTGTTGTGGGGGTGCCAGAGGGGGTGTTCGTGGGAGGCCCAGGCTTTGCTCACCCAGCCTGTTCGTAGGCCGCGGCGGGCCTCCGGGTCGCCCAGGGCCATGCCTATGTGGCCGGCCAGGACTATGCCGATGGTCAGCGCCAGCCAGTCGTGGACGAAGGTCGCGCTGGTGCGCCACATCAGCGGGGTGAGGTGGGTGAACCACATCAGCAGACCCGTGCCCAGCATGACCAGGGTGGCGCCCGCGATCCAGGCCGCGTAGATCTTCTGGCCCGCGTTGAACTTGCCGGCCGGGCGTGACGCACGGCGCTTGTCGCGTCGTAGGGCCGCGCGCAGCCAGACCCGGTCGTGGGGGCCGAAGCGGTTGAGGAAGCCCAGGTCCGCGCGGAAGGCGCGGGAGGCGAGGCCGGCCAGGACGGGTACCGGCAGGGCGAGGCCCGCCCACTCGTGGACGCGCACCACCAGTGCGCGGCGGCCGACCAGTTCGGCGAACTGGGGGATGTACAGACAGGCCGCCGTCGCCACGCACACGCCCATCAGCGCGGCCGTCGCGCGGTGCACCCACTTCTGGGGGCGGCCGAAGCGGCGCACGTCGGACGTGGGGTGCGCCTGGGTGTCAGCTCGTAGGCTCATCGTCGCGTCCGTTCGATTTGCCGACCCATGCGTCGATGTCGTAGCCGCGGTTCTCCCAGTAGCCGGGTTGTACGTCCTCGGTGACCGTGATGCCGGAGAGCCATTTGGCGGACTTGTAGAAGTACATGGGGGCGACGTAGAGGCGGACCGGGCCGCCGTGGCTGTGGCCCAGGTCCTTGTCCTGCATGCGCAGGGCTACGAGTACGTCGGCGCGGCGGGCCTGCTCGAGGGTCAGGCTCTCGCTGTAGGCGCCGTCGAAGCAGGTGAAGCGGACGGCCCCGGCCGAGGAGCGCACGCCGGCCGCGTCCAGGAGCCGGGACAGCCGTACCCCTTCGAAGGGGGTGCCGGGCACCCGCCAGCCGGTGACGCACTGGACGTCCTTGACCATCCTGGTCTGGGGCATCGCGCGAAGGTCTGCGAGGGTGTAGGTGGCTGGTCTGTCGACCAGGCCGTCGATCTTCAGCCGGTAGTTCTCGGCATCCTTGCGGGGTACGGAGGAGGTCACCGAGTAGTAGCGGAAGCCGCCGCCGTTCGGGAGGAGGCCGGTCAGGCCGGTGGGGTCCTTCTCCGCCGCACCGGCGAGAAAGGACTCCATGCCCCGCTGGAGCCCGGGCGCCGCGACCACCCCGAGGGCACCGAGCCCAAGCGTGCCAAGAAATATCCGGCGCCCAATGGGCGTACCCCGCTCCTGCGAACGCCCGCCCCGCAACTCCGGACCATCGAACCGCTCGCCCACATCCCGCCGCCCGGGTTCCTCGGACCCCCCGGCCAAATCACGCCGCCCGGGGGTAGCCGCAGACCGCTCGAGCGAATCCGTCAGCCCGGGGTCATCGGACCGCTCGAGCGAATCCGTCAGCCTGGGGCCATCGGCCGCTGGCGCCGAAACCGGCCGCCCCGGGTCATCAGAAGCCCCGCTGACATCCGGCCGCCCAGGATCATCGAACCCCCCGAGCGAATCCGGCTCGGGTTCATCGATCCCCCGGGCCGAAGCCCGCCGCCCCGAGCCATCAGACACCCCGTCGACGCCTCGCCGCCCCGGCTCATCGGACCCCCCGTTGCCAACCCGCCGCCCGGGGTCGTCAGACCCTCCGACCGAAACCGCCCGCCCCAGGCCATCCGACCCCCCGTCCACATCCCGCCGCCCGGGGTCCTCGGACCGCCCGCCCGCATTCCGCCGCCCAGGGTCGTCAGACCCTCCGACCGAAACCGCCCGCCCCAGGCCATCCGACCCCCCGTCCACATCCCGCCGCCCGGAGTCCTCGGACCGCCCGCCCGGCCGCCCGGGGTCGTCAGACCCTCCGACCGAAACCGGCCGCCCCGAGCCATCGAACCGCCCGTTGGGATCCCGCCGCCCGTGTTCATCGGGCCCCCCGTCCATCTCCCACCGTCCGGGACCACCGGCCCCCTCGGGCAAGTCCGGCCCCCCGGGGCCATCGGACCCCCCGGGGTCATCGGACCGCCTGGGTTCGGCGGACCGTGCGGGTCGGCCGGACCGTTCAGGTCGGCCGGACCGCTCGAGTCGGCCGGACCACTCGGTCCGTTCTGGACGTTCGGGTCGTTCGGAGTTCACCTGTCCATTCGAACACCCGCGACCCCTCTCGAGCCAGGGATCGCGGGTGCGCGTCAGACTTCCGGCGCCGTTTCTCCCGTTCCGGTCGGGGTGCGGTGGCGGTGAGGCGGTGTTCAAAAGGCCGAGTCCGCTCTCCCGTTCCGGTCGGGGCGCGGCGGTGGAGACGTGGCGTTCAGGACGCCGAGTCCGCCGCCTTCTCCAGTTGGAACGCCTCGTTGCCGAGGCCGATCCGGCCGTGTACCTCGGGCTTGGTGGTTCGCAGGACCAGGCCCTGGACCAGGCCGAGGAGCACGGCGGCGACGATGATGCCGGGCAGCAGCCAGTTGAGGGAGGAGTCCGGGCCCGTACCGACCAGGATGTCGAAGTCCTTGATCGTGTAGAAGGCGATGACGAGCAGCGCGACACCGGAGAGCGCGGCCGTGGCCAGTCGCCAGGCCTGGGCGCTCGCGGCGCCGCGGCGGACGAAGAAGACGATGACGGAGAGGGAGGCCGCCGCCATCAGCAGGATCACGCCGAGGGCTCCGATGTTGCCGAACCAGGTGAACAGCTTCAGCACGGGAGTCGTCGGGTCGCCCACCGGTCCGTCGTCGGAGACCGCGAAGGCGGCGACGATCACGACGGCCACCACCGTCTGGAGAAGCGAACCCGTGCCGGGGGCGCCGCTCGCGCCGGTGGTGCGGCCGAAGGTCGCGGGCAGCAGCCCCTCGCGGCCCATGGCGAACGCGTACCGCGCGACGACGTTGTGGAAGCTGAGCAGCGCCGCGAACATGCCCGTCACGAACAGAACGTGCAGGACGTCCGTGAACGTTCCCCCGAGGCGGGACTCCGTGAGGGTGAACAGCAGCCCCGCGCTCTCCTTCTGCGCGGTGCCGATGATCGCCGAGGGACCGGCGGCGACCGTGAACGCCCACGAGCTGATCGCGAAGAAGACGGCGACGAAGCTGACGGCGAGGAACATCACGCGCGGGACCAGGACGTGCGGCCGGCTGGTCTCCTCGGCGTACACGGGGGCCTGCTCGAAGCCGGTGAAGGCGGCGATGCAGAAGCACAGGGCGGTGCCGACGCCCGCCCCGGTGAGGGTGTCCGGGTTGAAGGCGTGCAGCGACAGCCCCTCCTTCGCCGGGTCGGCGACGGCGGCGATGTCGAAGATGACGACGAGGGCGACCTCGATGACGATCAGCACGCCGAGCACGCGCGCGTTGACGTCGATCTTCAGCCAGCCGAGTGCGCCCACGGCCAGCGCGGCGAGCAACGCCGGTATCCACCAGGCGATCTCGGTGTCCAGGTAGGTGGAGAACAGCCCGGACACCTCGAACCCGAAGATGCCGTAGATGCCGACCTGGAGCGCGTTGTAGGCGACGAGCGCGAGCATGGCGGAGCTCGCCCCGGCGGTGCCGCCGAGACCGCGCGAGATGTACGCGTAGAAGGCGCCCGCGTTGTGGACGTGGCGGCTCATCTCGGCGTACCCGACGCTGAAGAGGACGAGGACGACGCCGAGGAGGACGAAGAGGAGGGGCTGGCCGACGATGCCCATCACCGCGAATGTGGTGGGCATGACACCCGCGACCACCATGAGAGGGGCGGTCGCGGCCAGCACGGAGAGCAGCAGCCCCCCGGTGCCGAGGCGGTCGGCGCGCAGCGCCCGCTCCTGCCCCTTGAACGTGCTGATACCGCTGCTGTTGCCGCCGCTGCTGCCGCTACTGCTGTCGGCGCCTGGTCTGCTTGTGCTCGAACTGCCCGTCGTCATCGCGGGGTTGTCCTTTCGGGGGCGTACGGAGTTTCGGTGGTGCGAAGGTGTTTCCAGTACTGCGTGGGGACTTACACCGTGCCGAGCGCGCTGGCGCGGGCGGCACGGAAGGCGGTGTGCGGATCACGGTCCGGGTAGGACCACGGGTCCGGCGTCTGGTGCGGGCCGATACGGTGGAACAGCGCGGCGGCCTCCGCGCCCCGGCCCTCGCAGAACTTGGCGTGGGCAAGGAAGTTGAGGTCGATCAGCCGGCGCGGATGGTCGTCGCGCTCCCACTCCAGCCACCAGTCGAACGCGGCCTTCATCACCTGGCGGGCCCGGCGCCCGACCCAGTGCCCGGAGGACGCCGGATCGGTCGACTCCAGACCGGCGGCGGCCAGGACGCGGTAGCGCTCGGCATGCGCGACGACCGGCAGAATCGCCAACGGCGAGTCGGCGGGGGCCTGTTCGACGGCCCAGTGGGCGAAGTCGTACACCTCGTGCAGCGGGTCCTGTCCGGCGTCGGTACGGCGTTCGGCGAGGCGCGCGACCATCAGATGGTGGGCCTGGTGATGGTCCGGGTAGCGGTGCCGGACCTCGTCGAAGAGCTGGACGACGGTCTCCTCGGGCCCCATGGTCCGCTCCAGCTGGAGCAGCCCGAGCCAGGGCGTGGGGTCGGCGGGCGCGAGCTCGGCGGCGGCATGGCAGGCTTCCCGGGCCCGGACCGGCTTGTCCTTGCCCGAGAGGGCCCGCTGGACGGTGGCCGCGGCGAGCAGGACGGCGGCGTCGGCGGACTCCGGTTCGGCCAGGAGCCAGTCGCGGGCCCAGGCCGCGGTACCGGACTCCAGCGCGAGGACGGTGATCCGGTGCCCCCGGCGGTCCCAGTCGTCGCCGGTCGTGGCGAGCAGCGCGCGGACGGCCTGCCAGCGCCCCTGGGCCAGCGCGGTGCGCGCGGCGACGAGTTCCGTGTCGTCGAGCGCCGCGTCGAAGGCCTGGGCTGCGCGCCTGCGGCCCCGGCCCAGAGGTGGTGGAGGTGGAGACACCGCGGGGAACTTCCTCACACGACGCGGTTAGCTGACGGCGGTCGAACGACGGCCATCGGTTGATCACCGACAGCAAACCCTCCACGAGAGCTTCACGTCAAGGCCGGAAATGGATACGACACGTGTCAATTACCCATCCGTCCAGGACAGTTGACCTGCCGAACGACAGACCCTGGCACGCCCCATCAACACGACCGAGATCACGCTAAGTCGCGACACCGACACCCCCACCGAACGCGGAACCGGGCTCCCTCCGGGATTCGTACGCGTCCCGGAGGGAACCCGGACCGGACCCGAACGTGACCCGGACGACCGCACGATTCCGTCACATCCCCAGGGCGGGACCGACCGGGGACGACTACAGTCGGCCTTTACCACACCCCACAATCCGCCCTGTCATCGAGGTATCCGCGTGTCCGTTCTGGTTCTGACTCTCGCCGTGAGCGCCGCGTGCTGCCTGGGCCTGGGTTTCGTCCTCCAGCAGAACGCGGCCCGGCAGGCACCCCTGAGCGACTTCCTCTCCCCGCGGCTGCTCCTGGACCTGATGCGGGTGCCCCGCTGGCTCGGCGGCATCGGTCTGATGGTGGCGGGCATGGTGCTGGGCGCGATCGCGCTGAGCCAGGGCGAGGTCTCCCTGGTCGAGCCACTCCTCGCCACGAACCTGCTCTTCGCGCTCGCCCTCTCCCGCAGGCAGACCAAGCAGCCACTGGGCCGCCAGGGCTGGGCCGGCCTCCTGCTCCTCGCGGGCGGGGTGACCGCGTTCATCGTGGCGGGCGAACCGCGCGGCGGCACGGCCGTCACCGACCCGGTGCGCCACTGGCTGATCATCGGCACCATGGTGGGCCTCGCCCTGCTCCTCACGACGTACGCGAAACGCTCCCGCCTCAGCGCCGGCCCCGTACTGCTGGCCCTGGCCGCGGGCCTCCTCTACGGCGTCCAGGACGCCCTCACGCGGGTCAGCGGCCAGCGCTTCTCGGCGGGCGGCCTGCCCCACCTCCTCACCGGCTGGCAGCCGTACGCCGTGCTCCTCCTCGGTCTCACCGGCCTGATCCTGGTCCAGAGCGCCTTCGAGACCGCGCCGCTGCGCATGTCCCTCCCGGCGCTCACGGCCGCCCAGCCCCTGGCCGGCATCGTCTGCGGGGTCGGCTTCCTCGGCGACCGGCTGCGCACCGACACCGGCGCCCTGGCCTGGGAGGCGGCGGGGCTCGCGGCGGTGGTCGTGGGCATCGTCCTGCTGGGCCTCCACCCGGCGATGCCGAGCGGCAGCACACCGAGCAGACCCAGCCGCGACCTCCAGCCCAGCTGATCGCCGTACAGCGGAAGCGCGGGATGGGCTTGGATGGAAGCCATGAACACTCCCGCTGACGAGATCCTCGACATCGTCGACGAGAACGACGAGGTCATCGGCCAGTCGCCCCGGGGCGAGGCGTACGCGCGCGGGCTGCGCCACCGCTGCGTCTTCATCCAGGCCAGGGACGCCGAGGGCCGCGTCTTCGTCCACCGCCGCACCCCCACCAAGCTGGTCTTTCCCTCCCTGTACGACATGTTCGTCGGGGGCGTCGTGGGCGCGGGCGAGTCGTACGACCTCGCGGCCCTGAGGGAGGCCGAGGAGGAACTCGGCGTCACGGGCCTGCCCCGCCCCGAGCCCCTCTTCAAGTTCCTGTACGACGACGGCGCCGGCCGGACCTGGTGGTCGGCGGTGTACGAGGTCCGCTGCGACCTGCCCGTCCACCCGCAGGTGGAGGAGGTCGCCTGGCATGCGTTCCTGCCGGAGGACGAGGTGGAACGGCGGCTGGGCGAGTGGGAGTGGGTGCCGGACGGCCTGGACGCGTACGAGCGCCTCAAGGCGTACCGCTCGGCCGGCAACCCGTAAGGTTCCTACACGTGATCGATTTCGCACGGAACGTCCGCCTGTGGTTCGCCCCCCAGGGGATCGCCGAGGAGGGCAGCACCCCCGACTACCGCTTCTCCCTGGCCAACGAACGCACCTTCCTGGCCTGGCTGCGTACCGCGCTGGCGCTGATCGGCGGCGGTTTCGCCGTGGACCAGTTCCTGCCCGACCTGCGCTGGGCCTGGCGGGTGGGACTGGCGCTCGCACTGCTGGCCGCCGGTGTGCTGTGCTCGCTGCGGGCCGTCAACCACTGGGTACGGTGCGAACGGGCGATGCGGCGGGGCGTGGACCTGCCGGTGTCCCGCTTCCCGGCACTGCTGAGCCTCGCGGTCGCCGTGGTCGCGGTCGCCATGGTGGTCGTCGTACTGGTCCGGGGGGACGGATGAGCGAGGCGGGGGCACGGGATCCCGGTCTGCAACCGGAGCGGACGAGGCTGGCGTGGCGGCGTACGACGCTGTCGGGCACCGTCGCCGCGGTGCTCGCCGGAAAGACCGCGCTGCACGAGGGCCCGTCGGCGGCCGGCGTCACGGTCTGCGCGATGTGCTGCGCGCTGTGGCTGTGCTTCCTGACCGTGGCCCACCACCGCATCCGCGCCCTCGCGACCCCACCCGACGAGCCCCCACCACCCCTGGCCCCCCACCTGGCCACAGCAGCGGCCCTGTGCACACTGACCCTGGCAGCATGCGGAGCAGCACTGCTCCTCTAGGGGTTCCGCATTGATCCCTTGAGGGCCCCGAAGGGGCCCGACAGGGGCGCGGGGAACTGCGCGACCAGCCCCCACCCACCCGCAGCCAAAGCCCCCCACCCCCTACCGCACCCTCACACCCAGTCAACCGTCACAACAATCTTGCCCCTGGTACCACCCTCCGCGTTCCGCCGATGCGCCTCCGCCGCCCGCTCCAGCGGAAACATCTCGGACACATGCAACGAGAACACCTCCTGCTCGACCAGATCGGCGATGTGCGCGAGATCCACCGCGTCGGGCCGTACGAAGTAGTAGCGCCCCCCGAGACCGACGACGTCCGGATCCGCGACCGACACCAGTCGCCCCCCGGGAGCCAGCAGCTCCACGGAATCCCTCAGCGTGTCACCGCCGACGGTGTCGAACACCGCGTCGACCCCGCCAGGGGCCAGTTTCCGTACCCGCTCGGCCATGCCCTCGCCGTACGTCACCGGTTCGCCGCCCAGTTCGCGCACGTAGTCGTGGTTGTGCGTGCTCGCCGTGCCGATGACGTGCGCCGCGCCCAGGTGGCGGCGGGCCAGCTGGACGGCGACAGAGCCGACCCCACCCGCCGCCGCGTGCACGAGGACGGTCTCACCCGTACGGACGGCGAGCGACCTGGCGAGCACCTGATAGGCGGTGAGCCCGACCAGCGGCAGCCCGGCCGCCTCCTCGAAGGAGACGTTGCGGGGCTTGCGGGCGAGGGTGCGCACCGGGGCGGCGACGTACTCGGCGAAGGTGCCGCGCGAGAGGAAGTCCTCGCGTACGTAGCCCATGACCTCGTCACCCACGGCGAACTCGGAGACGGAGACACCCGGACGGACCACGACCCCGGAGACGTCCCAGCCCGGCGTCACGGGGAAGACGGTGTCCAGGAGACCGTCGAGGTAGCCCTCGCGGCACTTCCAGTCCACCGGGTTGACCGACGCCGCCCGCACCTTGATCAGCACGGAGTCGGGCCCGACCTTGGGGTCCGGGGCGTCCTCGGTGTACTCCAGGACGTCGGGGCCGCCGAACCGGCTGTAGGTGATGGCCTTCATATGTCTGGTCCTCCGATTCCTCACGCCCGACCTTCCGGGGTGCGCGCACGCCACGCAAGTCGAATAGCCCGATATGGGCGCATAGCATGACAACCTGTCCGACGGCGTCACAACTCACGGTTCACCGCGGACACCCCGCACTCCCCCTCCCGTACCCCTGTGTCCCCGTACCCCCGAATGCCGGAGGCGAGCAGCATGAGCACCCCCACCCTCCACCAGGAACACCCGACCCACGAGCACACCCACGGCCCGGACTGCGGCCACACCGAGGTGCCGCACGGTGACCACGTGGACTACGCGCACGACGGACATCTGCACCGCGCGCACAGCGACCACTGGGACGAGTGCGAGCCCGGCGAGCACGTGGCGCACGGCACCCACGACCATGCGCACGGAGACGACTGCGGACACCCGAGCGTCCCGCACGGCGACCACGTCGACTATCTGCACGACGGCCACCGGCACGCCGAGCACGAGGGCCACTGGGACGACCACTGACCACCACCGCCGCCCACTGACGCCACTCCCCGAGCCCCCTGTTCGAATGCCCTGCCCGACCGGCGTCTCCTTCCGCAGACCGGAAGCGAGACGCCGGTCACTTTTCGCTCACCCACTGGACGACATACCGACCGGTCGGCATCATGAGGCAGGTCCTGTTTCCGTACGCGTAGGAGCGATGATGCCCCCGGAAGACCTGCCAGGTCTCGATCTCGACGGGCTGCGCGGCCTGTTCGACGGCGAACGCCCCGGACTCGTGCAAGGCCCGCTGACCGGCCGGCTGATCGAGGGCGGCCGGTCGAACCTCACCTACGCGGTCACCGACGGCACCACCCGTTGGGTCGTACGACGGCCCCCGCTGGGCCATGTCCTGGCCACCGCGCACGACATGCGGCGCGAGCACCGGGTGATCAGCGCCCTGCATCCGACGGCCGTGCCGGTCCCGCGCCCGGTGCTGCTGTGCGAGGACCCGGAGAACGGGGCGGCGCCCGGAGCGCCCTTCTACGTCATGGAGTTCGTGCCGGGCACGCCGTACCGTACGTCCGACCAGCTCGCCCCGATCGGCCCGGCCCGCACCCGGGACGTGGTGCTCTCGCTGGTGGACACGCTCGTCGAACTCCACGCGGTGGACGCCGCGGCGGTGGGCCTCGGGGACTTCGGCCGTCCCGAGGGTTTCCTCGACCGGCAACTGCGGCGCTGGGGCAAGCAGTTGGACGCCTCCCGCAACCGCGAGCTGACCGGCATCGACGAACTGCGGGCAGCACTCGGCCAAGCCCTCCCCCACTCCCCCGCCCCCGCGATCGTGCACGGCGACTACCGGCTCGACAACGTCCTGATCGGCGCGGACGACAAGATCAACGCGATCCTCGACTGGGAGATGTCGACGCTCGGAGATCCGCTCACCGACCTGGGCCTGCTGGTGATGTACAGCATGCCGCTGGGCGCGGCCGGCTCCGTCGTCTCGACCACCGCCGAGGCCCCCGGGCACCCCTCCCCCGCCGAGCTGATCGAGCGGTACGCGGCGCGCTCGGGGCGGGACGTCTCGGCGGTCTCCTGGTACACGGCGTTCGCCTGGTTCAAGCTGGCCGTGATCCTGGAGGGCATCCACTACCGCTACACGCTGGGCCAGACGGTCGGCGCGGGCTTCGACCGCATCGGGGATCTGGTTCCCGTCTTCATCGAGCACGGCCTGACCACCATTCACTCAGGTCTCCAGGAAGGCTGACCCGTCATGGACTTCGCGTTCGACGCGCGCACCGAGGAACTGCGCGCCAAACTCCTCGCCTTCATGGACGAGTACGTCTATCCGGCCGAACAGGTCGAGCACGAGCAGCGGGGGCAGTTGGCCTCGCCGTGGGACACCCCGGCCGTGGTCGAGGAGTTGAAGGCCGAGGCCCGCAGCCAGGGCCTGTGGAATCTCTTCCTGCCCGACGCCCGGCACGGCGCCGGCCTCACCAACCTCCAGTACGCCCCCCTCGCCGAAATCACCGGCCGTTCCCCGCACTTGGCGCCGACCGCGCTGAACTGCGCGGCGCCGGACACCGGCAACATGGAGGTGCTGGCGCAGTTCGGCGACGAGCAGCAGAAGAAGCAGTGGCTGGAGCCGCTTCTTGCCGGGGAGATCCGCTCGGCGTTCGCGATGACCGAGCCCGAGGTGGCCTCGTCCGACGCGACGAACATCGAGACCCACATCCGGCGGGACGATGGGGGCACCTCCCGCTCGAGCGGAGCCGAGAGTGGGGGAGACTACGTCATCTCCGGCCGCAAGTGGTACATCTCCGGGGCGATGAACCCTCGCTGCCAGATCTTCATCGTCATGGGCAAGACCGACCCGGGCGGCGCCGACATCCGCCGCCAGCAGTCGATGATCCTGGTCCCCCGGGACACCCCCGGGGTCACGGTCAAGCGGGCCATGCAGGTGTTCGGCTACGAGGACCACTCGCACGGCGGCCACGCCGAGGTCGTCTTCGACGAGGCGCGGGTGCCGGCTTCGAACCTGATCGGCGAGGAGGGCGGCGGCTTCGCCATCGCGCAGGCGCGGCTCGGGCCCGGCCGTATCCACCACTGCATGCGGCTGATCGGGATGGCGGAGCGGGCGATCGAGCTGATGTGCCGCCGGGCGGTCTCGCGGACGGCCTTCGGCAAGTCGTTGGCTCAGCAGGGTGTGGTCCACAACTGGATCGCGGACGCGCGGGTCACGGTGGAGCAGTTGCGGCTGCTGGTGCTGAAGACGGCGTGGCTGATGGACACGGTGGGCAACAAGGGGGCGCACGCGGAGATCCAGGCGATCAAGATCGCTACGCCGCGGGCGGTGGTGGACATCATCGACAAGGCGATTCAGTTGCACGGGGCGGGTGGGGTGAGTCAGGACTTCCCGTTGGCGGAGCTGTGGGCGAGCGCCCGAACCCTGAAGCTGGCGGACGGTCCGGACGAGGTGCACCAGCGGTCGCTGGCGCGACGCGAGCTGAAGCGGTACGTGTAGTTTCTCTCGCCCCCGCCGCCCCTACCCGTCCCATCCGTCTCGGGGGCTCCGCCCCCGAACCCCCGCTCCTCAAACGCCGGAGGGGCTGACATACCCAGCGGGGGTCTGGGGGCGCAGCTTCCAGGGATGGGACGGGCAGGGGCGGCGGGGGCGAGGAAAACCACCCCTACGGGCGGAGCGCTCGCAGCAGAAGGTCCGCCAGTTGGTCGGCGACCTCTGTCGAGCTCAGGGGCCCCTCCGGGCTGTACCACGTCGACAGGTGATGGATCGAGCCGAAGTGGTAGTCGACCACCAGATCCGCTGAGGTCGCCCGCGAGAAGACCCCCGCCTCCTGCCCCTCCTCGATCAACGCCCGAAACCGCTCGTGATACCGCCGTCTCTCCGCCCGCACCTGCTTGTTCTTCTCCGGACTCAGATGATGCATCGAGCGGAAGAAGATCATCGCGTCGTCGAGGTTCTCGATGGTCGTGACCACGACATCCGCCGCGGCCCGCCGCAACCGCTCCTCCACCGGCGCGTCCGCGTTCGCGAACGCGTCCAGCCGCTCCTGCTGGACACGCAGCACACGCGCGTACACCTCGTGCAGCAGATCGTCCTTGGACCCGAAGTAGTGGTACAGCGCCCCCTTGGTGACCCCGGCCGCCTCGACGATCTCCTGGACGGACGTACGGTCGTACCCCTGTTCAGCGAAGAGCCGGGTGGCGGCGGCCAGCAGCCGCTGCGGGACGGGCGTACCGTCGCCGTCCGTCGTCCTGGGCACTACCGCCACCAGCCTTCCCCACGTTCCACTGAGTTGCTTACCGAGGTCGCTTACAGAGAGTCCGTCGACCGGGAACGCAGTTCCCGACGGAGGATCTTTCCAGTCGCCGTCTTCGGCAGGTCGGGCAGGATCTCCACCTGCCTCGGGTATTTGTACGCGGCCAGTCTCTCCTTGCAGTACGCGGCGAGCGCGTCCGGGTCCCCCTCGGCACCCGGGCGCAGGCTGATGTACGCCTTCACGGTCTCCCCGCGGTACCCGTCGGGCACACCCACGACGGCTGCCTCACGTACCGCCGGATGGGTGTACAGGACGTCCTCGACCTCACGCGGCCACACCTTGAAGCCGGACGCGTTGATCATGTCCTTCTTCCGGTCGACGACGTACAGCCACCCCTCGGCGTCCATGAACCCGATGTCGCCGGTGCGCAGCTCCCCCTCCGGGAAGGTCTCCGCGGTGGCCTCCGGGAGCCGCCAGTAGCCGGGCACCACCTGTGGCCCCCGGACGACGATCTCGCCCTGTTCCCCGAAGGGAACCTCGGCACCCTGTTCGTCGACTATCCGTACGACGGTGTCGGGGCCCGGCACGCCCACGGCGAGGGTGCCGGAGACGGGGTCGACGGGGGCCTCCAGGGCGGGCGGTACGGAGGCGCAGGGGGCGGTGCACTCGGTGAGGCCGTAGCCGTTGCGGATGTACGGGCCGAAGCCGGCCCGGAACTTCTCCACGAGGGCGGGCGGCAGCGGGGCGCCACCCGAGGAGATGTGCCGGAAGGACGAGAAATGGTCGGGCGTGACGGCCGGATGGGCGCCCAGGGCCATGAAGGCCGTCGACGGCCCGACCGTGTAGTGGGGGCGGTGCTCGGCGAACGCGTCCAGGACGACACCCGGTTCGAAGCGGTAGGCCAGCACCAGCGTGCCCGCGCTGTTCAGGCTCGCGCCGAGCTGACACACCATGCCGGTGATGTGGAACAGGGGCGCCAGCGCAAAGTACACGGGCGCCTCGGGCAGCGGGAGGCCGGTCCGCTGCCGTTCCGCGTTGTACATGATGTTGGCGTGGGTGTTGGTGGCCCCCTTGGGGGCGCCGCTGGTACCGGAGGTGTAGCTGATCAGCGCGATGTCGTCGGGGCGCGGATCACGATCGCCGGCGTCGGGGGCCTGGTGCCCGTACCGGGCGACCGCCGTCAGGTCCTCGGCGTCCGGGGCCTGCGGCAGCCGCTCGAACGCGAGCACGCGCGTGTCGCCACGACTCTGGAAGTCCAGCTCGCAGCCCGTGAGCACGATCCGCACCGGAGAGTCCGCGGCCGTCTCCCTCAGGTACGACTCCCAGGCCCGGTCGGAGCAGATCAGCGCGGCCACGTCACCGTCCCGCAGGACGTGCGTGACCTCCCCCGACTTGTACATCGGGTTGACGGGGACGACGGTCGCGCCCGCCTTCCAGGCCCCCAGCACGGCGAGGACGAACAGCGGCGAGTTCTGGAGCAGGACGGCGACCCGGTCGCCGCGCTCCAGCCCCCGGGTGACGAGGTATCCGGCGACGGAGTCGCTCAGCTCGTCGACCTCGCGGTGGCTGAGCCGCCCGTCGAAGTAGGCGAGGAAGGTGCGGTCCGGGACCTCGGCGGCGGTCCGGCGCAGCGCGTGGACGAGCGAGTCGTCCGGGCTGACGGGCCCGCGCTGGACCTCGTCGAGAAGACCCAGCCAGGGCTGCGCCGCGTACCGGGAGCCGGAGTCGGCCGCGATCTCGGTGTCGGAGTCGGTCATCGGGTGGCCTCCCACTTCTGCTGGATGTGGTTCATGCTGGTCAGCCAGCGGTCGGGGTCGGCGGCGCGTGCCCGGTAGTAGTCGGCGACCTCGGGGTGCGGCAGGATCAGGAACCGGTCCTCCTCGATCCCCTCGAACAGCGCCTCCGCGACCGCCTCGGGCTCGATCGCGGTCGGCGTGAGCACCAGATCACCCGCGCTGCCGGTGCCGGCCAGCATGTCCGTACGTACGCCCTGCGGGCAGATGGCGTGCACCTTGACCCCTCGGTGGCGGTACGTCAGCGACAGCCACTCCGCGAAGGCGTAGGCACCGTGCTTGGTCACGCTGTAGGGCGCCGCGCCGATCATGGTGAGCAGCCCGGCGGCGGACACGGTGGACACAAAACGCCCGCTGCCGCGCTCCAGCCACTCCGGCAGCAGCTCATGGGCCGCCCTGACGTGCGCCATCACGTTCACGTCCCAGGCGAGCTCCCAGACCTTCTCCTCGGCCGCCTCGGACCCACCCGAGGCAAGCCCGGCGTTCGCACAGTAGACATCGACGGTCCCACCGAGCGCGGCCCGGGCTTCACCGACGATGGCGGAGGCGTCACCGACCACCGCGATCCCACCTATCTCCTCGGCGACGGCTTCGACTCGCGTGGCATCGAGGTCGTTGACCACGACTCGGGCCCCTTCAGCGGCGAACCGACGGGCCAGAGCAGCCCCGATCCCACCCCCGGCTCCGGTGACGACGACTCCGGCCCCTTGCACGACACCCACGATCGGTCCCTTCGACGCTGAACGGCTCCAAGTCCGCCCAGACTAACCGGTCGGTATGTAGCAAGAAAGGGGTACCGGCAACCCCGCCAGGGGCGCGGGGAACTGCGCGACAAGCCACAACGCACCCGCACCCTACGAACTACGGGCGGAAGCACATACGGTGCCACTACCACCCGAACCGCCTCACCAAGGGAACCCCCATGCCCCTGTCAAGACGCGGCCTCCTGACAGCAACAGCAGCAGCCACATCCCTCGCCTCCTGCGGAGCAACCCCCACCCAACACCGCCCAAAACACCTCCGCACAGGTTTCGAGAACCTCACCGCCAAGAACTACAAACCCCTCACCGGCAAAAAAGTCGGCCTCGTCACCAACCCCACCGGCGTCACCCGGGACGTCCGCCACATCGTCGACGTCATGCACGCGGACGACCGGGTGAACCTGACCGCCGTCTTCGGCCCCGAGCACGGCTTCCGGGGTACCGCGCAGGCCGGTGGTTCCGAGGGCCGTTACGACGACCCGGTGACCGGTCTCCCCGTCTACGACACGTATCTCAAGAGCGGCCGTCCGCTCGCCGACGTGTTCACCGCCTCCGGCGTGGACATCGTCGTCTTCGACATCCAGGACGTGGGCGCCCGCTTCTACACCTACATCTGGACGCTCTACGACTGCATGGAGGCGGCCCAGCTCGCCGGCAAGCCCTTCCTGGTGCTGGACCGGCCGAACCCGGTGACCGGACGGGCCGCCCAAGGACCCGTGCTGCACCGGGAGTTCGCGACGTTCGTCGGGCGGCAGCCGATCGCCCAGGCGCACGGGATGACGGTGGCGGAGCTGGCGCGGCTGTTCAACGGCGAGTTCCTGACCGCGCCGGTGGAGCTGGACGCCGTACTGATGTCGGGGTGGAAGCGGTCGGAGTTCTACGACGCGTCGGGGCTGCCCTGGGTGCCGCCGAGCCCGAACATGCCGACGCCCGACACCGCGCTGGTGTATTCGGGGACGTGCCTCTTCGAGGGGACGAACCTCTCGGAGGGGCGCGGTACGACCCGGCCGTTCGAGTTGCTCGGCGCCGAGGGCATCGACCGACGGTGGGCCGTCGCGGCGGAGCAACTCGGGCTGCCGGGCGTGCACTTCAGGGAGGCGTACTTCGCGCCGACCTTCTCCAAGTTCCAGGGGAAGACCATCGGCGGCGTACAGCTCCATGTGCACGACCGGGCGGCCTACGACCCGGTGCGTACCGGAGTCGGGTTGCTGGTGACCGCCAAGCGGGTCTGGAGCGGCTTCACCTGGCGCTCCGACAACTGGATCGACAAGCTGACCGGCTCCACTCGCGTACGCACGATGATCGACGCGGGCGCTGACACCGACGAGGTCGTGGCGGGCTGGCAGGAGGAGTTGGCGGAGTTCAGGCGCACGCGGAGGAAATACCTCATCTACAAGTGAGCGTGACGTATGGCCAACTCCGCCCGGCAGCGGGACGATACGCCCCACATCAGACAACGCCACGGGGGACGGGGTATGTCATGGCGGAACAGGAAATGAGTGTTTCTCCCTACTGGGAGCTGACGTTCGACGCGGACGGCGACACCGACGCGCGCAGACGCGACCGGCTGTTCGCGGAGGTGGGGCCTCGTCAGGTCCGTGATCTCATCGTCTTCGCGCACGGCTGGAACAACGACCGGTCCACGGCGACCGGGCTCTACAGCAGGTTCTTCTCGGAGGTCCCGGCGTTCGCGCCCCCGACCGCGAGGATCGGTTATGTCGGTGTGGTGTGGCCGTCGATGCGCTTCACGGACGAGCCGATCCCCGACTTCCCGCGGTCGACGACCGCGACCGCGATCGCCACCGCCACCGGCGCCCTGCCGGCTGCCGCCGAGGGACCCGGGCTCGACAAGGACACCCGGCAGGCACTGCTCGAGACCTTCCCCGGGAGGGCCACGGTCGTCGAGCAGATCGCCCGGCTGCTGGAGCAACAGCCGGAGGGCGACCGGGCCTTGGAGGAGTTCGGGGGGCTGGTGCGGCTGCTGGTCGAGGTGTCGCCCGAGGCCCCGCAGACGGGGTTCGCGGCGGACCTCCTGCGCAGGGACGGCGAGACGGACGGCGAGCCGGAGGGCGACCCCGAGATGTTCGCACGAAGCACGGCGGAGGTCTGCGAGGAGTTCGCCCTGGCCCTGACCGGGGATGAACCGGACGAACCCCCGGGCGCTGTCGCGGAGTTCGCACTGCCCAAACTGCCGAAGCTGCCCAAACTGCCCAAGTTGCCCAATCCCTGGGAGGGCGGAAAGGAACTGCTGCGGCAGGCCACGTACTACGCCATGAAGCGGCGGGCCGGAACCGTCGGGGAGCGGGGGCTCGGGCCGCTGATCGGGCAGCTCGCCGAGGCGGCGCCCGGGGTGCGGGTGCATCTCGTCGGGCACAGTTTCGGCGCGCGGCTCGTGTCGTTCGCGCTGCGTGGGCTGCCCGCGGACGTGAGCACGGTGAAGTCGCTGACGCTGCTCCAAGGGGCCTTCTCGCACTACGCGTTCGCGGAGCGGCTGCCGCACGAACCGCTTACGGGCGGGGCGCTGCACGGCCGGCAGAAGCGTGTCGACGGGCCCGTGGTGTGCTGCTACTCCAAGTTCGACGGGGCGCTCGGCACGTTCTATCCGCTGGCCTCGCGCATGGCGCACGACAGTCAGGGGGTGCTCGCCGCCGACCGGTCCTTCGCGGGCGTCGATGTGGCGGAGGCGCTGGGACCGGAGTGGGGCGCGATGGGCCACGACGGTGTCCAAGCGGTGCCGGGGACCGTCGAGTTGACGCTCGCGGACGCTCTCGCGCCGGCGCGGCTGCCGGCGAACGGGTGTGTGAACGTGGACGCGGCGGCCGTGGTGAAGCGCGGTGGGCCCCCGTCGGGAGCCCACAGCGACATATGTCATCCGGAACTCGCCCGGTTGGTGCTGGCGGCGGGCCGTATCCACTGACCCGCCGCCGAACATCCCAGCCGTTACCGGCTGTCAGTCATCTGCTGTCGGTCATCAGCTGTCACCGGTGTGAGGTGAACTCGACGACCTGCTGGAAGGTCGGCCGGTTCTGCCAGCTGATGTTGTAGTGCTTGATGCCTCCCAGGGTGCGCTGGACGATCGAGTCGGCGCACCACTGGTTGCCCGCCGCGCACAGCGTGTCGCCGGGGTAGACCTGGGCGGCCGTCTTGCCCGCCGCGGTCTTCAGGGTGCTGATCAGGACGTCCCGGCAGCCGCTGAGCGTGCCGCCGCCGCAGTACTTCTGCGTCAGCCCGCCCTGCACCGGGTCACCGAGGATCGCCCGGATGTCCTTGTCGACGTAGCTCCACCAGCCGTACTGGAAGGAACTTCCCGCGTGCGCCCCCGTCGGGCCGTGTGCGGCCGAGGGTGCCTCGTCGACGGGGAGGTTGGCGGTGATCGCTGTGTACAGGTCGTTGCCGAGGCCCGGTTGGAACTCGCCCTGCACCAGCAGCGGCCACCAGGCGTCGAGGATGCGGATCGCGTCGGCGTTGGCGTACGTCTTCGAACCCGCCGACGTCTCCGTGCGCTTGCCGCCCGCCGTCACCCACGCGGACAGCTTGCTGACGGCCGCCGCGGCCGTGGAGTCGGTGACCGTCGAGCTGTTGATGACCCGCAGCAGCTTCGGCAGCACGTCCTCGGCCCGCAGATCGGCGAGCGCGGCGTCGGCCATCGCCTTCACCAGCTGCGCCCGTGTCACTCCGCCCGCCGCGACGAGCTTCTTGACCCGGTCCTCGAGGAGGTTGCCGCGGTGGACGGAACCGTTGCCCCAGGACGCGGTGGTGTAGTCCTTGGCCTGCTTGTTGTTCCAGGAGATGTAGTAGTCCTGGTCGACCGAGTTGGGGTGGGCGGAGGGCGGTGTGTAGTCGGCGGTGTTCGTGGTCGGGTTCCAGTTCCGCCATTCGTACGCGGACTGCGCCCAGACCGGGAACTCGGCGTCGACTCCGCTCGCGCGCACCGGGTTGTCGCCGCTGTTGTAGTACGCGGTGTGGGTGGAGTCGGCGTAGAACCAGTTGAAGGTGAAGTTGATGTGCTGCACGGCGGACTGGAAGGTCGCCGGGCTCTTCACGTAGTCCGGGTCGTTGAGCATCTGGAAGCCGATGATCGAGTCGGCCTCGTGCATGTAGGAGGAACGCAGGGTGGTGTAGGCAACCTTCTTGCCGCCGACCGTGGCCCGATGGGTCACCGGGCCGTACTTGGTGCGGTAGACCTGCATCCGGTAGGAGCCGGCTGCCGTGCCGTCGGCCGTGGTCGGCTTCCAGGCGTTGGTCTGCTCCAGCTTCTCCATCGCGGTGCAGGTGCCGTGGTAGAGGTAGTGGACGTCGTCCTGGCACAGCTCGACCGCGTACGAGTCGATGATGTCCTGCCCGGAGGTCGTCGCGCTCCACGCGTAGTCCTGGCCGCGGCCGAGTTCGACGTACATGCTCAGCCCCGCGAAGGAGGCGCCGCGCGCGCTGATGCCCGGGCCCTGGATCTCCTGGAGCATGAGCAGCTGGGGGGCGAAGTAGCCCGTCTGCGGGCCGAAGACGGCGATCGGGTGGCCGCTGGCCGTCTTGGCGCCGCTCACCACCAGGGCGTTGGACATACCGCGCTTGGCGGAGGTGAGGGCGGTGGCCGTTGCCGTGCCGGTGGTGCTGGTCGCGGTCGCGGTGGCGGCGCTGCCCGTACGGTCGTACACCATCGGTTCCTCGGCGACCGTGCCGGCGTCGGGCAGGGCCTCGCCCTGCGGGTCGGCGGGCGGGGTCGCGTACGGGAAGCTCTCGCCGTTGTGGACGGTGAGGACGGCCTCGGGGTCGTTGCGTTCGCGGAAGGCTTCCCAGGCCTTGGTGCCCTCGGTGACGCCGTACTTGGACTGGGCGGCCATCAGTGAGATCGCGTTGTTGACCTCGCCGCCGCCGCCGGAGCCGAAGAGCGCGCCGATCACGGAGGCCAGCGCGACCAGGTCGGTGGGCTTGAACTTCTGGATGGTGCCCGCGTTGGTGACGGAGTCCTTCCAGCCGGTGAGGACGTACTCGCCGGGGAAGTAGCGGCCGCTGTCGGAGGCGTCGATGTAGGCGTTGATGCCGGCGACGTAGGCGTTGACGTCGGCGAGGGCCTGCTGGCCGCGGGCGCCGTTGCTGGCGACCGCGTTGTCTATCTGGGCCTGGAGGTCGGCCTCGGTGTAGGGGGCGTGGCGCCAGAACTCCTGCTCGAGGCCCTGGTTGGAGGGGTCGCCGCCCGCGAAGGGGGTGAGCTGGCCGCGTCCGACGTGCCGGAAGACGTCCATCAGCCAGAGGCGGTCCTGCGCCGCCGCGTACCCGGCGCCGAACTCGGTGCCGTAACGGGTGGTGCCTGTGATGTGCGGCACACCCGTCTTCTTGTCACGGACGATCGTCACGTCGGTGCGGCCGGCCGGCGCGAGGGTGGAGGCGACCTGGTCGGCGGGGACCCCGAACGAGGCGTCGTTGAAGAAGTTGTTGATGGTCGCGTTGGTGAGTCCGGAGTAGCCCGTGGCCAGGTTGGCATAGGGCGCGAGCTGGTCCTCGGCGTGCTCCGGCTGGGACCCGAAGGCCTGGTTGAGCAGGATCTGCGCGAGGGTCGCGTTGCCGTTCTGGCCGGGCGGCAGGATGTCGGAACACTGGGCTCCGCAGTAGTCGTTGGACGCTGCGGCGTGGGCCTCGGTCGCCGGGGACATGGGGGAAAGGGGCGACAAAAGACCCGCAATGAGCGTGCATACGGCTGCGGTCTTCAGGAACCCGAAGAGTCCGCCGGGAGTTCTCAGTCTGTCGAAGGTTCTATCGACGGTGTTGCCTGGGGTGCGCCGTGACATGGCAGCTCCTCCGGACCGGGGGGTGGGCCACTCCGAACGGAGTGGGCCAGAGGTTACCGCCGGTATCCCCGCGATTGAAGATGAACATGCGTCACTTTTGAACAACGTGGTACAGGAATTGCGTTGGAGGAGTGCGGGGGCACTTCGCGGCGCTGGAAGCAGACGCGGTCCGGCGCCCGTGCTCAACAGGTGTTGCACAGAAGGCTGACAGGTGCGGGAGGTAACCGTGAAGGGTGGTCCGGCGGACGGCTTAAGGCCGTTGACGTCGGTCCCGAGGGGGCCCGGCGAGCGGCTTATGGCCGTCATCGGAAAACAGATGGAGCCGAATCGCTTGTCGATACGTCTATTCGGCGACGTCCGTTCGACGACGCCGAAGTGACCGAAGTACAGGTGCAGATGTGACGGAGGTGCAAGGCGATGGCCGGTTTCCGGAGTCTGGCGAGACAGGTGCGGGACCCGCGGTGCGATCTGGCACTGCGGCGGTATTCGCTCCGCAAGTGCCTTGAGCGGTTCGCCCCTTACGGGCACCGGGCGACCTGGGACCACCTGTGCTCCCGGGCGGGGTTCGGTCCGGAGGACCGGTCCCCCGATCCAGCGCGGCTCGTGGCCGCACTGGAGGAGCTCGAGGAAGCGCGCTCGGTCTGGCTTGCCTACGAGGTGGAGTTCGCGAAGCGCCGCAAGAAGGAGAAGTTCGACGGGCTGCGCCGGCCCGGAAGCGTGGACGACTGGCATCGGCTGACCTGGGGCGGGTTCGGGGTGGCCTGGTGCGACGACCCGGGGGTCCACCCCCATGAACCGCTGGCCGAGGTGCTGCGACGGCTGATCGCCGCCCTGGAGCGCGACCCGGGCTCGGTGTGCCCGGTGTGCGACGGGGAGCGCCTCACCTGGAAGTACGACCTGGCCCATGAGCCGTCGTCGGGTCCCGTCTGCACGGAGTGCGGCATCGTGGTGCCACGCCCCGTACTGACCCCCGAGGCCCTGGCAGAGTCCAGGCGCGGCCGCCTACTGCTGGCCTCGGCCTGACCACACCGGGGGTGCGCCGGGGATGCCGCACCCCCAACCGAACACAGTTCAGCCCCACGAAGAACGGCCCGCCCCTCCAGCGACACGAGAACCCGCGCGTCTTTCAGCGACGCGAGGAACCACACGTTCTCCCAGGGTCACCGGGAACGGCACGGCCCTCCAGGGGCGCGGGGAACGGCGCATCTTTTGGGGGCACGAGAAGCCACGCAACCTTGCAAGGCCGCGAGGAACCACGCAGCCCCCAGGGGCGCGAGGAACTGCGCATCTTTCAGGGGCGCGAGGAACCGCGCGATCTTTCAAGGCCGCGAGGAACCACGCAGCCCCCAGGGGCGCGAGGAACTGCGCATCTTTCAGGGGCGCGAGGAACCGCGCGATCTTTCAAGGGCGCGAGGAACGGCGCGGTCCCCCAGGGGCGCGGGGAACGGCGCATCTTTTAGGGGCGCGGGGAACTGCGCGACCAGCCCCCACCAACCCGCAGCCAAACCACGCACCCCCGGCGGAGCCCATAGCACCGACAAAACCCCTCGCTCCACCCCTTTCCCCCAAGGAGAGTTGGCAACGATGAAACCCCACTGAGGAGCCACCCATGTCGACGCTGCGCGTCACCGCCGAACCCCTGACCATCCACCCGCACCCCAACGCCGACGCACTCGAACTGGCCCAGGTGGGCCTGTACCGCGCCGTCGTCGCCAAGGGCGTGTACAAGACCGGCGACACGGCCGTGTACATCCCCGAGCAGTCCGTGCTGCCGGCCGAACTGGTCGAAGAGCTGGGCCTGACCGGACGGCTGGCGGGGAGCAAGTCGGACCGGGTCAAGGCGGTACGGCTGCGCGGCGAACTCTCGCAGGGCATCGTCTGCCTCCCCCGCGCACTCGACGGCGTCGACCTGACACGTGCCGCCGCCGAACGCACCGACTTCGCGGAGCGGCTGGGCATCGTCAAATGGGTGCCGCCGATCCCGCCCACCATGAACGGCGAAGTCGAGTCCGCGCCCGACCTGCTGAGCTGGGTCGACATCGAGAACATCCAGCGCTACCCGGACATCTTCACGCCGGGCGAGCCGGTCGTCCTCACCGAGAAGCTGCACGGCTCGGCCTGCCTGCTCACCTATCTCGCCGACGAGAAACGCACCCAGGTCTCCTCGAAGGGGTTCGGCGCCAAGTCCCTCGCCCTGAAGGAGGACCCGCGCAATCTGTACTGGCGTGCGGTGACCGCCCACGGCGTCGCCGAGACCGCCGCCCGCCTCGCCGAACGGCTCGGCGCGCGCCGGGTCGGCATCTTCGGCGAGGTGTACGGAGCGGGCGTACAGGACCTGACGTACGGCGCGGACGGGCGGCGCGAGACGCTCGGGTACGCCGTGTTCGACGTGTCCGTGGAGGTCGACGGGGAGGTGCGCTGGCTGGACGCGGCGGAGCTGCTGGAGGGCCGGCTGCCGCTCGTACCGAGGCTCTACGAGGGTCCGTACGACGTCGAGCGGGTCCTGGAGATCGCGAGCGGACGCGAGACGGTGTCCGGGCGGGAGCTGCATCTGCGGGAGGGTGTGGTGATCCGGCCGGCCGTCGAGCGGTACAGCCCGGTGACCGGCGGCAGGGCGATCGCCAAGGCGGTCAGTCCGGCGTATCTGACGCGCAAGGGCGGGACGGAGTACGAGTAGCCGGACGGGTGCCGTTCCTCTCCACCATGAGGCGGGAGCCCGCCCGGCTCTCGCCGAAGACGTCGTCCGGGTTGGAGAGGACGCAGCCCTCCAGGGACAGGCAGCCGCAGCCGATGCAGTCGGTGAGATGGTCGCGGAGCCGGTTCAACTGCTTGATGCGCTCGTCGAGTTCGGAACGCCAGTGCTCGGACAGCCGGGCCCAGTCCTCCCGGGTGGGGGTGCGTTCCTCGGGCAGTTCGGCGAGCGCTTCGCGGATCGTGGCGAGCGGGATGCCGACGCGCTGCGCGGCCCGGACGAAGGCGACCCGGCGCAGCGCGTCACGGCTGTAGCGGCGCTGGTTGCCGGAGGTGCGGCGGCTGGTGATGAGGCCCTTGGACTCGTAGAAGTGCAGGGCGGAGACGGCGGCGCCGCTGCGGGCGGCGAGCTGGCCGACCGTGAGTTCATGGATCTTCTCGTGAATCTGGGGCACCCCTCGAACCCTACCCACCCCACTCGGACCGCAGTCCGTTGACATGGGGTCCACAGCCCACCATGCTAAGCAGTTGCTTAGAGATAGTGCGACACAATGCGTGGTCACAGTGGCGAGGAGGCCGGGACATGGCAGAGCCGAGGATCTTCACGGGCGCGGACGAGCTGAAGGCGGCGGTCGGTGAGCAGTTGGGGTACACCGACTGGCTGGAGATCGACCAGAAGCGCGTCGACCTGTTCGCGGACGCCACCGGCGACCACCAGTGGATCCACGTCGACCCGGAGAAGGCGGCGGCCGGCCCCTTCGGGACCACCATCGCGCACGGCTATCTGACGCTCTCGCTGCTGCCCCTGTTCGGACCGCAGCTGATCACGGTCGAGGGCGTCAAGATGGGCGTCAACTACGGGACGAACAAGGTGCGTTTCCCCGCGCCCGTCCCGGTGGGCTCACGCCTGCGCGCCACCGCCAGGATCAACGGCGTCGACGACGTCCCCGGCGGTGTCCAGGTCACCGTCGGCTTCACCGTGGAGCGCGAGGGCGGCGACAAGCCGGTGTGTGTCGCCGAGTCGGTGTCGCGGTACTACCTGTGAGCCGGTGAGCCCGGCCCACCCTTCCCCACCATGCGCAGCACGAGGTCGGCGTAGAGCGCGCCGACCTCGTCCGGGGTACGTGAACCGCTGACGTTGAACCAGCGGGCCACGTCGACGCACAGCGACAGCACGGCGAGCGTCGTACCCGGTACGTCGGGCACGTCGAACTCGCCCGACTCCACCCCGTCCTCGAGGATTCCGCGCACCTCGGCGTCGCACTGGCGGCGCAGCGCGAGGATCTCGGCGCGGGCGTCGGGGCCGAGGGAGTCGAGTTCGTACTGCACGACCCGGGCGGTGGTGCGCCCGCCCGCGTGCCAGCGGACGAAGGAGCTGACGGCCTCGGCCAGCCGCTCGGTCGCGGTGCCCTCGGTCCGTGCCGCCGTGCGCAGGATGTCGACGGCCTTCTCGTGGCCGATCCTGCTGATCCGGTGGAGCAGCTCTTCCTTGGTCTTGTAGTGGATGTAGAGCGCGGCCGGGCTCATGCCCGCGCGGCCCGCGATGTCACGGGTCGTCGTCGCGTGGTAGCCGCGCTCGGCGAAGGCCTCCACCGCGGCGATGAGCAGCCGCCGGGCCGCGTCAGGGGTCACCTCACCCCAGGGCGCCGCCTCGCCGCCGGCCGTCTGCTCCGCCGTACTCATCGCCCGTTCGCCCCTTTCGCCGACAGTGAGCCCTTACTCTACCGCCGCGGGTGAGCGGGCGCTTAGCACACCCGGTCAGGGGCCCGGGAGAACCGCGCCCTCGGGATCAGCGGTGCTCGAAGGGGTCGTGCTCGGCGAGCAGCTTGTCCAGGCGGGCCTGGTCGACCCGGCTGACGATCTGGCCGGCCTCCTGGCGGTCCCGGATGACCTTGGCCAGGGTGAAGGCGGAGGTCACCAGGTAGAGGACGGCAATACCGAGGAAGCCGCGCACCCAGGCGTCGGCCTGCAACCGGAAGATGCCGATGGCCGTCGCCCCGAGGGCGATTCCGAAGGACGCGACGGCCTGGCCGTAGAAGGCCGCCGTGCTCTGCTGCTGGACGGGTCTCTCACTCATGGGGACAGGATTCGACGGACGTGGCCCGCGCCACATCCGCCAAAATACTCAGGAACGTACTCAGAAGGCCGATACGCCCGTCAGCGCGCGGCCGATCAGCAGTTTCTGGATCTGGCTCGTGCCCTCGTAGAGGGTCATCACGCGGGCGTCGCGCAGGAGCTTGCCCGCCGGGTACTCGTCGATGTAGCCGTAGCCGCCGAACACCTGGAGGGCGTTGTTCGCGGCGCGGACGGCGGCCTCGGAGGCGAAGAGCTTGGCCTTGGAGGACTCGGTGGCGAAGGGCAGACCCCGGTCGATCAGGTCGGCGACACGCCAGGTCAGCAGCCGTGCCGCGTCGACGTCCACGGCGATGTCGCTGATCAGTTCCTGCACGAGCTGGTGCCGGGCGATCGGCCCGCCGAACTGCTCACGCTCACCCGCGTACCGGACGGCCGCGTCGAGGGCGGCCTGGGCTATCCCGACGCACCCGGCGGCGACCGACATCCGTCCCTTCGCGAGCGCCGACATGGCCACGGAGAAGCCCTTGCCCTCGGGGCCCAGCATCGCGGAGGCGGGCACGCGAACGTCCTCGAAGACCAGTTCGGCGGTGGCCTGACCGCGCAGCCCGAGCTTGCCGTGGAGGGTGCGGCGGGTCAGTCCGGGGGTGTCGGTCGGCACGAGGAAGGCGGAGACGCCCTTGTGGCCGGGGTCGTCGGTGGAGCGGGCGAAGAGCAGGACGACATCGGCCCAGGTGCCGTTCGTGATGAACATCTTGGTGCCGTTGACGACGTACTCGTCGCCCTCCCGCACCGCGCACGTGGTGAGGTTGCCCGCGTCGGAGCCGGTGCCCGGCTCGGTCAGCCCGAAGCAGCCGACGTACGCGCCGGAGGTGAGCCCGGGCAGCCAGCGGCGCTTCTGCTCCTCGCTCCCCCAGTGCGCGACGGTCTTGGCCACCAGCCCCAGGGACACGGAGACGATTCCGCGCACGGAGGAGTCCCCACGGCCGAGTTCCTCGGTGACCAGGCAGTACGTGAGGTGGTCGCCGCCCGAGCCGCCGTACTCCTCGTCGACGGTCAGCCCCAGGAAGCCGACCTCGCCGAGTTTCTTCACGATCGACCGGTCGACGTTCTCGGCGCGGTCCCAGGTGACGACGTTCGGGGTGATCTCCCGCTCGACGAAGTCCCGGGCGAGCCGCTGGACGGCGGCCTGCTCCTCGCTCAGTTCCAGGTTCATGACGGGCCCCACCTCATAGGATCGCAGTTAAATTAGCACTGCTAGTTTAAAGCCGCAGCCCTACTATGTGCGCCATGGCCCGACCGCGCAAGCCCCTCCTCAGCACCGACCTGATCGTCGAGACGGCACGGGCACTGGTGGACGCGGAGGGACTGGCCGCCCTGTCGACCCGACGGCTCGCCGCCGAGCTGGGCGTCAGCGGGCCGTCCCTCTACAACCACTTCCGCACGAAGGACCAGATCCTGGAGGCGGTGGCCGACTCGGTGAGCGGGCTGGTCGACCTGTCGATGTTCGAGCGTGACGACGAGAACCGGGAACGCCCGGACTGGCGTACCGCGCTGCACGACTGGGCCGTCTCCTACCGGGCCGCGCTGCGCGACCATCCGCACATCGTTCCGGTGATGGCCCTCGGTCCCGGCCGTCGACCGGCGGGCCTACGGGTCGCCGACGCCGTCTACGGCGGGATGGTCGAGGCCGGCTGGCCGCCCGCCCAGGCCACCTCGATCGGCGCGCTGATGCGGTACTTCATCATGGGCTCCGCGCTCGGCTCCTTCGCCGGGGGCTTCGTGGACGACGAGAGCGCGTACGACCCGGCCGACTACCCCCACCTCGGCCAGGCCCACCTCCTCTCCGAACAGCAGGAGAAGATCGACGAGCGGGCCTTCGAGACCGGCCTGACGGCACTGCTCGACGGGCTGGCACAGCAGTACGAGCAGCTCGGGCGACCGCAGTAGAGAGCCGGGCCGCCGTTCCGCCGCGCACACTTCGGTGGGCGCCGAAGTATGCGTACCGCATGCTGGGCCCATGAGCACGAGGGATGCGAGGAGCGCGCGGGCACCGGGCCCGGCGTCCGGTCTCGCGGCGCTGGCCGGGCTGCTGGCGGACGAGACCCGGGCCGGGTTCCTGCTGGCGCTGCTGGACGGGCGGGCGTGGACCGCCGGGGAGCTGGCTCGGTACGCCGGGGTCGCCGCGTCGACGGCCAGCGAGCACCTGGGCAGGCTCGTGGCCGGCGGGCTGCTCACCGAGGAGCGTCAGGGCAGGCATCGTTATGTGCGGCTGGCCGACGCCGGTGTGGCCCAGCTCGTCGAGGACTTGGCCGCCCAGGTCGGGCCGGGCGCGGCCCAACGTCCGCGCACACTGCGGGAGTCGGGCGCCGGGTCCGCGATGGCGCGCGGCCGGACCTGCTACGACCATCTCGCCGGACGGCTCGGCATCGCCCTCACCGACGCCCTGACCGGGCGGGGACTGCTGCGCCAGGACATGGGTTTCGCGCTCACGGACGCCGGGCTGCGCTGGTTCGCCACGGCGGGCATCGACCTCGACCGCGCCGGTCGCCGCCCCCTGACCCGCGCCTGCCTCGACTGGACCGAACGCCGCCCGCACCTCGCGGGCACCGCGGGCGCGGCCCTGTGCCGGCACGCCCTGGACGCGCGCTGGTGCGTACGCATCGGCTCGGAACGGGCGGTCAGGGTGACCCCGGAAGGGGAACGCGCGTTCAACGAGCTTCTCGGAATCGAGCCGACGGCGTTGCGCTGAGCGGCCGTTTCGCTGAGCGGCGGTTGGCGCCATGCCGCACCGCGCTCGAAAAATCGCGAGCTCTCCTCGCCCTTCCTCCCTAGCCTCTGGAGCATGATGACCTCCCCTTCGCCCTCCCGTCCGGTCTTCCGTGCGGAGGTGCTCGCCGCCGTCGCGGCCTGTGTGACCGTGGTGCTGTGGGCGTCGGCGTTCGTGTCGATCCGCAGTGCGGGATCCGCGTACTCGCCGGGCGCGCTGGCACTCGGGCGGATGCTCGCCGGGTTCGTGACCCTGGGGGCCATCTGTCTGGTCCGGCGGGAGGGGCTGCCGCCCCGGTCGGCCTGGCGCGGGATCGCGATCTCGGGAGTGCTGTGGTTCGGCGTCTACATGGTCGTCCTGAACTGGGGCGAGCAGCAGGTGGACGCGGGGACGGCCGCCCTCGTGGTGAACGTGGGGCCCCTTCTCATAGCCCTGCTCGGCACCCGGCTGCTCGGCGACCCGATGCCGCCCCGGCTGCTCGCGGGCATGGCGGTGTCGTTCGCGGGCGCGGTGACCGTGGGCCTTTCGATGTCGGGCGGGGGCGGCACCTCGGTGCTCGGGGTGGCGCTGTGTCTGCTCGCGGCGGCGGCGTGGGCCACCGGGGTCGTCGCGCAGAAGCCGGCGCTGGCCCGGGCGAGCGCCCTCCAGGCCACGACGTTCGGGTGTCTGGTCGGGGCGCTGACCTGTCTGCCGTTCGCCGGGCAACTGGTCGGCGAGGCGGCCGACGCGCCGCTCTCCGCCACCCTCAACATGATCTACCTCGGCGTCTTCCCGACCGCGCTGGCGTTCACGACCTGGGCCTACGCCCTGGCCCGTACGACGGCCAGCCGGATGGGCGCGACCACGTACGCCGTACCGGCTCTGGTGGTGCTGATGTCCTGGCTGGCGCTGGGCGAGGTGCCCGGGCTGCTCACCCTGGCGGGCGGCGGGCTGTGCCTCGCGGGGGTGGCGGTGTCGCGGTCCCGGGCGAAGGTGGCGGCGGGGGCGGTGCCCTCGGACCCCGGTGCGCGACGCTGAACTCGCCTGTCCTCGAACGCCGGACGGCTTATCGCGTGGCCGTGAGGTGCGCGTACACCACGATGTTGCCGGTGTAGCCGGTCCGTCGGTCGTAGCCGCCACCGCAGGTGATGAGCCGCAGCTCGGGTCGGGCGCGGGCGCCGTACACCTCGCGGCTGGGGAAGTTCGCCTTGTCGTAGGTCTTCACGGCGTCGACGGTGTAGACGGCCGTACGCCCGTCCACGCGCCGGAGTTCGACCCGTCGTCCGGGAGTCACCGCGTCGAGCCCGATGAACACGGCGGGACCGGCACGGGTGTCCCGATGCCCTACGACGATCACCGTGCCGTTCTCCCCGGGGGACGGACCGTCCGCGTACCAGCCGACCAGGTTGGACTTGTCGTCCGGGGGCGCGGTGAGCTGCCTGTGACGGTCGAGGCGCAGATCGACGACCGGCGCCTCGATGCCGAGGTACGGGAGGGTGAAGGTCGTGGGGCGGGAGCGCGGGAGGGGGGCGGGCGGGCGCGGCGGGGGCGGCGTTTTCGGGCGGGCGGGCGGTGGGGGCGGCGGGTGAGCGGCCGGGGAGAGTGGCCTGGCTGGCCCTGGCCGGCTGTTCGCGGGTCCGGTCGTCCGGCTCGGCCCGGTGGGAGGGGTCGGCGTGGGCTGCCCGGGCCGCCCTTTCGCCGGTCCGGCCGCCCGGGCCGGCCCGGAGGAAGGGGTTGGCGTGGGCTGCCCGGGCCGCCCCTGCGCGGGTCCGGACGCCCTGGTCGGCCCGGTGGGAGGGGTCGACGTGGCCGGCCCCGACCGACCCCTCGTCGGTCCGTCCGTCCGGCCCGGCCCGGTGATTGATGGTGGTCCGGCGGCCCCTGACGGCTCCTTCGCGGACCCGCCCGCCGGTGTCGTCGCGGCCGGATCCGGTCTCCGGTCCCCTGCCGCCGCCCCCGCCCCGGCCCGCTCGCCGTTCCCTGCGGACGGCGCGACCGGCGTGGCGTCCGTGGCGGTGACGGGTGCGGGGGCGGGCTCGTCGGCCCGGGACCACCAGACGCCGCCCACCGCCAGGGTGACGGTCAGGACGACCGTACGGGTGAGACGGTAGGCGCGCGTCCGGCGCCACGGCCGGCGCCGACGGGCGGGGTCAGGCCGCGCCATCGGCACGTCGGCGCGTGCGGAGATACACGACTCCCCCGACCACAATCAGGCCCACGGCAGCCGCACCGGCGACCGGCGAGAACGCCTCCGCGCGGGCGACACCGCCGCCACCGGCAGGCACCCCGCCGTGCGGGCCGCCATGGCCTCCACCGGGCCCGCCGGGGCCACCGCCGGGGCCACCGCCGGGGCCACCGCCGGGGCCACCCGGGCCGCCGGGCGGGGTCGGTGTCGCGGTCGGGTTGCCGAGCGGGCATTCGACCTGGAACACCTTCTGCTTGCCCGCGCCATTGCCTCCGACGATCTTCCACGTCAGCTTGTACTGACCGTCCGGCAACGACAGGGGCATGGTGTGGCCGGTGCCGTCGGGCTCGAGGTCGATGGTGTCGTTGAGGGTGGCGCCGTTCGCCTCCAGGGGCTGGGTCTCGATGGACCACTCGATGTCCTGGCCGTCCGGAAGGTCGTCGAAGTTGAACGCGGCGAGGTAGAAGTCGCAGACCTTCGGCTCGTTGCGCTGGTCGTTGAAGGGCGTACCCATCTTGTGGATCTTGACGTCTCCGTTGTCGCCGGGGGCGGCGACGGCGGGGGTCGCGACGAGGGCGGTGCCCGCGAGGGTCAGGGCCGCGAGCGCGGCGCCGCGGGCGCCGGACCGGCGTGGACGGAGCGAGGTGGTCATGCGTGGTTCCTCCAAGTCAGAAGATTTTCATACAAATACAGCTTCTTCTGACTCTCTTTCACATAACCGCCCACAACGACGGAAGCACGCCCTAGGCCCCGTCGGACATCACCCTCTTGGCCCTCTCCCGCTTCTCCGTCGGCGCCGGTGGAGCCGACGAGCGCGCGGCGATGCCCGACGACAGCAGCAGCAGAGCGCCGAGCATCACGAAAGGCGCCGCCACGCCCGTGACCCCGGCGACCAGTCCGGCCGTCGCGGGCGCGGCGACCTGGCCGAGCCGGTTGCCGGTCAGCCGCAGCGCGAGGGCGGTGGAGCGGGCGCCGGCCGGGGCGGCCTGGACGACCGTCGTCATCGACAGCGGCTGTCCGACGCCCAGGCAGAAGCCCAGGGCCGCGAGCACGAGGGCCAGCCCCCACACCGGTACCGGCAGCGCGATGCCCGCGCAGAGCAGCGCCGCGAGCAGACAGGTCACGGTGAGCAGCAGCCGGCGGCCGAGCAGCCGCAGCAAGGGGGTCAGCACCAGCCGGCACGCGATGGTGGCCGCCGCGCGCAGTCCGAGGAGTACGCCGATCACCGCCGGTGCGATGCCCCGGTGTTCGCCGACCACCGGAAGGTAGGCGGTGAGGATGTCGGTCGCGGACAGCACGGCGAGGCTGACGAAGATGCCCGCGGGGACTCCCCGGGTGCGCAGAATGCGGTGCACGGGGACGCGGTCGCCTTGCTGCGTACGGGACTTGACGGCCGTACGGTCCTCGACGCGCCACAGCGACGTGAACGACAACGCGGCGACCGCGCCCGCGACCAGCAGGGCGCGGGCGCTGGTGCCGGCCATGTCGTGGCCGCCGATCAGCGCGCCGGCCGCCATCGGGCCGATGAACTGGCCGAGGGAGACGCCGATGGTGAAGTGGCCGAAGTTGCGGTCCTGTTCGTGCGGGGCGGACCGGCGGGCGACGAGTGACTGGCCGCCGATGACGAAGCAGAGGTGACCGAGGCCCATCACTCCGCTCCACGCGGCCATCGCGGGCAGGGAGTGGGCGGTGGCGCCCAGCGCGCAGCCGCCCGAGATGAGGAGCGCGCCGACGGTCAGCAGGGGCGCGCAGCGGCCGTGGTCGGTACGGCGGCCCAGCGGTACGGCGGCGAAGAGCGGGAGGAGCGCGTACGCGGCGGCGATGACGCCGATCGCCCGCTCGTCCGCGCCCAGCGCGAGGGCCCGGTAGGAGACGGCGGGCCGGGCCATCGACACCGCCCCCTGCGTGAAGCTGAAGGCGATGACGAGGCGGAGCAGCCAGCCGCGGTTCCCACCGGGCCTCATAGTCGTGTCCTTTCGGACGGATGCGCGGTTCGGACGTGGATCAGATGAGGCCGAAGAGGATTCCCGACCCGAGGATCGCCAGCGATGTCAGCACGGCCCACTTGACTACGAACTTCGTGTGATCGCCGAACTCGACCTTCGCCATGCCGACGAGAACGTATACGGCCGGGACGAGCGGGCTGGACATGTGCAGCGGCTGGGCGATGAGGGACGCGCGGGCGATCTCCAGCGGGGAGACGCCGTGGGCGGCGCCGGCCTCGGCGAGGACCGGCAGGACGCCGAAGTAGAAGCCGTCGTTCGACATGAAGTAGGTGAGCGGGATGCTCAGCAGGCCGGTGACGAAGGCCATGTGCGGACCCATGCCGTCGGGGATGTTGTCGACGAGCCAGCGGGCCATGTGGTCGACCATGCCGGTGCCGGTGAGGACACCGGTGAAGACGGCGGCGGCGAAGACCATGCCGGAGACGTTGAGGACGTTCTCGGCGTGGGCGCCGAGCCGGGCCTTCTGGTCGGGCATGTGCGGGAAGTTGACCGTCAGGGCGAGCGCGGCGCCGAGCAGGAACAGCACCGGGATCGGCAGCCACTCCATGATCATGGAGGTGAGCAGGGCGACCGTGAGGAGCGCGTTGAACCAGTAGAGCTTGGGGCGCAGGGTGGCACGGTTCGGGTCGAGGACCTTCAGCATTCGGTCGTCGTCATCGTCCGTGTCACTGTCACTGTCGACGGGGCCCTCGCCACCCGAACCGCCGGTGGGCGCGGCCGGGTTGCCCGCACCGGATCCGCCGGCCGACTTGGCCCCGGAGCCGGCGCCGACCAGCACGGTCTCCGTCTCCTGCTCCGGCTCCTCCACCAGGACGGCGTCCAGCGTGAGCACACCGAGCCGCTTGCGCTCGCGGCGGCCGAGGACGTAGGAGAGCGCGATGACGAAGGCCAGGCCGACGGCGAGCGCCGGGATCATCGGGACGAAGATGTCGCTCGCGTCCAGCTTCAGGGCCGTCGCCGCACGGGCCGTCGGCCCGCCCCAGGGAAGGGTGTTCATCACACCGTTGGCCATCGCGGCGACGCCGGTCATCACGACGAGGCTCATCTTGAGGCGCTTGTACAGGGGGTACATCGCCGAGACCGTGATCATGAAGGTGGTCGAGCCGTCGCCGTCGAGGGACACGATCGCCGCGAGGATCGCCGTGCCGACGACTATGCGCAGCGGGTCGGCCTTGGCGAATTTCAGGATGCCTCGGACGATCGGGTCGAAGAGGCCGACATCGATCATCACACCGAAGTAGACGATCGCGAACATGAGCATCGCCGCGGTGGGGGCGAGGCTGGTGACGCCGTCGATGACATAGTCACCGAGCTTGGCGCCCTTCCCGACGAAGACACAGAACAGTGCCGGGATCAGTACGAGCGCCGCGATCGGCGACATCTTCTTCATCATGATCAGGACCAGGAAGGTCGCGATCATCGTGAAGCCCAGGATGGTCAACATGAGTGGGTTACCTAACGTTCGCCCTTGAACTCCCACCGGAGTCGGCAGTGCGTTGACGTTAGGGCGCTTACACAAGTCTTAACAAGACGTTGACGTGCGAGCAATAAGCGCAAAACTCCAGGTCAGGGCGTTGTGCCTGCTGGCGCGAGGTCGATGGGTACACCATTCAGTACGGCGTTGCCCGACAGCGGGTCCAGCAGACTGCCGTCGAGGACCTGGTTGATGTTGACGCCGGGGTCGACCGCGGCGTGCGTGAGCCGGGTGCCGGGCCGGTCGTGTCCCCACCCGTGGGGCAGGCTCACGACCCCGCGCCGGACGACGTCGGTGATCTCGGCCGGGGCCACCACTTCTCCCCCGGGGCCCTTGATCCGTACGGCGTCTCCGTCCGCGACGCCGAGTTCGGCGGCGTCCTCGGGGTGGATGTGCAGGGTGCAGCGGTTGGAACCGCCGGTGAGGGCGGGCACGTTGTGCATCCAGCTGTTGTTGGAGCGAAGATGCCGGCGGCCGATGAGCACGAGGCCGGCCGGGCGCTCGCGTAGGGCTTCGCGCAGGCGCGGCAGGTCGTCGGCGATGGGCCGCGGCAGCAGTTCGATCCTGCCGCTGCGCGTCTTCAGGGGCTGCGGCAGACGCGGCTTGAGCGGTCCGAGGTCGATGCCGTGCGGGTGGGCGAGCAGTTTCGTCAGGGTCAGCCCGTCCGCTCGTACGCCGAAGCCGTCGCCGTACGGGCCGAGGCGGAGCATCAGGTCGAGGCGGCGCTCGGGGCCGGTGTCGCCGTCGAGCTCCTTGGCGAGGGCCTGCGGATCGCGGCCGTGGACCGGGGAGTGGGCTTCCTTGACCGCCTTGCCCAGGGTCTGGTCGATGACCAGGGCGTCCACGGCGGCGGGGTCGGCGCCGTGCATGCCGGTCGCCGCCAGGACGATCCGCGCGAGGATCTCGGTCTCGGCCATCCTGTCCGGCTCCAGGGGCACGGCGGGGCGATTGTAGCGGACCTGGTTGCGGACGGCGAGGGTGTTGAAGGCGAAGTCGTGGTGCGGGCTCTGCGAGGGCGGGGGCGGGGGCAGTACGACATGCGCGTGGCGCGAGGTCTCGTTCAGATACGGGTCGACGCTCACCATGAAGTCGAGCGAGTCCAGCGCCCTGTCGAGCCGGTTGCCGTCCGGTGCCGACAGGACGGGGTTGGCGGCGACGACGATCAGGGCGCGGACCGGCTCTCCCTCGGCGGTGGGCGTGTCGATCTCCTCGGCGAGCGCGGAGAGCGGCAACTCGCCCTTGACCTCCGGGTGTTGACTGACCCGCGAGTGCCAGCGGCCCAGCGTGAACCCGTGACTGGGACCGGCCGGCCGGGGTGTCCTGTCGGTCGCCGCCTGGGGGAAGAGAGCACCGCCGGGCCGGTCGAGGTTGCCGGTGAGGATGTCGAGGACGTCGACCAGCCAGCTCGCGAGGGTGCCGTGCGGGACGGTACAGCTGCCGATCCGGCCGTAGACGGCGGCAGTTGGGGCCGCGGCGAGTTCACGGGCGAGGGTGCGGATGGTGCCGGCGTCCACATCGCAGGCCTCGGCGACGGCCTCGGGCGTGAAGTCCCCCACCGACGCGGCCAGTTCGTCGATCCCCTCGACATGGGGCGCCAACTCGCCCAGGTCGACGAGGTGTTCGTCGAAGAGCACGTACGTCATCGCGGCCAGCAGCAGGGCGTCCGTGCCGGGCCGGATCGCGATGTGCCGGTCGGCGAGCCGGGCGGTGCGGGTGCGGCGCGGGTCGATGACGGTGAGCGTGCCGCCCCGCGCCCTGAGCGCCTTGAGCTTGCCGGGGAAGTCGGGTGCCGTACACAGACTCCCGTTGGACTCAAGGGGGTTGGCGCCGATGATCAGCAGATGGTCGGTGTGGTCGAGGTCGGGTACGGGGATCGCGTTGGCGTCGCCGTAGAGGAGCCCACTGGAGACGTGCTTGGGCATCTGGTCGACCGTGGAGGCGGTGAAGACACTGCGCGTGCCGAGACCGGCGAGCAGCACCGGCGGGTAGAGAGCCCCGGCCATGGTGTGCACGTTGGGGTTACCGAGGACGACACCCACGGAGTTGGCCCCGCAGCGCTCGACCACGCCCCGGATACCGGCGGCGACGGCGTCGAAGGCCTCCGCCCAGCTCGCCTCGCGCAACTCGCCGTCCCGTCGCACCAGGGGGGTGCGCAGCCGGTCGGGGTCACTGTCGAGGGCCCCGAAGGAGGCGCCCTTGGGACAGATGAACCCCTGGCTGAACACGTCGTCCCGGTCGCCCCGGGCTCCGGTGACCCGTCCGCTCTCGATGGTGAGCGTCAGTCCGCAGGTGGCCTCGCACAGCGGGCAGACACGCAGGGCGGTGCGGGATTCGGTGCGGGAGTCGATGGGGCTGGACACGGGTCCTCCCGGGTGGGTGGCGGCAGCGGTGACGCGCGATCGCAGCCGAGCATACCGACCGGTAGGGATGGTGGGGAGGGGTTGCGCGGACCCACCTCGACCGCGCCCACCCGCGTGCACACCCGGGAATCCGCCCGCGAACCGGGCGCGAACCGGGCGTGAACCTCAGTCGAGCACCCTCGACAGATACGCCCGCAGCAGCTCCCGCATCTCCCCGATGATCCGCTCGTCCCCCTCGGGGGCGACCCTGAAGGCCAGGTGGATCAGGGTGTCGGCGGTCTCGGTGGCGACCAGGAACGTACGGCGCAGGTCGTCGTCCGGGGCGCGGTCGAGGACGCCGGCGAGGAGGGTGGTGAGCGTGTCGGCGACACGGTGGTTGGGTTCGGCGTCGCGTTTGCCGACCGGGATCTGGTTGCCGAAGTCGACGAGCGAGAAGCCCGGCGCGGTCCGTTTCATGGCCAGGTACTCGTCGAGCACGGCGTCCATGGCCGCACGCCACCCGCCGCCGCTCTGCTGCCCGAGGCGTTCGGTGACGCGCGTGGTGAAGATCTCCAGGTTCCGCTGGGCCAGCGCGTCCGCCATGGCGCGCTTGTTGCCGAAGAACCGGTACACGGAGCCTATGGGGACGCCGGCGCGGATCGCCACCGCCCGGGTGCTCAGGGCGTCGTAGCCGACCTCGTCCAGGAGGTCCGCACAGGCGTCGAGGATTCTGGTCAGCCGTTCGGCACTGCGCCGCTGTACGGGCGCACGACGTAGCGAGGTCGCTTGGGGCACAGGCCTCATCATGCCGCTCCGCGGCGGTCCGGTGAACCGTGCCCCTCACTTTCCCCCCTTGCGCCCAAGGAGGGGGAATCCTACGGTGAAGCATAGGAATGAGGGCGAGGGAGCGAGAGGGAGCACGGGATGGGCGAGAACGCACGGAAGGCCGCCGAGGTGCCGGACAGCCTCACCGGGCTCTTGTCGCTCTCCGGTTTCGGCAATGAGCACAGCTCGGAGGCCGTCCCGGGTGCCCTCCCCGAGGGCCGCAACTCGCCGCAGCGCGCCCCCCTGGGCCTCTACGCCGAGCAGCTCAGCGGTACGGCGTTCACCGAGCCCCGCGCCCACAACCGCCGTTCCTGGCTGTACCGCATCCGCCCCTCGGCCGCGCACCCCCCGTTCGCACCCACCGGCAATGGCTCGATCCGTACGGCCCCCTTCACGGAATCCGTGCCCGATCCCAACCGGCTGCGCTGGGACCCGCTGCCCGAGCCCCCGGCCGGGACGGACTTCCTGGCCGGCCTGTGGACCCTCGGCGGCAACGGTGACGCCGCTCAGCGCAGCGGCATGGCGGTGCACCTGTACCACGCCGACTCCTCGATGGAGCGGGTGTTCAGCGACTCCGACGGGGAGCTGCTGATCGTCCCGGAGGACGGCGGGCTGCTGCTGCGCACCGAGTTCGGGCTGCTGTACGTCGAGCCCGGCCATGTCGCGCTCGTCCCGCGCGGGGTGCGCTTCCGGGTGGAGCTGACCCACGCCTGGGCCCGGGGGTATGTGTGCGAGAACTACGGCACCCCCTTCCGGCTCCCCGACCTCGGGCCGATCGGCGCCAACGGGCTGGCCAACGCCCGGGACTTCCGGGCGCCGGTCGCCGCGTACGAGGACGTCGAGGGCCCGGTGGAGGTCGTCAACAAGTTCTGCGGCAACCTCTGGACTGCCGTCTACGACCACTCCCCGCTCGACGTGGTCGCCTGGCACGGCAACCATGTCCCGTACGTCTACGACCTGCGTCGCTTCAACGTCCTGGGCACGATCTCGTACGACCACCCGGACCCGTCGATCTTCACGGTGCTGACGTCCCCGTCGGACACCCCCGGGCTCGCCGGCATCGACTTCGTCGTGTTCGCGCCGCGCTGGCTGGTGGGCGAGGACACCTTCCGGCCGCCGTACTTCCACCGGAACGTGATGAGCGAGTACATGGGGCTCATCGAGGGCGCGTACGACGCGAAGACCGCCGGGAAGGGGGGCTTCGTGCCCGGGGGCGGCTCGCTGCACAACATGATGTCCGCGCACGGACCGGACCGGGAGACCTTCGACCGGGCGAGCGCGGCGGAGCTGCGGCCCCAACGGGTCGACGACGGGCTGGCGTTCATGTTCGAGACCCGCTGGCCGGTGACGCTGACGGCACAGGCGGCGCGGGCGGAGCATCTGCAACCCGGGTACGACGACGTGTGGTCGGGCCTCCAGCGGCACTTCCGGCCGTTGCACTGAGCGTTGGCGACCGGTACGGATACCTCCGTGACCTCCTTCGCTCCGGACTCGATCGTCCTGAACCGCAAACTGCCGCTCTGGTACCAGGTTTCGCAGTCCCTGCGCGCCTCGATCCTCGGCCGCTCGGCCCGGGACCCGCTGCGGCTGCCCACCGAGGAGCAGTTGGCGGGGCACTACGGCGTGAGCGTGCTGACCATGCGGCAGGCGCTCAAGGAGCTGGAGGACGAGGGACTCATCAGCCGCCACCGCAGGCGCGGCACGTTCATCGAGCCGGACGCCCGGCGGGGCGTTCCCGTACGGCTGCTCGGTTCGGTCGACGCGATCGTGGCGCAGCAGTCCGGGATGACGACCCGGCTCCTCGACCACGGCAGCGCGCCCGTGCCCGCCGAACTCGCCGAGTACTTCCCGGATCTCGGGGAGGTGGCCACGTACCACCGGCTGCGCGGCGACGAGGAGACCGGTGAGCCGACCAACCACGCCCGCAACTACGTCCGTCCGGAACTCGCGGAACGCATCGACCGGCACGACCTGGTCCGCTGGCCGATGACCAAGGTGCTGCGGGACGTCGTCGGCATCGACATCAGCCGCATCACGGACACGGTCGAGGCCCGCCTCGCCGACCCGGAGACGGCCCGGCTGCTCCGGGTCCCACTGCTCAGCCCGATCCTGCACTACACGGGTGTCGCGTACGACGACACGGGCCGGGTCCTGGACGTGGCCGTCATCCACTACCGGGGCGACCGCTTCTCCTTCACGGTGACTCTCGACGCGACCTGAGACAGGGAGAGGAGGGGGCGTCGTACGATGCCCAGCGTGCCGCACGACGACGACGCTCCGCTGCTCGCGGACCTCATGCCGTGGTCCGTCGCACCGCCACGGCTGGGCCGGCGGTGGCCGACGGCCCCGGACGCCGCCTCCCTGAAGGCACGCTGGGACGCCCTGCTGAAGGCCGAGGGGCCGGACCGCGAGACCCTGTTCGAGCCGACGCGCGCCCGCACCACGCACTCGGCGGTCGGCCAGCTGCCCGGCCGGGCCGGCGGCACGGAGAGGCTGGCCCGCGCCCACGGCCCCTGCGCGGAGCCGGTACGGGTCCTGTGGGCGCCCTTCGACGAGCAGTGGCTGATCCCGGACCACCGGCTGATCGACGCGGCCCGCCCGGAGTTGTGGCGGGTGGCGGACGACCGACAGGTGTTCGTCGTCGAAACGCCGACCGCACCTCCCGGCTCCGCGGGCCCCCTGCTACTCGCCTCGTCCCTCCTCCCGCTGGCCCGCCCGGGCCGGGTCCGCCCCCTCTACCGGCGGCCCGACGGCAGCGAACCCAACCTGGCCCCGGGCCTGTTGGACCACCTCACCGACCGCCTCGGCCACCGCCCCGACCCGGTCGACGTCCTGGCCTGGGCCCTGGTGGCGGTACGGCCGGGGTTGGCCGTCCCGCTGACCGCAGACCCGGAAACCTGGTCCAGGGGCGTCGAGTTGGGCCGCCGGATGCTGTGGCTGATGCGCCGGGACGGCCAACGCCCCAAGCTGCCCGGCGGCCGGCGCCCGTACGTCCGGTCCCCGTTGCCCTCGCGCCCGGTCGCGGTCCACTACGACCGCGACGAGGAGACCCTCCAGGTCGAGGAAGGCCGGATCTCCCCGGTGCCGCCCGAGGCGTGGGACTTCGAGGTGGGTGGGGTACGGGTGCTGGAGCAGTGGCTGGGGGTGCGCGTGGAGGACGCGGGCGAGCCGGGAACGCTGGAGGCGGTCAGGCCTGCGGCCTGGCCGCAGCACTGGACGTCGGAGCTGCTGGAGCTGATCACGGTACTGGCCCTACTGTCCGAACTGCGCCCACTACAGGCCGAGTTGACGGTGACGGACCCGATCAGCGCGGCGGACCTGCGGTCGGCGGGCGTACTCCCGGTCCCTGCCGGCTCACGCCGCCCGGCGTCGGTCCTGGACCACCACGAGGAGGGCCCGGAGGGCCAGTTCACCCTGCTCTGACCGACCTTCCCGCCGTCCCGCCGGGGGCGAGAACTCACCCCCGCGGCGAGAACCCGTCGATCACCCGCAGCAGCATCCGCTCGAACACCGCCTCCAGATCGATCGGCCCCGCGTCCTCAGTGAACGCCGCGGCCATCCGGGGATACCGCCCGCTCCCCACCTGCCCCCCGAGATACGCGATCCGCACCGCGTTCTCCTGCTCCTCCGACCACGGCAGCGACCGCGCCCGCTCCGCCGTGGCCAGTTCGTTGCCGACGTACGTCGTGACCAGGCCGTTGAGCATCGCGATCAGCTCGAGCTTCGTGCCGTAGGTGGCGTCGAAGGGGTCGAGGCAGGTCAGACAGTGTTCGAGATAGCGCAGGGCGTTGGGGCTGAAGCCGTACACCGGGGACATCAGACGCGGCAGCCAGGGGTGGCGCAGCATGAGAGCGCGTGTCTGGTGGGCCACCCGGAGCAGGTCGGCTCGCCAGTCGCCCGAGGGCTCCCACAGCTCGTGCTCGCCGCTGATGGCGTCCACCATCAGCTCGTACAGGTCCTCCTTGCGGGGGACGTAGTTGTAGAGCGACATCGTGCCGCAGCCCAGCTCGGCCGCGACATGCCGCATCGAGGCCGCGTCGAGCCCCTCCGCGTCCGCGATCCGCACCGCGGCGGCGGCGATGTCGGCGCGGCTGTACGTGGCCTTCGGACCACGGCCCGCACGTTCGGGACGGGCCCAGATCACTTCGGGTACGGCGGCTCGGCCGGCCATTGATCATCACCTCGACCACCCATCGTAGTTACGTACACCGTACGTAGTGCGCTATGGTCACACCATGACTACTACGTACGCTGTACTTAGTGAGGGTCTGAAGAAGTCGTTCGGGAAGGTCCATGCCGTACGCGGGCTGGACCTCGCCGTGGCCGAGGGGTCCGTTTGCGGCATCCTGGGACCGAACGGGGCGGGCAAGACCACGGCCGTTCGCCTCCTGACCACACTGCTTCGACCCGACGCGGGCTCGGCGCGCGTCGCGGGCCACGACCTCGTACGCGAGGCGGCCGCCGTACGACGCCGGATCGGCGTCACCGGGCAGTACGCGTCGGTCGACGGCGACCTCACCGGCCGCGAGAACCTGCGGCTGTTCGCCCGGCTGCACCGGGTCAGGGGACCGGCGGGGCGCACCGACGACCTGCTCGACCGCTTCGGGCTCACCGAGGCCGCCGACCGGCCCGCGTCCACCTACTCGGGCGGTATGCGCCGCCGCCTCGACCTCGCGGCGAGCCTGGTCGAACGGCCCGACGTCCTTTTCCTGGACGAGCCCACGACAGGGCTCGACCCCGCCGCCCGCAACCAGATCTGGGCGGCCGTGCGCGAACTGAAGGAGGAGGGTACGACCGTTGTCCTGACCACCCAGTACCTGGAGGAGGCCGATCAACTCGCCGACGAGATAGCCCTCGTGGAGCACGGCCGGGTCGCCCACACCGGAACACCCGCCCAACTCAAGGCGCTCATCGGCTCGTACGCGGAGATCGCGGTCACCGACGCCGACGCGCTGCTCGGCGCGGCTGCCGTCCTCGACCAACTCACCGGCTCCACCCCGGTGTTGCACCACGACCTGCTCACCGTCGGCGCGGTCACCACCGACGCGACGATCACCCTTCCCCGGCTGGTGCGCGAACTCGACGCAGCGGGCGTGGCGTTGCTCGACGTGAGCCTGCGCCCACCGACCCTCGACGACGTCTTCCTCCGCCTTACGGACCGCAAGGAGCTCGCAGCATGACGATGCAGAATTCCGCGCCCTCCGTAGCCTCCGCCCTGGTGTACGACGGCACGGCCATGCTGGGCCGGCAGCTGCGGCGGCTGCGGCACAACCCAGGGCTGCTGATCCTCACCCAGTCCATGCCGATCACGATGCTGCTGTTCTTCGGCTACGTCTTCGGCAGCGCCCTCGCGATGCCCGGCGAGGACTACCGTGCCTTCCTGGTGCCAGGGCTGCTGGTGGCGACCGCCGCCAACGGCATCATGACCGGCATGTTCCAGGCCGCCCAGGACACCCACCGGGGCGTGACCGACCGGCTCCGTACGCTGCCGATCAGCCGGGCCGCCGTACCGCTGGGGCAGGCCCTCGGGGACCTCGTGGTGACCGCTGCGGGGACGGTGCCGGTGCTTCTCGTCGGGCTCGCGGTGGGGTGGCGGATCGAGGGGTCGGCGCTGCGGGCGGTGGGAGCGGTGGGTCTGTTGCTGCTCTTCCGGTTCGCTACGACGTGGATCGGGATCTATCTCGGGCTGCTGTCCCGGAGCGAGGAGGCGGCCGGGCAGTTGGGGGGTGCGACGTTTCTGCTGCCGTTGCTGTCTAACGCGTACATTCCGACGGGCGGGTTGCCGGGGTGGCTGCGAGTGGTCGCGGAGTGGAATCCGATCAGCGCGGTCGCGACGGCGCTGCGGAGTCTGTTCGGCAACGCGCCGGTCCCGGTGGACGCCGCGTGGCCGGTCTCCCATCCCGTGGCCGGGTCGCTGGCGTGGTGCGTGGTGCTGATCGGGGTGTTCCTCCCCCTGGCGGTACGCCGATACACGGAGGGCGAAGGCTGAGGAGTTCTCTCGCCCCCGCCGCCCCTACCCGTCCCATCCGTCTCGGGGGCGCTGCCCCCGAACCCCCGCTCCTCAAACGCCGGAGGGGCTAATTTTTAGCCCGT